>DATANW010000441.1:0-11073 GCA_036266055.1 Pyrinomonadaceae bacterium | reverse complement strand
CAACTGCTGCAGTGCCGCATCCAGTTCCTCGGCGTCGCCGGCCGCCGCTGCGACACGCTCGCGACATGCTTCGAATTCTTCCAGCGGTGAGAGCACGCGGCGGCGTATCTCATCGTCGTCGACACGCTCCAACAACTCGCGCAGACGACGTTCCGGGTACGCTGACAACGGCACCTCAAACTTCCACTCAATCAGTCCCTGCGTCTTCAACCCTTTCAGGATCGTAAAGACCTCCGCATCGCTGCGCCATTCGCTGCCGCTGCGTCGCACCTGCGCCGCTATCTCTGCCGCGGTGCGCGTGCCGTCGCAAGCTCGCAACACCGCGATCTGCTTCGCCGGTAAACGCATCGGACGGCGAAACGCGATATGCAGCGAGTCGCCCTCGAGGCGAACGGCCGGAAGCCGGCGCGGTAAAGCCCAGTTGACGGCGGCTGTGTCCTTATTAATAAGCGCTGTGAGCGCGTCGATGCCCCATTGTTCAAAGTAGACCGCGCGCGCAGCGAGCAACGCCTGGCCCGGCCGTGCCTCGAACGCTCCGGCTTTATCCACCAGGCGCGCCCAACCAACCGGGCCGAAGAAACCGATCGTGTCGTTCTTCACGCAGTACCGCTGCCAGTAGCTCGCCACCGCTTCCTCGTTCTTTCGCTGCTTCGAGTCGCGTGATCCATTCGTCGAATCGTGACGCAAGAGCGACGCTATACCGGCGCGCAACAAGCTGCGGTTCTGCCACGCAATGGCTTCGCGGAAACGGCCGTCCTCCGCCACCGCCCTGATCGCTTGCGATACGACACGCGTCGCCGCTGCGAACTGCTTTTCGAATTCACTGCGCGCCTCGATCAACTCCGCTTCGGCCGTAAGCACTCGTTGCACGGCTTCCTTCATCTCGGCCGCTACGGCTCGCTCTTCAGGCTGGATCTCCGGTGACTTCAACTGCGGTGAGTTGTCATAGCGCATCAGGCGCATCCCGTAGATGAGCCACAGTCGATACGACTTGGCAGCCTCCCAACGCCCGGCACGTTTCAGGCGAGTGAGTTCGGAGTCGAAGAGAGACATGGTCGCTGCGCGTTCAGATTGCAAGCGGGCTTCGATCGAAAGCAGAAGATCTGCGGCGACAGCGGCGTCCGGCGCGCTTAATTTCAGCACACCGTCAGCGGGAAAGCCGGCGCCACGCAATGCGACCCACCGCCACAGCGCCCACTCGCCACCTGGCAGTTCTAACAAGTGTTGTGGCGTAGCCTGTGCTGGGTCGGAGTGCATCCCGGCTATGGCTTTGCCCGCCTTTGTCGTCACTGTGACGAACTGCGGCATTGCTGACATATTCCTCTCTTGTTCGCTCATATTTGAGGTGAAAGTTACTGTCTTGTGAGTGGTGGTTTCTCCCGCAAAGACGCCAAGGCGCAAAGGAAACCATAAACGGGCAGTGCTTTGCGGCTTAAACGCGGCAGTGCTTTGCGACTTTGAACGCGGCAGTCCTTTGCGACTTTGCGCCTTTGCGGGAGAAACCTCTCTCTTCAGCGCGCCTGATCAAGCGCAACCATTCGCAGTTCGCAGGTGTAGCGTCGCCCCTCAGCGTCAGGTAACCAACTCTGTTCAACGCCCGGCAGCATCTCGGTGAAGACGGCCCGCATGTCTTTGCCGCCCTGCGCCGCGGTACGCCGCATCAACTTCGCGAGGAGATTGACGTAAACAGGACTGTCGAAATCCACGTAACAGGGTTTCGTCTCGATCGGCACTTTGACAAAGACCTGTCGCGGCATGCCGAGTGAACGCGCCCATCGTCGTGTTGCGAGGAAACGCTCGGCTTCGTCTTTAACATTAGCGAAGCCCAGTTCGCCTGCCGCGCACCGCCACGTCTCGCGCGTCACCGTCACGCGATCGATGCTCACGCGCGGTGTGTGACTCCACTGCCCGAACATGCGGAACCGCTCCGTGATGAAGTAGGAGAACGTGCGACCAAACATTTCGAGGACGTCGAAACACAAGCGCCCATCGCGCGTGCGCGCAACTAATTCGCCGTCGACGTCTTCGACGACAAAGTCGGCGATGAGAACAGCCTGCTCGCGCTCCGCGACGAACGACTCGGGTGTGAACTCGATGTAGTAATCTTTTTTGGAGTCGAGCGAGTTGAAAACGCGCGTCGGCATCCAGTTGTTGGGAATGACGGGAATCGGCTGCGGCTCGGGCAGGTCGTGTTCCTTTGCGCGCAATAGTTGGAGTTTCGCCGGATGCTGCTGATAAAAAACTGAGCCGCCGATCGTGATCGCTGCGAGATGCAGTTCGCCCAAAACGATCTCGTACTCGCCGCGACGAATTGCCTCGACACTGTCCGCCGCGATCATCAAGTCAGGGCTGTGGTGCAACGCAGCGTTCCAACCAGCGCGCGGGGCAGCAAAAGTTGCTTCGACTGCCGGGCGCAAATCCTCGCTGCGATAAGTGCGGCGTCGCTCTTCGGATGAAACCGCCAACACCGTCTCCCATTTGCGCCGGAACTCTTCCTGCACTTCATCAAAAACGGTCGTCCCGCTGCCGCCGAACAACGTCCCCTGCACTTCCATGCGGAACGTGGCAGCATCAACCGCGCGGCTTCCCGACTTGCCAGCCAATCGTTCGTAGATGTCGCGAAACTCCTGACGAAGCCTGACGGCCGCTTCGTGCATGAACCAGCGCGCGCTTTGCAACAGCAGCACGAGCGGCGCCGATAACTCGTCCACGAAGTCGCTGCCGATTTCGACTTCGATATCACGACGGCAGTCTTCGTAGACCAGCGTCCGGCCCGTGTACATCCGGCCCGCCCAACGCGTCGCTGCCAGACCTGTCAAGTTAGTGAAATGCTCCTCCAACTCCTGGAAAGCTGAATCCAGCTTGTGAGTATCTCCGGCAGCGGATGCGACGCGCGCTCGACGGGCTTCGAACTCTTCCAACGGCGAGAGCAGACGACGCCGCAGTTCCTCGTCCTCAACACGCTCTAACAAGTCGCGAAGACGCCGCTCCGGATGCGCCGACAATGGCACCTCAAACTGCCACGCGATCAACCCCTGCGCCTTCAAACCCTTCAGAATCGTGAAGACTTCCGCCTCACTACGCCATTCGCCACCGTCACGCCGCACGGAAGCGATTACCTCTGCCGCTGTGCGTCTGCCGTCGCACGCATTCAACACTGCGACCTGCTTTGGCGGCAGTCGTTGCGGACGGCGAAACGAAACGTGCAGCCAATCGCCTTCGAGACGCACGGCCGGAAGGCGGCGCGGCAAGGCCCACATGAGAGTCGCCGTGTCCTTATTAATAAGATCAATCAGCGCGTCGATGCCCCACTGTTCGAAGTAAACAGTGCGCGACGCGAGCAGCGACTTACCCGGCCGAGCATCAACCGCGCCGGCTGCGTCGACCAGGCGAGCCCAGCCGACAGGCCCGAAGAACCCGATCGTGTCGTTCTTCACACAGTAGCGCTGCCAGTAGCTCGCGATGACGTCTTCGTTCTGTCGCTGCCTGGAGTCGCGCGATCGCGTTGCAGATTGATGACGCAACAGCGAGTCAACGGCCGAGTGCAGCACGTCGCGATTTTGCCACGCGACTGCCTCACGAAAACGTTCGTCCTCCGCCAGCTCTTGCAGCACGTTTGATACGTCGTTCACGCCGGCGACGTATTCCCGTTCAAAGCCGGATCGCATTGCGAGCACTTCGTCAGCAGCACTCCGCACCCGTTCCAGTACTTCGTTCATTTGCACTTCCGTGTGAGGCGCCTTTTCCACATCGGGGAGCTTACCCGCCTTCAGGGCCCGCAAAACGTCAAGCAACCAGCGGCGATACGGTTTGTCCGAGTCCCAGCGTTCTTCGCGTCGCAGACGATCCAGTTCGGAGTTCAAGAGCGCATTCGCAGTCGCACGTGCGTGGTCGAGGTCAGTCTCGGCGGAGAGCAGAAGATCTGCCGCAGCAGCGGCCGCGGGTGCGCTGAGACGAAGCACACCGTCTACGGGAAACCCAGCCCCGCGCAGACAGACGCACCGCCACAGCGCCCACTCCGGGTGTCCGAGTTGGACGAGATGCTCGGGTGTTTCTACCTGCTGAACTTCAGCAAGGTTGAGACTACGAGTCGCTTGCACGTCTGAAAATCCGTGTTTGTAGGAAAGACGGAAGGATGCATGATCCGTGTCCGGTGGAGGACACGGATCATGAATTTTTCTATTCGTACCTGAGAGCCACCATCGGGTGCACCTTCATCGCGCGCCGCGCCGGGATCAGACTGGCGAGCACCGCGATGACGAGCAGCAGCACCGCCATGCCGATGAATGTAAACGGATCCGTCGCGCTCACGTTGAAGAGGAGAGTCTTCATAACACGCGTCAACGCGTAAGCGCCCACCACACCGATGACGATGCCGATGATTGCCAACTTCAGACCGTATCCCAGAATGAGTTTAAAGATATCCGCCTGGCGCGCGCCGAGTGCCATGCGGATGCCAATCTCGTGCGCACGCTGACTGACTGAGTAAGAGATAAGACCGTAAAGTCCAACCGCCGCCAGGATCACCGCGATGATCGCAAAGTAGGTCATCAGCAGCATATTGAAGCGACGCTGAGCAACCGACTCGGCGACCATCTGGTCCATCGTTCGCACGTTGTAAATCGGCACGTCCTTGTCGACATTCAGTATCTCGCGCTGGATGACCGCGGCCAACGGCTGATCGTTGTCGGATCGCACAACCATGTAGGTGGCGTAGAACGGATAGTTGTACTGCGGCACGTACATCTCGGGCTTGGCGTCCGCGTCGAGGCCAAAGTGTTTCACGTTGCTGACGATGCCGACGATCTCGCGCGGCACATTGTTGTCGTAATCGATGATGATGCGCTTGCCGATGGGATCGTCGTTGGGCCAATGCTTTTGGGCCAGCGCTTCGTTGATCATGACGACCATCTTGCCTTTAACGTCGTCAGCGGAGGTGAACTCCCGCCCTCTCAATACCGGCACGCGCATCGTCTTGAAGTAATCAGGAAAGATGCCGATGTGCTCGGCGAGATTGAACTCACCTTGTTTCGGCGGCTGTTGTCCCTCAATCAGATAAGAGGTGTAGTTGCTGGTGCCTTCGAGCGGGATCGCGGTTGTGCCGCTAACGGACTGAACACCGGGCACACCCTTCAAACGTTCGTTGAGCTGTTGGAAGAACGCGATGATCGGTGGATCTTCTTTGTATTTCGCGGCCGGCAACGCGATTTGAAAGGCCGTGAGTCTCGAGGGATCGAAACCGGGATTGACGTTCTCGATGCGCTGGAAACTTCTGACCAGCAGCGACGCGCCGATCAACAGCACGACCGCGAGCGCGATCTCCGACACGACGAGCAAACTGCGCGTGCGGCGGCCGATCGTCGCTCCCGAACCACGTCCGCCTTCTTTAAGCGTCTCGTTGAAATCCGCCTTTGAGGCCTGCACTGCGGGTGCGATGCCGAAAATAATTGCCGTCACGAAAGAGATGGCCAGCGTAAAGATAACGATGCGGCTGTCCAAGCCTATTCCGTTGACTGCGGGAATCTTGTTCGGAATGAGCGACGTCAGCCAGTTGAGACCCCAGATTGCTAACAGCATGCCGAGCACGCCGCCGATCAATGCGAGCAACACGCTCTCCGTCAGAAGCTGCCGGATGAGGCGCATGCGACTCGCGCCAATCGCCATGCGAATCGAGATCTCTTCCTTTCGTGTTGCCGCGCGCGCGAGCAGAAGATTGGCAACGTTGGCGCAGGCAATGAGAAGCACGAACGCGACCGCGCCGAGCAGAACGATCAATGTAAAACGGATCGAGTCAACGGACTGCCGGTGCATCGGGTTCGCCTTGCCCACCCAGTCCTTATTCTGTGTCGCCAGAGAACTGAGCCTCTCCGAGATCACTTTCATCTCCGATTGCGCCTGTTCCGGAGTCACACCCGGTTTCAGCCGGCCGACCGCGTAGAGAAAGCGCGAACCGCGCACCAGCCAGTCTTTGTCCGAGATCGCCAACGGCACCCATAACTCGACGGGCTTCGGCAAAGTTTGGCCACCGGTCAGCACATCATTCGTCGGGAATTGAAACCCTTGTGGCATCACGCCATCCACTCGGTAGTTGATGCCGTTGAGTTGAATTGTCTTGTCGACGATGCCGGGATCGCTCCCGAAATGACGCTGCCAGAGTTGGTGACTCAGGATAACCGAGCGATGATTGCCGACCTTCTCTTCTTCCGGTGTGAAGTTGCGGCCAATCGCCGGGGCTACGCCGAGCGTTGGTAGCATGTTGGCGGAGATGATTGCGCCCGGGACGCGCTCCGGCACTTCGATGCCGGACAAGTTGAAACCCGTCGTCGACGTGATGCGATAGAGCGCGAGACTCTGAAACGACTGGTTCTGGCTCTTGTAGTCGAGGTAGTTACCCGGCGAGATCGTCAACTGGTTCTGATTGATCTGCGGATTGTTCTCACCGACGACCATGAGTTCGTCGGGGTTCGGATATGGCAACGCACGCAACAGCGTGACATTGAGAACACTGAAGATTGCAGTGTTCGCGCCGATGCCGAGCATCAATGCCAGCACCGCTACCACCGTAAAGCCGAGATTTTTTCTCAGCATTCGGACGCCGTACTTGAGATCTTGGAGGAAGGTTCCCATAGTTAACCTCAGCGCTTCTATGTTTTTAAATCAACGCAGTGGACGGAGGGAGTTCGTCGTCTCTCTGTGAGCAGTTGAGAGTTTAGCATACCACCCGGGTCCGGCACATACTCTATTCCGCGTTTCACAGGAACACGGATTCTAGTTCACCCTGGCGGCCCGTCTCTGCTTTCTTGCCTCACGCTGAACCCTGGTTCGTTCGCCGCGGGTCTCGGCTCGCTTCAAATCCTGAGCGAAGGGCTCTGGTTGCTCTTCGTGTTCGGTCTTACTTAAAAACTCCGCCATCTTACTCACCGTCGGATACTCAAACATACTCAGGACACTAAGCTCGCGCCCGAGCACGATCCTGAGTTTGCTTGTCGCTTCAATCATGCGAATCGAGTGACCGCCGAGATCGAAAAAGTTATCGTTCATCCCGACCCGCTGAACGTGCAGCACCTCGCGCCACACCTTCGCGATCGTCTGCTCCAGCTTGTTTCGCGGCGGGACGTAAACGACTTCAGACTTCGCGATCGAACCTTCGGGCGTCGGTAGCGCCTTGCGATCGATCTTGCCGTTCGGCGTCAGCGGCATCTCGTCGAGCAGCATAATGCTCGGCGGCACCATGTACTCCGGTAACCGCTCCCGCAGGTACTCCCACAACTCCCGAGTCGTCACGCCTCCATTGACGGGAGTCTGTGAACCGGGGCCGTTGCCATTGCCGTTCCCACCGTTTTCGGCGCCGTTTTCGTGTGTTTCAACGCCGCGCCGGACCACGTAAGCGACGAGCCGCTTCTCTCCGTCGGCCCCATCTTCCCTCGCCTCAACCGCGGACTTCTTCACTTCTGCGTGGCGCTCGAGTACGGCTTCGATTTCACCCAACTCGATGCGATAGCCGCGCACCTTCACCTGCTGATCGATCCGTCCCAGAAATTCGATCTCGCCGTTTGGCAAATAGCGACACACATCTCCCGTTCGGTACAAGCGCTCGCCAGGTCGCGTCGCGTGCGGATGTGGCACGAACCTTCGCGCCGTGCGCGACGCGTCTCTCAAGTAGCCACGACCGACACTGTCGCCGCCGACGTACAATTCGCCCGTCACTCCGATCGGCAACGGCATCATCTGGTCGTCGAGCACGTAGAGCTGCGTGTTCGCAAGCGCGCGCCCGATTGGTATGCGCCCTTGATCCTGCGGCGGTGCGCTTTCGACGACGTAGTGCGTCACATCGTCGGAGCACTCGGTTGGTCCGTAAGCATTGAGTAACTTCGCGGACGGGCTGCCGTAAAGGAACCACTCGCGGCACAACTCCGGCAACAGCGCCTCGCCCGTCGCTACCATCCAACGCAGGCCTCCCCACGTCGCGGCGGCTTGCTGACCGTCACCCGCCGACTGTTGCCGAGCCTGGTCCACCAGCGCCCGCAGCAGTGACGGCACCGTTTCCAACACCGTCACGCCGTCTTCTCTGACCAGCTTCAACATCTGCACTGGATCGAGCGAGTGCTCCGGCGACACGATGCGTACTCGTCCGCCCACCAGCAGCGGCGACAGGAACTGCCAGACCGAAATGTCGAAACACTGCGACGCCGTCTGCGCCACCACGTCATCACGATTTAATTTCAGGTCTCGGACCTTGGCCCACAAGTGATTAATCATGCCGCGCTGTTCGACCATCGCTCCTTTCGGAAGTCCCGTCGAGCCTGACGTGTAAATGACGTAAGCCAGATTGCGGGGCCTGCCATGCAGCGATGGGTTCTCCAACCGATGCGCGCGCGCCTGCGACGACCACTCACTCGCTTCCATCGGAAACACTTGCGGACGTCGCGCGGGGTCGAGACGTTCGACGATCTGGTCCACCAACGGAGCAAACTCCGCCGACCGCAGGACCACTGAAGCGCCGCTCTGTTCGAGCACTTGCAGATGACGCAACACGGGATGCATCGGGTCGAGCGGCAAGTACGCCGCGCCGGCCTTGAAGACAGCGAGCATCGAGATGAGGAAGTCGGTGGAGCGTTCCGAGAGCAAGGCGACGATCGACTCGGGCCCAACACCGGAAGCAATCAGCACATGCGCGAGAACATTGGCGTGCCGGTTGAGCTCCGCATACGTAAGCGAGCCTTCGTCTGAGTGAACGGCGACGGCGTCCGGCGTTTGCTCCACCTGCTGCTGAAACAGTTCCGAGAAGGTGTGGTCACGCGGGTATTCGGTCTCAGTTTGCGACCACTCTTCCAACTGCTGGGCCAACTCATCGTCAGGCAGGAGACGCTGCCAATCGTGGCGGGCCGTTGGATTGGTCGCCATCTCCCTGACGACGTTTTGAAAGTAGTATGTGACCCGGTCCATCTGCTTTTCGGACCATTGATCGGAGTCGTACTCGAGACGCAGATCGATGTGCGGCGTGTCGATCCCCAGCGAGAAGTGCGACTGAAGGGCCCAGTTCGTTGCTTCGACCATCTTGGTCCCGAGCAGTTCGACGTCACCCGAACCCAACGTGTCGGCAACGACGTGAAAGTGAATGTAGTTGAATGCCGTCTCGTACAACTGCTCTCGTCCGGGGCCATGTTGCAACGCCGCCATCGGGTAACGGCGATAGGGCAGCAATTCCCACTCGTTATCAAACGTCGCGCGCACGAGGTCGGCCCAACTACCTTCCGGCAATCGCAGCCGGAACGGAAGCGTGTTCAGGAAAAGCCCGATCGTCCTTTCACCGCCGATCTCTTCGGGCCGGCCGTTACTGACCGCGCCGGTCAGCACGTCGCGATGACCACTGAGCAGGCTCATCACCTTGAGGTGCGCCGCCAGCGCGACGCTCTTCACCGGCACCGCGCACCGGCGCGCCAGATCCTTCACGCCTTCCGACAACCCGACCGGAATCGACACTTCGCGGAAGCGCACGCGCGCGCCGTTCGCGAGGTGGTCCCTCATCAGCCTGGGCCAGCGCGGCATGTTGGTGAACGTGTTGCCGTAGAGTTTGTTTTGCCAGTAGTTGTGTTGTTCCTGACTGGCGAGCGCCTCGCGTTCCATCGCGACAAAGTCGCGGTACTTGACGGGCTCCGGCGCTCGCACTTCGAGTTCTTCGCCCTTCACCAGCTTGAAATAGTTTTCAAAGATCTCGGCGAGCGTCGTATGCAGACTCCAGCCGTCCTGTATCGCGTGAAAGTCCGTGAGGGTGAACTGGAAGCGTTCGGCGCTGCGGATGTGCACGAAGAACCGCAAGAGCGGCGCGCGCGTGTAGTCGAAGCCGCGCCTCTTTTCGTCGGCGATGAATTCGTCGATCTGGCGCTCCTGCTCCTCCTTGCTCAACTCCTTCAGGTCTTCCACGCCGATCGACATCTCGGCGTGGCGGTGTACGAGTTGCAGCGGTTCGCTGTAGCTGCTGAGATCGAACGACGTTCGCAAAACTTCATGACGTGCGACAACTCTGGCAGTCGCTTCTTTCAGCGCACGCTCGTCGAACTCAGCCTTCAGGTGGAAACTGTTGACGTTGTGATAGAGCGCTGCGTCCGGCATCACTTCCCAGTGATAGAGCATGCCACCCTGTAGCATCGAGAGCGGATAGGCGTCCTCCACATCGTCGGGCATCTTCTTGCGGTCGGCCTCGGTCACCATCGAGAACGGTTCGCGGTGGTACTCGCGCAGTTCCGCACCGACATGCTGGCGCTGCAATACCGCGCCCTGCTCGGCGATAGTTTGATACTGAAACAACTGCTGCAAAGTCAGATACAAACCGCGCTCGCGGCACATACCGACGACTTGCAAACTGCGTATCGAATCACCGCCCAGCGCGAAGAAGTTGTCGTGCACGCCGACCTTTTCGACCTTCAAAACCTCGCCCCACACGTGCGCGAGGATTTCTTCGACGCCGTTGCGTGGCGCTTCGTAAGGAATCGTGACCATCGTGCCGCGCGCCATTTCGGGCGCGGGCAGACCCTTACGATCAACCTTGCCGTTTGGTGTAATGGGCATCTGCCGCAGCGGGATGAAGACAGTCGGAAACATGTAATCGGGCAGGCGTTCCTTCAGGTACTGGCGCAGCGCGTTGATCGTCGCTTGTGCTTTGGAGTCAAACGTCTCTTGCTCCTGTGTCGCGTCATCTTCCAACCCGGCATACGCGGGCACGAAGTAAGCCGCCAAACGCTGTGTACTTGCCTTGTCGCCGTAAACGATTACGGTTGCTTCCCTCACCTCATCGTGCGTCATCAACGCTGCTTCGATCTCACCTAACTCGATGCGGAAGCCGCGTAACTTCACCTGCTGGTCCACGCGTCCCAGGTACTCGATCTCGCCACTCGCCAGATAACGAGCCACGTCTCCCGTCCGGTACATTCGCTGCCCACCTGCACCGGCATACAGGTCCGGGATGAAGCGCTCCGCCGTCAGTACCGCGCGCCGCCAGTAACCACGCGCCAACTGCACTCCGCCGATGTACAGTTCTCCGCTTACTCCCACCGGCACCGGTTGCAACGCTGC
>DATANW010000440.1:0-3768 GCA_036266055.1 Pyrinomonadaceae bacterium | reverse complement strand
TAGTAAAGATAATGTCGGTGCGATGTCCGCCGGAGTCGCCGGTTCAAGGTAGCGGCCGGGAGTTACACCGGCTCCCATGATCATCATCGGCACGTTCGTGTCGTACGAATACGGTGAGCCATGGTTGGCAGTGATTGTGTCGCCGAGATACTTGAACGCCTCGGGAATCAAGATTACGTCACCGCTGCGCCCGGGATAAAATCCATGAAGCACACGGCGCTCGATCGGATCGGTGATCGACGTCGCGCCACGCCGCAGTTGTCCACGCGTGAAATAGCGCGCGACGCCGGGAACCGTCAACGCCGTCTTGCCGACCACTTGCGCCAACTCTTCGGCATCGACTTTGTCGCGTTCGAGTGCGGCATAGTTGAAGTAAATATTTCCATTCACGAAGCCTTCGCGTGAGAGCCCCATGTCGTCGAACTTGTAAATGTAATCGGCGGTCGGATCGGGCGACTTTCCGTCGTGGTTGTAGCGTGCTTTGATGCCGGCGCGTATCGCGGCCAGAAAATCGGCCGTCTTGATTCGAGCGCCGCCCAGACCGAGCGCTGCCGCGTGCTCGGGGATCGGCGACACGCCATGGTCGGATGTGAACACGACCAGTGTGTTCGCGAGTCCCACGTGGGTCTGCACGAAATCCAAAAGTGTCGCGATTTGGCGATCCACGCGCAACACTGCATCCATCACTTCCTGACTGTATGGACCGTAGCGATGGCCCACGTAATCGGTTGCCGAGAAGCTGACCGTGAGTACGTCCGTGTCGTCATCCTGGCCGAGGTGTTCGTTCGTGATCGCCTGCTGCGCGAATGCCAGCACCATGTCGTTACTGAATGGCGTGTAGTCGACAGCGCCGTAGAAAGCCGGACTGGGCTCGGTGGCGCCGCCGGTGACCGTGTGTGGAAACGTGTTGCTATCGCCTGACCACGTGACTTTTTCCCACGGCTGCGCGTCCGGCCCGGCGCGTTTCAGATATTCGCTCTCGGGCAGTAAGCGTTCCCACTTTTTCCCGAAGTACTGATCTACGGGGCGGGTGTTGTTGAAGTTGACGACCCAGGCCGGGAGTTGTTGGAAATAGTAAGTCGACGAGACGATGCCGCCCGCCGTGCTGCTGAACCAGTAAGCGGCATTTGCGTGACGTCCGGCAGGCAGGATCGCCGAACGGTCTTTCTTCGAGATGCCGATCACTTTTGCGCGATCGTTGGTGGCGAGGCGCAGCTCGTCGCCGACAGTTGAACTCAGCAGGCGTCGCGGACTCGACGCTTCATCCGTAGGCTTGCCTCCAAGAAGTTTTTCCGATGAGTCAGTGACGCTCCACACTTTCTTGCCGGTCGCGCGATCGGGCCACTCGTTGCCGACGATGCCTGTCTCCGCGGGATACGCGCCGGTCATCATCATTGCGTGACCCGGTGCGGTGAAGGTCGGAAAGTGGTCGTAGTTTGACTGCGTCCACGACGCCCCGTCGCGCTGCAGTCGCCGCAAGCCGTTTGCGACAAAGAGATCGCCGAAGCGTTCGAGATAGTCGTAACGAAACTGGTCGGCGACGATCAGCAGCACGAGTCGGGGTCGTTTTGGTTTGACGTTGTCAGGTTGCGTCCGTCGTTGACCCGACGAGACCACGGCGATGATGAGCAGAAGACAAAGAGCGAGCGTTCGGCGAGAGCAAAATCGCAGATTCATGCGCCGCATGTTAACCGAAGGCGCCGAAAAAACGTGAGGACCAAAAACAATTCTTGACGCGCTGTTACAATCTATCCTAGTATATCGCCGCTCGATACAGTGAGAGGCGATAGAGTTGGTTAAAGAGAAGCCCGAATCGTGGTTGCCGTTGACGCCGCAAATGTTTCACATCCTGCTGGCGCTCGCGGACAAAGACCGACATGGTTACGAGATCATGCGCGAGGTCGACGAGCGCAGTGAAGGAAAAGTGCGTCTTGGACCAGGCACGCTTTACGGTTCGATCAAGCGCATGCTCAACGACGGTCTAATCGAGGAGATCGAGGAACGTCCCGATCCGGAGTTCGACGATGAACGGCGACGTTACTACCGTCTAACAAATCTCGGTAATCGGGTCGCGGTGGCCGAGGCCGAGCGCCTCGAGAGATTGGTTAAGAGCGCGCGAGCCAAGAAGTTGCTCTCCGCGCGCGGCGCGTAGTCGATGAACATTTCGTGCAAACTTTACGGCTTGCTGTTGCTGGCGTACCCGCCGGAGTTTCGCAGCGAGTATGGCGGTCAAATGCTGCAGGTGTTTCGCGACTGTTATCGAGCGGAAGCACGCAGCGGATGGTTACCGGGCTTTTGGTTTCGAACGCTGCTCGATCTCGTGATGACGGCCGCGAAGGAGCGCGCCGATAGCTCAGGAAGGGATGGTGTTTTTATGAATCGACGTTCAGATGCAGTTGCTTTGGCAGTTTGCGTTGGGATTATCATCGTCGCTTTTCTGCTACTGAGTTACGGCAAGAAAAACGAGATTGGTTCGATTCTCTTGTTTGGTTATGTGCTTGACGCGCTGATCACGACGGGAGTCGTCGGGAACCTGATCGTTTTTATCCTAAACAAAGCGACGAAACTGAATCCGGTGCGCACCGCGCTCTGGACTTTTGGGATCATACATGGAGCACTGCTTCTGTTGTCTGTGCTTCTGATCAGCAGAGCTTTTCCGAGATTCAACCTGGCAGCGACTGTCGTTGGCTACGTGGTGAGCTTTGCGATTTGGGCGGGGTTCCACATCGCGTGGCACCGCCGCCCGGAAGTTTACTCGTAACGCAGCGCGTCGATCGGATCCAACGCCGCCGCTTTGCGTGCCGGGTAGTAGCCGAAGAAGATTCCTACAGCCGCGGAGAAGATCACCGAACCGACGATCGCCATCATCGACACCAGCGTGGGCCAACCCAGCATCGCCGGTATCGCGAGTGACAAGCCGATGCCCAGCAGGATGCCCACCGTTCCGCCCGTCAGACTCAACACGATCGACTCAATCAAAAATTGACTCCGTACCGCGGACGACCGCGCGCCGATCGCCATGCGAATCCCGATCTCGCGCGTTCGCTCGGTGACTGACACGAGCATGATGTTCATGATCCCGATGCCGCCGACCAGCAGCGAAACACCGGCGATACACGCCAGCAGGATCGTCATCGTGCGACTGGTTTCGTTGGCTGCTTCCGCAATGTCCGTCATGTTGCGGACCGTGAAATCGTCCGGTTCGCTCGCGGTCAGTTTGTGACGCTGACGCAGCAAGTCGGTGATCTGCGATTGCGCGGTGTACGTCGCGTCTTGTGAGATCGCGGAGACGTAAGCGATCTGCACGCGGTCCCGGCCGAGCACTTTCTTCTGCACGGTCGTGTACGGCGCAAACGCGATGTCGTCCTGGTCACGGCCCTGCGGATCCTGTCCCTTCGCGGCCATCACACCGACAACTCTAAAAGGCAAGTTGCTTACGCGAATGTCTTGGCCCACAGGGTCGCTGCCGGAATACAGCGTGTCAGCGAGCGTTTTACCGATCACGATCACGCGCGCTGCGGTGCGCACGTCCGCGTCAGTGAAAAACGAGCCGCTCTGAATGGCCCACTTGCGGATGTCCGGATACTGCTCGCTGACCCCCTGGAGCTGCGTGTTCCAGTTCATGTTGCCGGCGATCAGTTGCGCTCGCGTGTTCACGGACGGCGTGACCATCGAAACACTTGGCACTTCGCGTTTGATTGCATCCAGATCTTCGACGGTCAGAGTGTTGGTGCCGGTATCGCCGGTGCCGCTGCGCACACCGCCGAC
>DATANW010000439.1:0-18776 GCA_036266055.1 Pyrinomonadaceae bacterium | reverse complement strand
CGCGAATGCCGAACCCGCGATCGAGTATTTCCCAATCGATGTTGCGCGTCAGGCCGTTCAGAACGTTCTCCATGCTCGCGAGCATGCTCTTGATCTTCGACATGTTCCGGCGCGCAAGAACGTACGGCATTCCCGTCGTCGCCGACACCTGGGCCACGTAGTCTTCCGCTGTTTGCGAACTCTCGCCGAGCGGCAGCGAGTCATTCGTAAAGTGTTCCGCCGCGCGGGTGCACATGTCCACCAGATCGCGAGTCGAAAACTTGCTCAAGCTCGAGCGGGCGATCTCCTGGCGCGAGAGATCGCGCCGGATCAGGCCCGCGTTTGCCTGGCTCACTTCAACAAACGTCTCGCGCGTTCGATGATGTGGCACGCGCGCTACGTCGAGACTTCGATAATCATTTCCTTGTCGGAGAATTGGTATGTGCAACATAACACGGATTTAGTAAACACCTTCCACGACGTTAGCTTGCAGCTTTGAAAACGGCCGCACGTTGCGGACACCGTCCCACGGATACATCTCGCACGGCGGTTCGCGCTCCGCTTCGTCGCGTTCCAGAAAACGCGGCATGAAAAACTCTTTCGTCAAAGTCGTCAAACGCACCCGCCCGGTCTCGCCGTAACCGACGATTCGATCCGGCTCGTCAGGGTCGACGACTTCAACCATCGCGCGCGGCCGCGGCGGATAGTAGATGATCGCGTAGTTGTCCGCTGGGTCGCGTGGCTTGTGCACCGCGAGTCCCATCAACGTGTTGCCGTAGGTCGGTGCGAAGTATGCGCCTTCCAGTAACTCTTCGACGGCGAAACGATGAAACTGCGGCGTCATTTCCGTGCCCCCGCAGAACACGCCCGTGATGCCGATCTTCTTCAGCGACACCTTCTCGCAGAGTGCTTCCAAAAGTTTCGGAGTCGTGAACAGGCAGCGAATGTTGTCGTGCGCGCGCAACAGGGTCAGGCCTTGTTCGACGACGTGTTGCTTGTACTGCTCGGCCATCTTGGGTTGGCCCATTTTGATCAGCTTGATCACCCAGCGCGGATCGAGGTCGACCATGAAACAGATGCCGCCGCGATGCTGCGCCAAATGCTCGACCGCGAGCCGTAGCCGGCGTGGACCAGTTGGTCCTAACGACAACCAATCGGAATCCTTGGGAAAGAACTCGTCCGGCAGCGTGTCGCTGAACGCCTCGTAATCGAGACGAAAATCTTCGATGTTGATGCGCGACTTCGGCACTCCGGTGCTCCCGCCGGTCTCAAACGTGTAGACGGGCCGTCCGGCGAAGCCCTTCGGCACCCAGCGTCGCACTGGGCCACCGCGCAGCCACTCGTCCTGGAAAAAACCGAACTTCGAGAGATCGTCGTAAGTTTGAATCTCTTTTCGCGGGTCCCACGAAAGATTTTTGGCGTAGTCCAACCAGAACGGACATCCGGTCTCGGGATTGAAATGCCAGGCAATAACTTCCCGCACCCAGGCGTCGAGTGAATTACGATTTTCGGGTTTCATCAGTGTTAAGGAATGGTCTTTTCAGTTTCTCGAAGTAAGTCAACAAAACGCGGATCGGTGCGGAGTCGGGTTAAATGCGGATCGACGCGCACGAAAGTGAAACCGACGGCGTGTTCGCGTTCGGCCTGCTTGAGCCAGCGAAACGCGTTGTCGAAGTCGCCGAGCAGCGTGTAGATGATGGCGATCTCGTAAGCCGTCACCCACTGTTGATTACGCTTGCTGATGATCTCCTCGAGAATCGTTTTCGCTTCGTCATGCTTGCCGATGGCGGCCAGCACGTGGGCGCGTTTCGCATGCGTGGTCGGCGTGTCGCCCGCGAAACTTCGTTCCTGCTCGAACGCCGCCATCACTTCGTTGTGCTTGCCTTTCAACTCGTAGGCCCAACGCAAAACGGTGTGTGCTGCGACGGCGCCCGGATCGAGCTCGAGTGCTTTGCGACACTGCGTGATGCACTCGTCGAACTTGCCCGCGAGAAACAGCACGTTCGCAACAGCCGTCGCAATCACCGCGGACTGCGGCGAGATCTGTCGCGCCCGCTCGATCTCCGCGTAAGCCTCGTCATGCCGGCCCATGGCCGACAGGCTGTACGCGTACCAACGATGGGCCACCTGGTTGCCGGGCTTCAGTTGAATCGCCTTGCGCAGCTCGCGCTCGGCGGCGATCCAATCGCGATCGTAGTGCAGTTTCACAAAGCCGAGTGACGCGTGCGCTTCAGCGAGTTGCGGATCGGCTTCGACCGCCGCCAGCGCCGACTCTTTCGCGCGTTCCCACGCTTCCGCCGGAGCCGGTTCGACGTACCAGTTGAGCAATGCGTAGCAATCGGCCAGTTCGGCGAGCGCGATGGCGAATTCGGGATCGATTTCGACGGCGCGTTCGAGTCGCTCGATTGCCTGTCGCAGACCTTCGGCCGTGCGTCTCGTGGCGTAGTAACGTCCGGCGGTGTAGAGCTGTCGCGCTTCTTCGTTTTCTCCGGTGGTCGTTTCCGGCGTTGGGATGATGATCTGCTTTGTGATCGGCGCGATGTGCTGGCCGCGTTTTCTGCGACGCTCTTTTACGGCGGTGCTACGCGACGGTTTGCGATCGAGTGTCGGGTGACGAAGGTCGCGCAGAATCTGATCGAACAACGGCTCGCCGCGCAACGGATCCCACTGCGGTTCGACGCCCATCCAGACGAGCCATGCGTCTTTGATCGTGTAAGCCTCCAGCAACAGTTGAAGCGCGCGCTCACGATCACCGAGGTGCAGGTGAATCATCGCCCGGTGATAAGGCGATACGTAACTATGCGCCGCTGCTTGTTCCAGTTGATCGAGCACCCGCTGAGCGTCCGTCTGTTGCCCGGCCGCAGCGTAAGCCGCACCGACCGCGCACAGATAGAACGGGCTGCCACTCGAGAGCGCCAGCGCCTTTTCGGCCACGCGGACCGCTTCGTCAGTCGCCCCTGTGTGCCGCAGCAGCCAGGAAAGAGTGACGAGTCCGTACGCGAAATCGGGAACGGCTTCGAGCATCGACTGAAACGTCACCATCGATTCGTCAAAGCGGCGTGCCTGGTAGTAACACCAGGCCAGCGCTTGCAACACGGCAGGCGAAAGCGGATCCAGCTCTCGTGTGCGCATCATCTGATCGATGGCCTCGTCGAAACGCGCTTCCATCGTCAGCTGATACGCGTACCAGTTATGGCCCGTGGCGTAGTTCGGATTGATCTCGATCGCGCGACGGTTTTGTGCTTCGGCGACGGACCAGTCGAAGTCGTGACAAACGGTCGCGAAGGCGAGTGCCGAGTATGCTTCCGCTGAACCGGCATCGAGTTCGACGGCTTTCGCCGCCGCCTGTTTCGCCGCTGCGGAACACTCGGCGAACGGCCTCACTCCGAAGACTCCGAGCCAGTTGTAGTAATCGGCGATGCCCGTGTAGGCGAGGGCGTAATCGGGATCGAGGTTGATTGCTTTCTGATAACACTGAAGCGATTTCGCGAGACCGACTTCCGTGTAGAAATTCCAGTGATAACGCCCGCGCAGGTAAGCTTCGAAAGCTTCGGAGTTGTCGGTGCCGCGCTTCGACAACTGTCGCTGCTCATCGCGCGTCAACTGCGGCAACAACGCCGACGCGACTTTCTCGGAAATTGAATCTTCGATTTGCAGAACGTCGGTCGAGTCTTCGTCGAAGTGTTCGGCCCAGCGAGTTACGCCTTCGTTGATGTTGAGCAGTTGCGCAGTGACGCGGATGCGGTTGCCGACCCGGCGAATGCTGCCGTCGACGACGTAGTCGATGCCGAGATCGCGTCCGGCGACGAGCGGATCGATCGCGGAGCCCTGGTAACGCAGCACGCTGCTCGTCGGTCTTACGACGAGACGTTGCACGTTGCTGAGACGAGTGATCAGCGCGTCAGTCAGTCCGACGCCGAGATACTCGTCGCCGGTGTTCTCTCCCGGCGGGCTCAGGACCCTGAACGGCAGCACGGCGATCGACTCGTGGTCGCCGCCGATCTGCCCTGAAATAGCCGGCAGCGCGACGAGCCGGTGGTCCATCTTCCGCAGCAGATCGTTGAATCGCGGATGACCGTGCAGTGGCTCGAGTTCCGGATCGACCCCGATCCAAAGGACTTTTGCATCACCGCTCTCGTATGCGTTTTCAAGCAGGTCGAGCGACGCCTCGACTCGTCCCAGCGCGGCGTTGACGAGCGCGAGGTGATACGGCGAAATGTAGCGGCGGCTCGCCAGACGTTCCATCTCGTCAAGCGCCTTTTCTCCATTTTCGAGATCGCCCGCGCACGCGTAAGCGGCGCCAAGACGTCCGAGCGTGTGCGACACCGTGCCCAAAGTCTCCACGCATTTCTTTGCTGCGGCAATCGCTTCCTGATGCCGGCCGAGACGACTCAACACAAAACTCGACGCGTACATCATCATCATGTTCCGCGGCTCGCTCTCCAGGGTCGCGGCAGCGAAGCGATACGCCTCGTCGTAGCGACGCGCGTGATACGAACACCACACGACGGCGAACCGCGAAATCACCGCGAGCGGATCCAGATCGCGTCCGGTGTGCGCCTCGCGCAGCGCTTCGCTGAACCGGCCTTCCATCGCGAGTTGCAATGCATACCAGATGCGGGCGGGCGAGTAGTTCGGATCGAGTTCGATAGCGCGCACCATGTGGTGCTCGGCGCTGGCCCACGCGTAGTCGCGGCAGAGTATCGCCTGGCCCAGCGCAGTGTGACCTTCAGCAAGATTCGGATCGATCTCAACGGCACGCGCCGCAGCTTCGTAAGCCGCCGCGGCACACTCGGCAAACGGCATCACGCTGAACACGCCGAGCCAGTTGTGATAATTCGCGACGCCCGCGTACGCCAGCGCGTAGTCCGGATCGAGCGCGATTGCTTGTTGATAACAAACGATCGCCCGCGCGAAACCTTCTTCCGTAAACGTGTTCCAGTAATAACGTCCACGCAGGTACGCCTCGTGCGCCTGCGGATTGTCAGTGCCACGCTTCGCGAGTCGCAGTCGTTGATCGACGGTGAGATGCGGAACGATCGCTTCGGCGACGTGCGACGAGATTACGTCTTCGAGACTCAGCACGTCCGTAAACTGTTCGTCGAACTGTCCGGCCCACGCTGTGGTTTCGTCGCGTACGTCGAGTAGCTGGATGGTGACGCGAATACGTTCGCCGGCGCGCCGGATTCTGCCGTCAAGCACGAACGCAACGCCGAGTTCGCGTCCGGCGCGAAGAGGATCAGCATCACCGCCGTAACGAAGCACGCTGCTCGTCGGCCGCACTGCAAAACTGCGAATCGCGCTGAGTCGGGTGATCAATGCATCGGCGAGTCCGGTGCCGAGGTAGTCGGGATTTGTTTCCGGCTGGTTCATGTCCAGCAACTTCATCGGCAGCACGGCGAGCGAGTTTTCCTCGAACGCATCGGGCCTGAGCACGGCCGCGGCGTGCGGTGGGTCGGGGAGATCGCTGACGGGACGGCCTTCGAGATAGCGAGTGATGTCGTCGCGCAGTTCGGCGGCGGTCTGGTAGCGCCACTCGGGTTCCTTGCGCAACGCCTGCATCACGATGTTGTCGAGATCGCCGGCGAGCGCGCGTCGCAGCGACTCGAGCGTCGCGCTGCGCGTGGTGAACAGTTGTTTCAGCGTCGTCGCTTCGTCGCCGACATAAAGACTCGGCAACAGGTCGTCGGTACGCGTGATGATGATGCTCGGCGGCGCCGGTGATTCTTCGCAGATGACGCGCGCGATCTCGTGTGGCGCGCGATTCAAGAGTCGATACGGACGATGTCCGGTCAGCAGTTCGTAAAGCAGGACCCCGAGCGAATAAACGTCAGTGGTCGGCGTTGTCGGCGCGCCCTGCACTTGTTCCGGCGACGCGTATTCCGGCGTCATCAAACGCATGGCGGTCGCGGTGGGATCGTGCGTGATGTCGCCCGCGATCTGCGGGTTGAGCAATTTCGCGATGCCGAAGTCGAGCAGTTTCGGAGTGCCGGCCGACGTTACGAGCACGTTCGACGGTTTGATGTCTCGGTGTACGACCTGTTTCTGGTGCGCGTAGTGAACGGCGTCGCAGATCGAGCGAAACAGTTTGAGCCGTTCGGTGACGTTTAGCTGATTGTTGTCGCAATAACTATAGAGTGGCTGACCCTCGATATACTCCATCACGAAGTACGGCAAGCCGTCGTCCGTGGTGCCGCCGTCGAGTAGCGCGCCGATGTGCGGGTGATCGAGTGCGGCGAGGATCTGTCGTTCCTTGCGGAAGCGGCGCAGGATGAAATCGGTGTCCATGCCGCGTTTGACGAGCTTGATGGCGGCGCGCTTGTTGAACTCGTTATCGACGCGGACTGCTTCGTACACTGCGCCCATGCCGCCGCGTCCGATCTCGCGTTCGATGCGATACGCGCCGAGACGGCGCCCGAGCATCGGGTCTTTCTCGTCTATAAACGAGTCGAACAGACTGTTGTCGGTGTCGCCGTAGAGCGAATGGTCGAGCATGTCGCCCGCGCTGTCGTGCTGGGAGAGGAGCACTTCGACGTTTCGCCGGAGGTCGGTGTCAGTCGCGCAGACCTGGGTCACGTACCGCGCTCGTTCTTCGGGGAGCAGATCGAGTGCGGCCTGAAAGATCTCCTCGACTTGTCGCCAGCGTTCGGGGGTCATGATAGGAACTAATTCTGAACGCTATTAAACCTTGCTTCCTGACACACAGGTAACACGGATGTTTGAAAATAAGTTCTCGCATCCGGTTTAGAGTTAACGAATTGTTGAACTGGACTAGCTGCGTGCATTAACTACTTTTTTGCATTTCCCCATGGAGCCAAGCCTTGGCAAAACGCCAGTGGCGTTTAATGGTTGTGGGAGTGACGCCCAAAACGTCTGCTGTCTCTTCAATCGAGAGGCCGCCGAAATAGCGCAACTCAACCATGCGCGCTTTTTGTTCGTCGAAAGCTGCCAGGGCTTTGAGCGCGTCGTCTAGTGCGATGAGTTCCGCGCTGCGTTCGACGGCGCGATCGACGTTTTCATCCAGGGAGAGTTTTTGAAAGTCCTGGCCGCGCTTCTCCGCGTTGTGCTTGCGCGCGTGGTCGACGAGCAAGCGACGCATTATCTGAGCGGCAACTCCGAAAAAATGAGCCCGGTTCTGCCAGTTCACTCGCGTTTGATCTACGAGACGTAAATAGGCCTCGTGCACCAGAGCGGTAGGTTGCAAGGTGTGATCGGGCCGTTCACGCCTGAGATAGTTCGCCGCGAGCTTTCGCAGTTCATCGTAGATTACGGGTAGCAAAAGATCAACCGCGCCTCGATCTCCATTGGACAGCTCGATCAGCAACCTGGTTACGTTGTCAGTGGGTTGTGCGCTCAATCGTGCAACTCCATCCGCTTCAATCGTTTTACCGCGACGTCGGGCGCAAGTATAAAGCAGGAAAGTTTGAATGAACATGACCCTGATGGGCCTGTCATTGCGCGTTAATGATGTGAAGGCGATTTTACGCCGGATCAAGGGTTCCGAGTCATTAATTAATATGAGAAGTTTTTCGGTGTAACGAGGTGAAATCATGCAAGCAGCCGCGCAATTGACGATCTCCAACTCAACCATGGTTCCGGTGGACTCTTCACGTGTTTCGGGACGAATCGGGAGCTTGATGGCGCGGGTCTTTGGATGCAGGCATGCCGAAATGAGTCGCCCCTTCTCGCGTGACGGCCGTGCGTACCGATCGTGTTTGAGCTGCGGCGCGCAACGGCAGTTCAATCTGGGCAGGTGGGAGATGACGGGCAGCTTCTACTACGGCCAGCCCCAGGGGCACCAGATCCCCACTATCTAAATAGTACTGTCTGACGTCCAAAATTATTCCTGCCTCCGTTGTCTAAAGGAACCAACCTTTGGAAACACGGATCTTTTCTTTTTGTTTGAAACTCGCGGCGGTACTCAACTATAGTGCGCGGCCATGAGTGAAGCCGCCATGACCGGTGCGCCACCTCGCCTGGAGGTCGCCCGCCGCGAATCGATTTTTGCCGGACATCCAAAAGGACTTGGACCGCTCTTCTTTACTGAGCTGTGGGAGCGCTTTAGCTACTACGGCATGCGCGCCATTCTGATCTTTTACCTCACGTCAACCGCCGCCGAGGGTGGACTCGGGTGGCAAGTGAAAGACGCCTCCGCGATCTGGGGATGGTACGTCTTTTCGGTTTACATCACCGCGCTGCCGGGCGGTCTGATTGCCGATTACCTGACCGGCGCGCGTAACGCGGTTTTTCTTGGTGGCTGCGTCATTGCCGCCGGTCACTTCTCGATGATCGTTCACTCGCCGACTTTCTTCTACGGCGGCCTCGCACTAATCGCCATCGGCACCGGTCTACTGAAGCCGAACATCAGCGCGATGGTCGGCGGTCTTTACAAGGAGAACGATCCGCGCCGCGACAGCGGCTTCTCGATCTTCTACATGGGAATCAATATCGGCGCGATGATGGCGCCGTTAGTCGTCGGCTATTTTGCGAAGGGCGAGAGTTTTAAGAGTTTCCTCAGATGGATGGGGATGGATCCGACGATGAGCTGGCATTGGGGATTCGGCGCCTCAGGCTTCGGCATGGTCGTGGGCCTGCTGGTCTATCTCTGGAACCGCAACAGACTCGCGCACGTCGGCAACACAGTTAAAACCCGTTCCAAACTCAAAGCGGAAGAAGCGAAGGCCGAGAAAGACGTCCAACCCGCGCTGACGAGAGGCGACTGGAAACGCATTGCCGCGATCTTCATCTTCTTCACCTTCACCATCCTTTTCTGGGCTGCTTACGAGCAGAAAGGCGCGAGCCTCAATCTGTTTGCCGACCGGCTCACGAACACTGTCCTGTTCGGTTGGAAATTCCCGGCGCCTTACCTGCAATCGCTGACGCCGGCGTTTGTGATCATGCTGGCGCCGATCTTTTCGATCCTCTGGGTGCGACTCGGTGATCGACAGCCGTCGAGTCCCGTGAAATTCACGTTGGGCCTAATCTTCATCGGCATGGCATACCTGTTACTCGTTCCCGCCGCAATGCTGACCGCGCAGGGAAGAATCAGCTTCTGGTGGCTCGTCGGACTCTACTTCCTCGAGGTTTGCGGCGAGATGTGTTTGAGTCCCGTTGGATTAAGCACCGTCACGAAGCTAGCGCCGCCGAAACTCGTCGGGATAATGATGGGCGTTTGGTTTCTCGCTGCTGCCTTTGGCAACAAGCTTGCGGGGTATCTTTCCGGTTTCTTTGTTTCGGATAATCCGATGCAACTCGTGAAACTCTACGGAGGAATCGCGGCCGGACTGTTGGCTTCGGCACTGTTACTCGCACTGCTGACGCCGACGGTCAAACGTTTGATGCGCCGGGATGATTTAAAAACTACGGATTAGTCGGTATGCGATCGGTATCCTGAATCGCTTGCCTCACAGCGGCAACGACGCGATCGACATCCGTCTCCGAAGTCTGCCAGTTGCACACACTCACGCGCATCGCCCGACGCCCGCGCCACGTCGTGCCGCCGAAAAACGCTTCACCAGTTTTCAGTATCGCTGCGATCACGGCATCAGTGTGACGATCGTGGTCCCCATCGGTCGCGGACGGCCGCGGATCGGGAAAACGCACCAGCCCTTGGTTGATTGTCGGTTCCCACAAAACTTCCGCACCCGGCAACTCGCCAATCCTCATCACGATCGCGTGCGCCCGTTCGCAGCAACGATCGATCAATTCACCGACACCACGACGGCCAAGCTGTCGCAAAGCAGCGTAAACAGCGAAGCTGCGCGACCGGCGTGACCACTCAGGGTTCCAATCCATTTGATCGCGAGCCGTACTCGCGTGCGTCAAATACGACGCGCGCACTGACATCGACGCTCGATGCGCCTCCGCGTCGGCAACGAACGCAAACCCACAATCAAACGGAACGTTGAGCCACTTGTGCCCGTCAGTGGCCCATGAATCGCATCCTTCAAGGCCTTTAACAAAACGTTTCCGCTGCTCACTCGCCGTCGCCCACAAGCCGATCGCTCCGTCGACGTGCACCCACGCGCCATACTCTCTCGCAATCGGCACGATCGCTTCGAAGTCGTCGTAAGCGCCCTGGTTGATGTCGCCCGCTTGCAGCAAGACGATCGACGGCGCATCAGGCGCCTGCGCGAGTTCGTCGGCCAGCGTGCGCGGAACGAGTTTGCCTGCTGCATCGACGGGCAGATCGACAATGTTCGCGTGGCCCAACCCGAGCAACCGCACCGCGCGTTCAAACGATGCGTGGTGAGCGTGGCTCGTCAAGAGACGAATCACTGGCGCGCCAGACAGGCCGCGAGCCTCGACGTCCCAGTCACGTTTCGCCAACAGCGAATGACGCGCAGCGGCGAGACACGTCAAATGGGCCATCTGGCAGCCGGTGACGAGCGCAAAACTCGTATGCGCCGGCAGTCCGAAGATGTCTTTCAACCAACCGCCAACAGCTTCCTCGACCATCGCACTTGCGGGACTCGTCGCGTAGAGCGCTCCGTTTTGTTGCCACGCTGAGGTGAGCCAGTCGGCAGCCATTGCGGCGGGGAGGACACCGCCAATCACCCAACCAAAAAATCGTCCGCCGGCCGAGCCGATCAAACCACCAGCGATATTGCGCACTAATTCTTCGATCACTTCATCAGCCGGTATGCCTTCCACCGGAAGCTGCTTCGCAATGCGGGCACGCAACGTTTCAACGTCACTCGTCGCGGCGACCGAAGTTTCGTCAAGGTGTTCGAGGTGTGAAATCGCGTGCGTGTACGCGCGATCGAGAGCGCTACGAAAAACGGGATCGAGTTTCTTCATGATGTTTAGTGTAGTGGTTATAAGTACGAGAGCACTATCCGAATGTTGCGACCAAATCAGATGCATCAGAGGTATACTCGCGGCACCGTGCTGACAAAAGCCATCGTTCGTGAACCGGGCCGGAACTTTTCGGACGGCGAGACCAGTGTCGATCTCGGCCAGCCGGACTACGATCTGACGCTGCGACAACATGCGGCGTATTGCCACGCGCTCGAATCGTGCGGGCTCACATTAATTCGTTTGCCGGCAGACGAGCGACACCCCGATTCGACATTTGTCGAAGACACCGCGATCGTCAGCGAACGAGGTGCGGTGATCACACGTCCCGGCGCCGCGAGTCGGGTTGGCGAGATCGAAGAGATTGAACGTTCGTTGCGTGAGTATTATCGGGAGCTAACCAGAATCACTGAGCCGGGAACCGTCGATGGCGGCGACGTTTGTGAGGCAGGCGACCACTTTTTCATCGGCCTTTCGCGCCGGACCAACGAAGCTGGCGCGGCTCAACTGGCTCGAATACTCGAGTCCTTCGGTTACAGTGCCAATTTGATAGACATCCGCGGTCTGAGTAATATCCTTCACTTAAAGAGTGGCATGGCCTGGCTCGGCGGCAACCGCCTCGTTGTAATTGAGGCGTTGAGCAGGTTAAAAGAGTTTTCCGGATACGAGCTGGTTCACGTAAAATCTGCTCAAGAGTACGCGGCTAATTGTTTATTTATTAATGATCGGATGCTGGTACCGGCCGGTTTTCCCGGGGTGCAGCGGCAGTTGGAAGACCTTAATTACCCAACGATCGCCCTCGAAATGTCGGAGTTTCAGAAGATGGACGGCGGTTTAAGCTGTTTATCACTGCGTTTCTGAAGCGCAGAACGCCGGGTGGGCCAGTCGGCGCGCGAGCGCGCGGGAGGAGAATATGTCGGAAGAAAACTTTGACAGAGCGGCAGCGGTGAAGCTCTTGAATCACATAATGGAGGCGGAACTGGCGGGCGTCGTTCGCTACACCCACTATGCTCTCATGGTTTTCGGCCATAACCGGATTCCCATTGTTAGCTGGTTGCGCAACGAAGCCACCACGTGTCTCATGCATGCCAACGAAGCCGGGGAACTCGTCACGCACTTCGGCGATCACCCGTCGCTCAAGATCGGCAGCCTGCTCGAGACGCACAAGCATGGCATTAACGACATCCTCGTCGAATCACTCGCGGCCGAAAAGGCCGGACTGGCGCTTTACAAACAGTTGTTGGACATGGTCATTGACCGGTCCGTGTTGCTCGAGGAGTACGCCCGTCGCATGATCTCGGAAGAAGAGCTGCACATCGGCGAAGTCAACAAGATGCTGCGCAAGCCGGGCGAGATCGAGCAGTTCGTGGCGTAGTCAAGACAGTTGTTCCTATGAAGAAAGAACCTCCCCGACAGGAACATGAGATAACGCAGCTACTCGCCGCGTGGCGCGAAGGCAATCAAACTGCGCTCGACGAGCTTTATCCGCTGGTCTACGACGAGCTTCATCGACTGGCTCGCCGCTACATGAGCCGCGAGCGCAAGGGGCACACCTTGCAGACCACCGCGCTGATTAACGAAGCGTATGTGCGTCTCGTCGATCAACGGAACGTGCAGTGGGCCAATCGTTCTCATTTCTTCGCCATCTCGGCGCAGATCATGCGACGCATTCTGATCGACCACGCCCGCCGGCACGCTTATGCGAAACGCGGTGGTGGCGCGCGGCAGGTTTCACTCGACGAGACCGCGACAGTGATCAACGATGATCTGGCAGAGTTTCTCCGGCTCGACGAAGCGTTGAAAAGTCTGGCGGAGTTGGATCCGCGACGCAGTCAGGTGGTCGAGCTCAAATACTTCGGAGGCCTGAACAACGACGAGATCGCCGGAGTGTTGAAGATTTCCAAGAATACCGTCATTCGCGATTGGAATATGGCCCGTGCGTGGCTTCATAGCCAACTCGCCGGGAGCGCGTCGAATTGAAGCCGGAACGCTGGCAACAAATCAGTCGCATATTCAACCGGGCAATCTTACTTGATGAAGCGGCTCGCTCCGAGTACGTGAAGGAGAAGTGTGGCGCCGACAGCGATCTACAAGCGGAAATCGAAAAGCTGCTCGAGTCGCACGAACAGGCTGAAGGAGATGATTTCATCGGCGGCCTCGCAGTGGAAGATGTCGCGGAACACTTCACCGAAGCCAAAGAACAACTCGTCCTGCACAAAGGCCAGCAGTTCGGCGACTACTTGATACTCGATCATCTGGGAACAGGCGGGATGGGCGAAGTCTACCTCGCGAAAGATTCCCGCCTCGACCGCACCGTTGCTCTAAAAATCCTTTCGTCCGACGTCGCCGCCGACAAACGACGCATGCAACGCTTTCGTCAGGAAGCGAAAGTGGCGTCGTCGTTGAACCAGCCAAACATTCTCACCATCTACGAGTTTGGCGAAGTAGATACGCTGACATTCATTGCGGCTGAGTTTGTCGATGGCGAGACGTTGCGAGACTACGTCCGCAGCGAGCGGCTAAGGCTTGGCGAGATCCTCGACATCAGTATTCAGATGCTTGCGGCTCTCGACGCCGCCCACGAAGCCAGCATCGTGCATCGCGACATGAAGCCCGAGAACGTGATGATTCGCAAGCGCGATCATGTCGTGAAAGTGCTCGACTTCGGTCTCGCTAAACTGACCGAGAAAAAGGGAAACACCGAGGCTCTAACTGGTGAAGAAAAGACAAGCGAGTTTAAGACTGCTCCCGGTTTGATCATGGGCACCGTCAATTACATGTCGCCCGAACAAGCGCTGGCGAAACCGGTGGACGCGCGTAGCGACATCTGGAGCAGCGGCGTGATCATTTACGAGATGGTGGCGGGAACGAAGCCGTTTGGCGGCAGCACGAGTGCGCACACGATCGTGCAGATTCTCGAGAAGCAACCGCCGCCACTGGCCCACTCGGGTACTCGTGTGCCCGAAGAGTTGCAACGGATCGTCGACAAGTCCATCGCCAAAGATCCGGACGAGCGTTATCAATCAGCGAAAGACATGATGATCGATCTCCGCAATCTGAAGCGTCGACTCGCTCTCGATGCGGAAATCGAGCGCTCTTCCGCTGCCATCACCAGGGAGTATCCGCAACCGGTGCGAACGGCGGAGCCGGTCGTGACGGAGACTTCGAAGAAGAGCTACGGTTTGGCAGTCGCGTTGATTGCGATCGTCGCGTCGTTAGCGGCGGTGTTTGCCATGAACGCCTGGCGCAACGCGCGAAATCGATCCGTGACTCCGCCAGCGACGCCCGTCATCTCGACGCCCGCACGGACACTCACGTATTGGATCACAGTGCAAAAGTTCAAGGAGGGGAAGGCTTATCAGGAACCATTCGACATCTCGGGTGAGATTAACTTCGAGGCCGACTATCAAATCAGGTTGAGCGTTCGCAGTCCCCAAACCGGTTATCTGTACATCTTGAACGAAGGACCAGCGAAGGCCGCTCCCGGGCCCCAGTATGTCGTCGTCTTTCCGTCATCCACAGCCAACAATGGCTCTGAATACATCAACGCTAATCAGCGCGTGCAGATTCCCGATCAGTCGTGGCTGAAGTTCGATAAGGAACAGGGCGTGGAAAAAATATGGTTGGTTTTCGGCGAGAATCCGCTACCGGAGTTGGAAGGTATGAGGGCTTTCGCAAACCGCCAAAACCGAGGCCTCATAACCGACGCGCAGCAAAACAGCGTGGTCAACAGTTTCCTGGCTGCTCATTCCGCCCACAAAGTCGATCACGAAAAAGGCGACGCTCTTACTACCCTCACGAGCTCGGAAAAAGTCCTCGTCTACGCCGTCCGGCTCGAACATCACTGAGCTTTGACGCGGCACGCGAGTGGCCTTATGATTGCGCCCACCTAAGTAACGTCAGAGTCGTCCCGGCTAAGTAAGCAATTCTCTCTCTGCCCTGACCGGGTCAACTTTCCTGCTAATTCACCTGGACGTGGTGGTTTGTCAAAACAGTTCTCGCGTTAATAGATAGACCGGCCTCCAAGGCCCGATTTATCGGTATTAGCGCGGATTTAGCCCAGCACACATTCCGGCCCAGGTGCGGATTGTGAAACTCGCACACCTTGAAGGAGGATTAACCAAATGCCCAATGAATGGTACTTAAACCCCGAGGAGATATCTGGCCCCGACAGCGGAAAAGAACTCAGTGGCGGCATTGTCCGATTGAGTGACGACGGGAAGTCGTATGAGTTTCTCGCGGTTGTGGCGAGAGCAGAAGTAGCGAATCCGGAGGATACTTTGCATTTTCCGGCGTTCGCCTATAACGGCCTGATTTGGCACGTCAATGTGGACGCCCCATACGGGCCGGGCAAGGAAACGATCCAAGGCGGGTGGAGAAACAACAAGTTTCGTCAGGGTCCCCCCGCCGAAGACGAAGGCACCTACACGGGCCAGTCCGGACCGGGTACGCCAGAGGATTGTAAGGAGGACGCCGCGTCGGCTTCCGCTTAATCGACCCCCCTGTCAGCGAACGAGCGGTACTCCTTACCGAAGCGCGGGAGTGGCTTCAACGCCCTCCCGTGCTCTTCTTTCATTTTTGAAATGCGACGAACTACGTCTTTAAAACTGATACTTCTGCTGGTCGCGGTACTGTTTTGTTCCGCCGCCACCAGGCAGATCGCCGCGCAGGAATCACCGAAACAACTTCCGGTGTTGGCCGACGGCAGTCATGCGCTCAAAGAGGGTGAATCACAGTCGTATGTAATCAATCTCGTGGCGGGCCAGTTCTTCCACGCACTAATCGAACAGGAGGGAATCGATGTAACTGTAGCGCTGTTTAAGCCTGACGGTTCGCCGATCAGCGTCAGCGACAGTCCCAACGAACGTTTCGGACCCGAGCCTGTGCTATTGGTCGCCGATGTTTCAGGCGACTATCGCGTCGAAGTGCGGGCACGAAACGCCCGCGCCAGCGCGGCGAACTACCAAATCAAAATCGTTGCACTTCGTGAAGCGACAGCTACGGACAAGCAGCACGTGACTGGTCAACGCGCGTTCGACGAAGCACAAAAACTGCGTCCCAAATCCGACGCCACATCCAAGCGTGCCGCCATCGTTAAATATGAGGAAGCTATACCGTTGTTCCGGTCGGCAAGCGACACTTATCGTCAAACGCTCGCCGTTCACGCGAGCGGGATCGCGTATTTCCAGTTGAACGAGCCGCGCAACGCCCTGCCACGTTTTGAAGAGGCGCTCGCGCTCGCGCAGAAGGTTGGAGACGAGCGGCTCGAGCCGCCCATCGAGACTTTCCTCGGCGCTAGTTTTGCGACGCTCGGCGACATATCGAAATCCCACGCCCATTTCGAAAGAGCACGCGTTCTTGCCGGACGCTTGGGCGACAAGCCGACACAAGGGTCAGCACTCACAAGCATCGGCAATCTTCAAACCGAAGCCGGCGATTTTCAACGCGCGATAGATTATTGCCTGCAAGCACTACCGCTGTTTGCCGAGTTGCCGGCGCGACGCGCCATCGCGCTCAACAACATCGGTGTCGCATACACGAGTCTCGGAGAACCGGAGAGAGCGCTCGACTATCTGCAACAGGCGCTCGAGCTGCAGAAACCGGGTACCGATCGCGCGGCCGAAGCGCAGACGTTGAATAACATCGGTTACGCGTACAACCGGCTGGAGAAATATCGGGAGGCGCAGAACTATTACAGCCAAACGCGCGAGATGGTGCTGAAGATCGGGAACAAATCACTCGAAGCCCAGACGCTTGATCTTCTTGGCGCGAATTACTCCGCCATGGGCCAGCCCGAAAAGGCAGTCGAACTTCATCAACAAGCACTAGAGATTCAGCGCACGGCCAATAACGTTCGGCGCGAAGCGTTCAGTCACGCGAATCTGGCCCACGTCTACAACCTGCTGGGCCAACCCGAAAAGGCGTTGGAGCATTTCAATCAGGCCCTGGCGATTCAGCGCAACCTTAATGATCTGAATAGCGCCGCCAACAGTTTGGAAGGACGCGCCCGGGCGCAGCAGAAGCTCGGTAATCTCGTCGAAGCGCGCAAGGACGTTGAAGAGTCGCTGTCGCTGATCGAGACGGTTCGGGCTCGTTCGGGGAGTCAGTCGTTGCGGGCGTCGTATCTCGCGTCGAAAGAAGAGGCGTACGAGCTTTACGTCGACGTGTTGATGCAGCTTCACGCGAAAGATCCGGCGGCGCGACACGACGCCGAGGCGTTGCAAGCCAGTGAACGCGGCCGTGCGCGCAGTCTGTTGGAGATGCTGAACGAAGCGCCCGCGGATATCGAGCAGGGTGTCGGCGTCGAGCTGGTCAAACGCGAACGAGAGATCAGGCAGGCGATCAACGCCAAAGCCCAACGTCAGATTCAACTCACGGCGCAGAATGGTAATCGTCAGGAGATCGAAACGTTTGGCAAAGAGATTCGCGCGCTTGAAGACGAGTATCAGCAGGTGCAGGTCGCGATTCGCAAAGCGAGTCCGGCGTATGCCGCCTTGACGCAGCCGCAGCCACTCGGCCTGAAGGAGATTCAGCAACTGCTCGAGGCGAACACTGTGTTGCTGGAGTATTCGCTGGGTGATGAGCGCAGTTACCTGTGGGCAGTCACGCAGGATTCGATGAAGGCGTTTGCGTTGCCGAAAGGTGAAGACGTTGGGAAAGTCGCGCAGCAGGTCTACCAATCGCTGACCGCGCGTAGTGTTATGAAGTCGCTCGAGACGCCGGCGCAACGAGAACAACGAATCGCGCAGGCGGATGCGCAGTTTCAACAATCGTCTGCTGAACTCGCGCGGATGATACTTGCTCCCGCCGCGGCTGAGTTTGGAACAAGACGAATGGTCGTGATCGCCGATGGCGCGTTGCAGTATGTTCCGTTTGCCGCGTTGCCAATGCCCGGCTCAAATCAGCGTGCCCTGATTCTCGATCACGAACTGGTCAGTTTACCTTCGGCGTCATCGTTGGCGATTCATCGTCAGACCTTGGCGAACCGCAAACTCGCGCCGAACGGCGTCGCGGTGATCGCCGATCCCGTGTTTTCCGCGAGGGATTCGCGATTAAAATCCCGGACGTCGACCAGTGCCGCAACTGCCGACGACGACACGCGCATTATCGAGCACGTCGGCAACGGTTCCGGTGGTCCACTCAATGTGCGCCGGCTGCCGTTTACGCGGCTAGAAGCGGATCGCATCCTGGCCGTCGCACCAGCCGGGTCTAATTTGCGCGCCGTCGACTTCCGGGCAAATCGATCGATCGCGACCAGCGGCGAACTGAGTAACTACCGCTACGTCCACTTCGCGACGCATGGTTATCTCGACACGTCACGCGCGGGACTCTCCGCGATCGTGCTCTCGCTTGTCGACGAGCAAGGCAAACCGCAGGATGGATTTTTGCGCACGCACGATATTTACAATCTCAAACTGCCGGCCGAGCTCGTCGTGCTCAGTGCGTGCGAAACCGGTTTGGGAAAAGACGTGAAGGGTGAAGGTCTAGAAGGATTGATGCGTGGATTCATGTACGCCGGCGCGCGTCGCGTCGTGGTGAGTCTCTGGAACGTGAACGACAAAGCCACCGCCGGCTTGATGCAACAACTCTACGTCGGGATGTTGAAGAACAAGAAAACTCCCGCGGCCGCATTGCGCGCCGCGCAGATCGAGATGCTGAAGGTGAAGCAATGGCAGTCGCCTTACTACTGGGCGGCGTTCGTGATGCAAGGCGAGTGGAGGTGAGTTTATGAAAGTGCTACTTGGTTTCGTGTTGCTGGTTTTGATTACCGGGTCGTTGGTGGTGGCGCAGAAGTCGGATGAGGCCACGCGCAAGCTTTGGGACACCGCGTACATCGCATCCGCAAGCAGCAAGAGCACGGCGCGCCGTCGTACCGGCAGCAAGTACCGCATCGCGACGCCGAATGTGCCGACGGAGAACGTCGTGCCGGAGTCGGTCGTGGGCGTAACCATCTGGCGCTTGCGTCCGGCGGGTCGTGCCGATTCAGGCGAACGAATCAT
>DATANW010000438.1:0-3272 GCA_036266055.1 Pyrinomonadaceae bacterium | reverse complement strand
CATCCGGAGTACGATAACCGACACCGAATGCTTCGGCAGATTGACAACAAAGCTGCGTCCGCTCGGCTGCATTCTCGTTTGCACCGTCACTGCATCAGGTCGTGAAAAACTGTTCGCGATATCAAGCGACGAGGCAGTGATGGTCCGAACCTCCGCTTGTCCCGCCGGAATAACTCCCTGAATCGTGATCGTCGTGATTAGCGCGGTAGTCTGACTCGTATTCACCGCTTTGATAAAGATCCGCGCGCCATCAGCCGTCCGGCTGACAGTCGTATCGAGGTAAGGAACGTTCGTGCCTTCGTGAGAGGTGTTGAATCTCGGACTGTCGATCGTGGCCGCAAGACGCACATCGCCACGATGCTCGGCGTAAAGCTGGTTCACCAGATAGATGGGTGTAACGAAAACACTCTGCCGGCCCGCCTGGATAATGCCGCCCGGCCAACCATTAACAAGGTCCGAGACCGCGCTCATCTCGACGATGTCGCCCGAACGCTCGAACACATTCATGAGCCGCGCGGCGTAGAGAGCCGGCTCCATTGAATACTGCCGCTCACTCGGAAGATCGAGTCCCCATTCGTTTATCGCCAACTTGATATGGCCCGCCAGGCCAAGCTCGGCCAAAAGCTGACGGACCCGGTCGTAGAACGCTTCGAAGAACAGCGGCCGCGCCATCAGATTCAAGCGATCGCCACGCATTTCGCGACGGCCGTAGTAGTGATGGATCGCCAGGTAATCGACGTTCCGTCCGGCTTCGCGCAGCACGGTCCGGTTCCAATTCATGTCGTTGTCGCCGACCGCGATCAGCTTGATGGACGGGTCGACGGCACGCATTGCCTGCGCATACCGGTTCAAGTTGCGCGCGTACGTTTCAGCATTTGAGTGGCCGCGCACCCAGTCGCCCCAGATCTCATTGCCAACTTCCCAGAACTTGACGCCGAATGGAGTCGGATGGCCATTAGCCGCACGCAGCGCGCCGTATTTTGAAGTTGTTGGTCCATTGCAGTACTCGACCCAGGCTGCCGCTTCCGCAGTGGACGCTCCGCGTCCTTCAACGTTGACAGTGATCGAAGGTTCGGCGCCGAGCGCACGCGCGAACAGAACGAACTCGTCGGTGCCAAAGTCGCTCGGCTCTGGTTCGTTCTTCCAGGAGAGGTTGGTCCAGGTAACTCGCTCATCACGCGGGCCGACGCCCCACAGCCAGCGGTAGTCCTGGGCCACGTTGCCACCGGGCCACCGGATAAAAGCCGGGTTGAGGAGTTTGATCTTCTCGAACACATCGCGCCGTACACCCCCGGGTGCGGCGTCGGCAGGCATCAACGACACTTGATCGATCCAGACCGTGCCTCGTCCGCGAAAAAGAATCGCGAATCGCGCCAGTGGATCACTGCGGCTTGGCTTGAGTGAGAATTCATACCGGCGCCACTCACCTTTGCCGATCCGATCGATGTCCGCCGCGGCGTACACCTGCAGTTGGTCCGAGTCAGATTCAAGCGCCACGGTTACCTTGCCGTCGTAATCAGTGGTCCTGAGCCAGATGTAAGCTCGATACTCCACCCCCGATCTGACGGGAATACGCGGCTGGTAGATTCCGTGACGTTCAATCACGCCGTCACCAACCTCGACGCGCAGCGAATGTTCTTTCACTTCGTTGTCGCTCTTAGTCGAGCGCTGTGGCGGATACGCGAATTGATTGTCCCCTTGAAACGTGAGTGCGTAATCGTCGTTCCGATCGTCGGGATAACGCTCCCAATTATGTGAGAGACCGATAGCGTTCGGTGGTTCTTCGAAGCTGCGATTGCGAATCAGTTCGGCGTGCAGTCCTCCTTTGATGCCCTCGTACATGAATTCGAGAAACTGCCCGTAGAGCAGGGGACTGATGCGGTTTTCAACCTTGCGAGCATCGATCGAGATCGCTGCCTTCTCGGTCGCTTGGGCGGCTACGAGGTGAGGCTGACCACAAACGGCCGCGAGCAGACATAGAACGATTAAGTATTTTTTAAGCTGCAACGTTTACTTCGCTGCCCGTTTCGCTTTCCCTTTGCCGGTCATTCGTTTGATGAACTCGACTTCTTCCGGAATGTACGGCGTGCCATCGGTGCGAAACACTTCGTGAAACCAGATCGACGGTTCGCGATCGACGTACGGCCGCTGCCATGAATCCCACGGCAGGTGCGTTTGCGTCTTACCCTGGACCAATCCCCAGTTGATCATGCCGACGTGGTGCACCTTGCCGACCATCAGACCACCGAAGAAGAAACTGCCGTTGCCCCGCGCCATGTATTCCGTGCAGATCATGGGACGGTTGTAACGCGTGAGCCAGTTGATCCGCTTCTCGAGCTCTGTCGGTGAGTCGTAATTATGAAACGTGATTACGTCGGATAGTTCGATCTGAAGGCGCTCCAATTCGGTCATCTTTTCGGGCGTGGACCAGTCACCTTTCCACACGCCTGAACTCAGTGGTTGCTCGGGTTGGGCTTGACGCGCCCAGCCAAACGCCTGACGCAACAGTGGCAACACGAGCTCCACTTTGTTCTTCGGTTCGAGTTGGTTGTAGCTGCCGGGATTTTCGTTATCGGGCTCGTTCCAGATGTCCCACGCGAGCACGCGCTGATCCCGCGCGAACGCGCCGACAACGCCTTTCACGTACGCTTCGAGACGCGGATTCTCCGATGGGTTTTGCAGCACGGCGCGACCGGGACTCTGCACCCATCCCGAATTGTGTACGCCCGGTCGCGGGGCGCGCTGCTTGCCGAGTTTTGGATCTGGATCCCAAACGGAATCGAACAGCACGAAGATCGGTTTAATCCGGTGTCGCGCAGCGATCGTCAGAAACTGATCGAGACGTCGCTTGAAACCCTCCGCGTCCTGCCAGAGTAGGTCGTGCAGGTAAACGCGCATGGTGTTCATCCCCAGACGCTCCGCCCAACCAAGTTCGAGATCGATTCTTTTCGGATCGAACGAGTCTGCCTGCCACATCTCGAGCTGGTTAATCGCGCTGGCCGGGTTGTAGTTGCTGCCGATCAGCCACGGCTGTCTCGCGTACCAATCGCGGGCCTTCTGTTCGGACCACCGGTCGGTTTGGGCTGCCAGCGCTGTGGCGGCGAGCAGCAACCAAACGAGGATTACCTGAATTATTTTTCGCATCAATGTTTATCCGCGGTTTCAGAATCTGACGTTCGCGAGCCGGCGTGCGATGTCTCGCGGTTCATTCTGCGCCTTCTCCTTCTCGCTCAACTGCTTGAAGATCTCAAGCTCTCGATTAGCTTCGTCAG
>DATANW010000437.1:0-22660 GCA_036266055.1 Pyrinomonadaceae bacterium | reverse complement strand
AGAATCAGCGTGCCGTCAGGTGCGACGTGCACAGACCAAACGATCACGGTGTTGTAACCGGCCGCGAGTAGATCGTCGACCGCAGGTTGACCACCGAAAGCGAATGCGCCGCTGACGTAAATACGTGTGGATGCTGGCATGTGAAAGTCCTCCGAGGGGGTAAGGTTTGAGTTACGCGCGTGATGCTATCACAGTTGCGCGTTGTAAGCTTTTTGCAGGATTGGACGAATCGGTTTTACGCCGATGTATTTTTGCAACCAGTTTGCGCGATCAACGAACGCCCGAGTGTCGTTGAGCTCGTGTCCGGTGTCGTACCACAGCACAAGTTTGGGTTCGCTGGCTGCCTGTGCGTAACGCTGCATCGCTGCCTCGTTGAAGTATCGCTCAAAGCGCGCAAACTGAAATAACAGCGGTGTCGGCGCAGCATGAGGAACCAGATTGATCGCGTCGAGCGAGGCAACGGTCTTGAAATACTTATCGAGCACCTCTTTCGGCGTGGTCTCGCGAAAACCCACGTAGTCAGGATCATTACTTTCCAACAGGATTGTGGTCTCGCTTGGTACGCCGGCCATGAGTACGACCGTCTTGAGTCGTCGATCAACCGCCGACAAGATCGCGCCCCAATGAGCACCGGCACTGTGGCCCACATAGGCGATGCGGTTCGGATCAACATCCGATCGCGCTTGCAGCAGATCGATGCCTCGTCGGAGATCGACTACTGATTGAATGAAATTAGTCCGAACTGCTTCGGGCTCAGTCCCCGGAGCACTCCGACGCCACGGCGCGGGTCGAACGTCGAGATCGTCCACGAGAAGAGAAACTACACCCGCCTGCGCATATAACATCGCCTCCGGAAGAAACTCGGTCCGAGTGCCCATGCCCCAATGACCAAATACAACTCCCGCGAAGCGTCCCTTTTCGGCAGGCACGACGAGGTACGCACTAACGCGTCCGCTCTTCGGACTCGCGTAAGTGATGTCATGTATCTGAATACCGTTGCGATTGATGACGCTGACTTCTTTGACGTCAACCGGCGCATTCTGGTCGTAGTCGAACATGCGTCGAACTTCATCGATAGACTGGCTCTGCGCCCATGCAGCCTCGCAAGACACAGCCACCATTAGAAAAAGCCGGAAGATTCTTTTCATCTCACCTCCCCGCGCCTTCAACTAACTTTCAGAAAAATCTCAGCACCGCGGACGATCGACTTTACGCGTTAAAAAATAGAATGCAGTGGAAGTAGGTGCTGTTATGAAACAGTGTCCCAAATGCCAGCAATTGTTTGCCAACGACGATCTCCGGTTCTGTCGCCTTGACGGCTCCCGGCTGATGAGCGAGACCCTGCCTTTGGACGAGGGCCCGACGATGTTGTTGTTACCGGGACAACTAATTAACCGGTTTACACCGCTCGACCAGATGGAGCCCCGAAGCAAGTCGGGAAAACTCTACGAGTAACAAACCTCACGACAATTCCACTCCGGCGGTCCTGGCCCAGAGCTGAACTCGCACAAAGCAACATGAGGAGGGAAAGAGGCTTTTGTGGCAGTGTTTGATCATTACGACAAGTGTCCGAAGCTTCGAGTTGAGACAGCGTTTGACGAATTCAATCATTCAGCTGACGAACCAGTTCTTCTGCTTCCAATGCCCGCCAGAGTGCCAACGCGAAATAAGCAGTCGCCTCGCCGCCGATCAACTCAAGGCGTTCCTTCGTTTCGATCTTATCGGCTGTATACGCCTTGCCGCTGATAAAGACTCCGGTTTGCTGGGAATAGTCTTCGTCCGAAAGGTGTCGCGTGAGTGCACTCAAACGATCCATATAGACCTTGAACCCCTCATCTGAAACACCATCGACCCACGACTTGAACTCCTGCGGTACGCTCCATCGCTCTGCCTGCGGAATCTTCTCGCTTACAACGCGAGCGATAAGAATCCTCGCCCTTGCTGACCTGTTCTCACTCATCGCAAAACCTCACAAACCTTCGCTGGACCAGCTCGAATAGAAATCGGCATCAACGTGAGCTCCACGAATCATGCTGCTCCTCGGCTGTTTTTCCCGGGCCCAACTGAACTTCACAACTTGAAGATCAGGCTCTTCGCCTTCCGCTTGCTGTAAAGTCACAAACGAAAGCGATCAGAAGCAGGAGCATCAGTTTCATCGTCATTCCTCTCTGACGGACGAGTCGGTCTGTCCGACTCCATAGCGAAACACGAGCTCGCCACCAAGCCAGCCTGAGATCGTGATCAGAACGACGCCGACCAGTGAAAGCACGAATGGAATCGTGAGTTTGCGTCCGACGAATTCACTGTAGGTGCCCAGTCGCAAGAAGAAACTGATCGCAAACACGATCAGCGCGATGATATTGAGCCGCGCGTGCCAGTTTGCGGCTCTCTTCACCTCGCCATTTTTTATCGCGAGCCAATCGATGATGCCCGGGATCGCCGCCGCGACCGCGCCCAGACATCCGGCCGCGAGCATGAACTTCGAAATCACGAGCAGCGTCGGATGCCGCAGAAAATAAAAAAGCACATCGACGACAAACGACGTGACCCAAAGAGCAAGCGGAAACGGAATCAGCATCGGGTGGACCGGATGACCGGCGATACTCGCTCTGCTTTTCATCGCAATACTCCCTTCTCGAGTTGGTTAGAGTGGTTAACTGATTCAGCGTTCGAAAAAGACAACTGTCGCACTGCTTGAACGAAAGCGATAACGATCGCCGCGGAGAGAGTCGAACCTGTTCCCGCTTGCGCTACGCCAATGGGGAAAAGAATTTAGATCCGGCACTGGTTATCTGAGAACGGGAATTACTCCCAAAAATGAGGACTGTCAAGATAAAAGGCGGGACCGAGTGGCCCCGCCTTGAAGAAACTTCCGCCAACAATCGACGATGAACTCAGCGCAGGTGATTGAAAACGGCTTCATAGTAGATCTCGCCGGTTGGGCCATCACGGCGCGTCAGGAACAAACTGAACTCGCCCAACGCGGCATGTTTGATCGGATGAATGCTGGAAAAGATCGGCAGCTCGCCGTCCGCACTGAAGAGCAGCAGGAACGCGTCAGTCGCGACTGCCGTGCGAGTCGAGTTCTTCGGCGGTTCATAGGTGTCGACCTTGAGAAGCTTCAGAGTGACCGTCTTGCCCCGAGCACCGGGCGCTTCAAAATACCCGCCAACGTACGGCTCAAAGGTTTCGCGCGTGAAACGCAGGACAGGATCGCTGAGCACCTGGTCCGACAGTTGATCATCTTTCGGCGCCAGGGTTTGGCCCAACACTGAACGGGTGTTTTCCGAAAACAAGAAAGCGGTAGCAGCAAAAAGTAAGCTTGATTGGACAAACTTGCGGCGGGCTAAAAGCATTTTCTTTGATTCTCCTCGGGAGGTTAATTGTTGCAACAGTCTTGGAAGACTGCTGGTCCAAGCCGATCTTGGCGGGAATAGCGACGATCCAAATTTTCGCCCCCTTGACACGCGGAAAAAACGACGCAGATGGGCCACCCCACCGAGAAATTCTTTTCGTGGCTTTGTGCGGTGACAGACTGAGGCAGCGCGCGGCGGTTGTCGTGCGCCGTAGCCCAAGGTATGATTCCGCCGATTTAACTCAGTAGCACAATCCCAAAATCCGATTAGAGTCGTTGAGCAATCACTGATCGCATTGCAGCCCCAGACGCATGCTTGCTCGAGTCCGTTTTGCCCACACTTTCTGGTTGATTGCTGGATTTCTTCTGCTCACCTGCCAGTCGTCTCTCGCGCAGGAACGTCTCTGCGACCCGTCGTTCGAAGACTGCTACTCGCCTTTGCTGCAAGCCGTACAGGTTGAGACTGCCGGCATCGACATGGCTTTTTACTGGATCGAGCTGCCGGAACTCGCCGACGCAATCATCAAGAGACATCAAGCCGGCGTTCCTGTCCGCATCACGGTCGAACCGCGAGCAAGCCTGAAGATTCCCGGCAATCAAGTGCTACTGGATCGCCTTAAGGCGGCAGGCATACCCATGCGCTATAAGCTCGGCGACGGGATCGTGCACGCGAAGATGTTGCTGCTCGCGGGCCAACGCAAGGTGATCTTCAGCAGTTCGAATTTTGGCGACGGCGATGTGCGACCGTTCGTTCCGTACGTGAATTACGTCGATGGCGCCTGGTACTTCAGCGACGATCCCGCGCTCGTCAACAGTTTCAAGACGAGATATGACGACTTGTGGACCAACACCATAACTTACGGAAACTACGCCAACATTTCCGCACCGCTAACGCGCCGGTATCCGACGTATTCGATTGATCCGTCGTTGAACTTCCTGCCCAACTCAAACGCGTCTGAGGACTACGCGGCGCGAACGATTGCGCTGATAGATCGGGAGCAGCAGAAAATCGATCTCACGATGTATCGCGTCACTGATGCGAACATCTGCGACGCCCTGATTCGAGCCGTCGCACGCGGCGTAACAGTGCGGTTGCTGACCGAACCTCTCGAGTATCGCTTCGACACGGGCAGAGTCGGAGCGGAACTGACTGGACCATACAACGTTGATCGCATGTATGCCGCAGGAGTGCAGATCAAGATGCGCAAGCATCAGGGACTCACTCATCAAAAATCGGTGCTGCTTTATGGACGAGGCTTGACGATCTTCGGTTCGTCGAACTGGAGCTGGCAGTCGTTCAACTATCAGGAAGAGCACAACTACTTCACCGACAAAGTGTGGTTCTTTCAATGGTTCGCCGAACAGTTCAATCGGAAATGGAATTCGGCGACAGAGTACGAGTCGTTTGTGCCGCAACCGCCGGGAACGCCCGCGAATCTGTCGCCCGCCAACGGAACCACGGTCGGGCAGTCAGCGCTGCTTGGTTGGGAAGGCGGACGTTGGGCCCACAAGTACGACGTCTATTTCGGTCCTAACGAGAACAGCTTGTCCCTGCTTGCCTCGGACGTCGTTACGGGAACCCTGGGAACAAACGGTTCGGAGAGCTATCTCGTGTCCGGCTTACAAAATGACGCTAACTACTGCTGGCGTGTGATCGGGAAGACGATGGCGAATCAAACTGCGGCTGGACCAACGTGGTGCTTTCGAACATCCGCTGCGATGGCGGCGGCGCCGGGACCGATGCAATTGATCCTCGACTCGGCGGGTCCCGCCGTCGATCAAGTCGCAAGCGTAGATTCGCTGCTGTTCTCGCGAGATCCTTTTCCAATCGTAAATGCGGTGGACGCGCTCAATCCGGGAGGTGATCGAAACACGAGGGTGGTTGTGTTCGTCAGGAATCTTCAGTTGGCCCAGGATGAACCTGCTGCTTCAGTTATCGTTGGCTTGATCGACGACAGTGGTCAGAACATCGAGGTCGCCGCAGAAGCCGTGCGAGCTGTGTCCAACACCGATTTTGTGCAGGTGATCTTCCGCTTGCCGAGTGGTTTGGCGGCCGGTGCTTGCACCGTCAGGGTCAAAGCCCATGGACAGATAAGCAACGCCGGAACGATGCGAATCAGGATTTAGATTTGCCGAATCTACCGATCGGGCGTCGCAACTCTCTTCCACGTGATCGTGCAACTCTCATTCGGTTTCAGCTCTTCGATCCTGATGAGTGTGTAGTAATCCGAACGACTCTGGAAGACCCTGTCTTCACGACGGCGTTTCTCCCTGAACCGGTGGACCACATACATGTGCCCGACTTCGGCCTTCGCGATATGAGGATTGAGGTTTTCATCCTCGATCTTGCTGCCGGATTGCGGCGGCGGAATCTGAATACGGCCGCACTGATCGTTCAGACACGGCAGGATTCGTAGCACAGGGACGTCGATGTCGTCCGACCAATCCTTCTTGCCCAGGTCTCTGATACGACTCCAGGAGTTGTTGTCGCAATTGACCCTGAGCCAATCGCCGTTGCCGTTGTAGGTAAGACCGCCGTAAAGCACGTCCCATTCATTGTGCGGGCCCTGCACCCTGTTGTAGAGACGCTCAATTCTGAAACTAACAACCGCTTCGTTCCAGTTGTCGACCTTGGGATTGTGATTCAGCAACGTTATGCGCTGCGCGGGCGTGGCGTGCTCGTTTTTGGGGTCTTCAGGAAACACGCCATTGATGGCGATGATCTTGATGACATAGTCGTCAAAATTGGTCTTAGACTTAACTATGCCGCCAATCCATATTTCTCCTCGCGGAGTTGCGACACCAGAGAATTTGGCCCAAAGATCGGCGAACTCGGTTTTGGCGATCAGTGCGCGGAACTTATCGTCGAAGATTAAGTCGTAGGACTTAACGAAGGCGACGTGATTGCGAATCCTCTGTCTCTTACCAGACGCCAGGGTTGCTGTGATCGGAAAGCTCACGAGCGAGGCGACCTTCTGTTTATCACCGGCCGCAACGGCCTCGCGAAACTTTTTGTAAAACTTCTCGACTTCGTGATCCTTCAGGCCGGCAACTGAAAAGCGCTCCTCCTGCTGCGGTGTCTGGGCCAAAACCAAACCCAGGCAAAACACGAGCAGGGAAAAACCAGTGGTGATTCGTTTCATTGATCTCGAACCTCCGGCGAACGGCCCCCAAATCTGAGGCGTCCTATTCTACACGGAAAGCCCTTATAAAAGTTCCTGAGCGTTGAGATCGCGATACGCGGCAAGGGCGTGGTCCAGGCGATGACGCCACGACTCGCGAGGACTGTCGCGTGACCAGAGGATTATCGGGAAGGTCAGGTTTCGCACCAGACAACGACGATAATCGAGTAAGAGATCGGCGAATGAGTAGTTACTGACGCCTGCGGCGATCAAGTGCTCGTCGTAGAACTGAAGCAAAGGCAGCTCCAGTCGCTGCCGCGTGCTGCGGTCCCAATGCAGACCGATCATGAAGGCGAGGTCCCTCGCGCCCACGTCTAGGTGCCACGTTTGCCAGTCGAAAATGTACGGCATACCGTCGCCTGTGCGAGGAAAGAGAAAGTTCCACGTATGAGCGTCGCCGTGAATCACTGTGAGCGCGCGCTCGTCCAACAGCCGTAACCATGGCCGCAGCGATGAATTGAAAACAGTCTCGAGTACGCGACGATCGTCCGGTGGTAGATCCTCGGCGAGATCAGCAAAGAACCCGGGCAGGTGGTCCCGGAAGCCGTGGACCATCTTCCGCAGCGCTGCTTCCGTGTGCAGGCTTCCTACCGCTGCACCAAGTGCCGGTGATTCCCACCAACGAGCGTGAAGTTGAGCGAGCACGGCGACGGCGCCGTAAACGTCCTTGTCTGAGGGGCGTTCGGGCCAGGGCGAGTTTGTATGGCTCGCACGCAGGTCTTCAAGCATGAGCCATTGCTGATTGCTATGCGCCGGGGCGGTGGCGAAACAACGGATCATCGGCGGAGACGATAGTGCAGGCGCGAGTTCGCGATAGAAGATGAGCTCCGGTTCACCGCGCTCCGGCGCCGGCGATTCCTCGATGGCCCATTTCAGTAAAAGACGATCGGGAAGCGCCGGAGTTGAGCCCGCGGCATAGACGACTTCCAGAAACCACAGATGGGAAATCGGTGTCTCGATCCGCTTTTCGATTGCGACACTGAGGACTGAACCGTGTTGGAGACTACCCGCCTCATAAAGTGCGGCGGTCAGTTCAGGTGGTGTAGTAGGCAGCGAATCTCGAGTCGGCACAGAATTTTGTACGAGTCTCAATTGCGCGCGGTTCGCGTTTACCCACCACCGACCTGTCAATTTTGCTAGTAGCTAACTGACCTGCTACGCCGGAAGCTGCTCGCACAAACGATGAAACCGTCTGCACAGCAAGTCGCCCTACCTGAACAACGCCCGTTGTCCACTCTTTGGGACACGCTGGTTCGCGTCGCGTTGATCGGCGGCCTGGCGCTGCTGTGCTTTCGAGTCTTTTCGCCGTTTCTGAACCTGATGGTGTGGTCCATTATTCTCTCGATCACGCTCTACCCGCTGCATCAAAAGCTCGCCCGCGGCGTCGGCAATCGACAATGGCTCGCGTCGACTGTCCTCGTGATCCTTGGCGTCGCATTGATCGTCGTCCCGACGTGGTTGCTGATGAACTCGTTCGCCGATTCCGTTCGCGGTTTCGTCAGCGGCGTCCAGCAGAACACTCTGCACATACCACCGCCACGAGAGGGCATACGGAGTTTGCCGCTAGTGGGACAGAAACTTTACGACGGCTGGTCAAAGGCTCAAAACGATCTGCCTGCACTCATTCAAAGCCTGCAACCGAAGGCGGGCGACTTGCTGCGGCACGGGTTGTCGATAGTAGCCAGCATCGGGCGGGGCATGTTGCTGTTCCTCGCGTCGTTCGTCGTTGCGAACATCCTGATGGCCTACGGCGAATCAGCCGCGAACAGCGGCCACGCTTTCTTCACCCGTGTGGCGGGTCCGACAAGAGGCGGGGCCCTGGCAAAACTGTCACTCTCAACGATCCGCGCCGTCGCGCTCGGCGTCATCGGCGTCGCGGCGATTCAGTCGCTGCTCATCGGGCTGGCTCTGTTACTCGCGGGCATACCGATAGCTGGCGTACTCGCGATCATCGCGCTCGTATTAGGTATCGCTCAGGTGCCGGCCCTGATCATTACCATTCCGGTGATCATCTACATCTGGTCCAGTGGTAACTACAGCAGCGGGGCCGCGATCGCCCATACGATTATCCTGTTGCTGACGGGCATCGCCGACAACGTCCTGAAGCCGCTGATGCTCGGCCGCGGAGTCGACGTGCCAATGCCTGTCATACTGCTCGGCGCACTCGGCGGCATGGCGACGGGTGGCATTCAGGGAATGTTTATCGGCGCGACGGCGTTGGCTCTCGGATACGAACTGTTCCGGAACTGGATCGCCACCGCGCCGGATTCAACTCCCGCACGATAAGTTTCCGCGGACGGTTGACGGTGGCTATTTTCCGCCCATCGCCGGCATATCGCGAGACGCAATGTCGATCGTGATCATGAAGCCGTTCGTGCCTTTGTATTCAAAAGCCTTGTCACCGAGACGATAAGTCTCGATCTCGTTCGGCATCATGATGAAACCTTCGTTGCGTGGCACGCCGAAGTACTTCAGGTTCTTGATCACAATTGGACCATCGCCCATCGCGGACGCTTGCGGGTGTCGCAGTGCAACCTCGGCAACTTTGCCGCCGCCCAATCGCGCGTGCGCACTGGTCGCCTCGGCCGTCCATTCCATGTCGGCGTCTTTTGCAACCGTGAACGAGTTCCACTTCACTGGATAAACGTGTCCCAGGATCCGGCCGATCGCGTCGCGCTGATCTTTCGTCACCGACGGATCGAATGTCAGGACAGCCCAGTCCATCTGGCCTTTCGAAAAATCGCCGCCAAGATCGCCGGCAACCCAGAACTTCGCACCGTCGAGTTTGACGCCGCCTGCTTGCCCCTTGTTGACCTTAAACGCGTTGTTGAACTTGCAGAAATGTTCGCTGCCGCCGCCCGCGTGTCCGTGATGGGACGCAGGCTGCATGTTGAAATAACACTGGCAGAACATCGGGCAACTACACGCCTCGATAATCGTGGCGTTGAAGTCCCAATCACCCGCTTTTGCCGGCATCGACTGTTTGGGGGCAGTCATCTGGCTTGAGCTTGAGCTGGCGATCGCGAGTGTGAGGAGCAGCAGTCCGGCTGCTATCACGTAATGCTTCTTGGAGTTTCTCATCTCCGTCCTCCATGAATTTAGGATTTGAAAACGGATTGGATGCGAGTCTCTGGGGAGACTAGCCCGAATACGGGGGAAGTTTGCTGCTGGCACTTTTAGACCCAAGCGTGACGTAAGTCAAGCTTTGACAAGTATCATCATCGTCTCTTGATCCGTGTTAACGTTGCTCGGCATGAAGCTTCAACTGCTTGTCCTGCTGATCGTCCTCGCTCCTTTCTTGTCTCGCACGCAGTACGCGGCCGCTCAACTCGAGATACGGTTTTCGCCCGCCGGCTCCGTCTATCGTGTTGCGCTCAACGACGAAGAACATCTTTATGACTGCGTGATTCAGAACATTGCCGTTGTAAACAAAACGACGGCGCCCGTTCAGCTTCAACGAGTCGAGTTTCAGTTCATCACCAAAGGAGACCTCGTCCAAAGCCGGTTTATTCCTGGCACAGAGTTGGACGCCCGAGCGCAGCGACTCTTCACCTTGCATGAAAGCGGCGCGCTCAACGAAGCGGAAAAAGAGTTTCGATTCCGCGAGCTTTTCCGTGATGCACAGCTTTCCCGCTCGACTCGTTTGGAACCGAATCACGGAATTCTGATTCGCCACCAGTATCTCCAGTTTTCAGGCGAAGTGGATACGATCAAGATCATTGCGGTGGGCAAAACAGAGAACGCTGCGGCGGCACAAACTGTGGCTGAGATCCGTGTCGTCAATTACCAGACGAAGACGAAATTCTCTTTTCCGCTGAAGGGCACGTGGTACGTGTCGAATGCCACTGAGCCTTCCGGCACGCATCGCTGGGGAATCGGGCAGGAGTTCGCTTACGACCTCGTGCGAGTTGACATGGAAGGTAGTTCCGGCAAGGGCGACGAGACAAAACCGGAGAGTTATTACGCCTACGGTCAGGAGGTTTTAGCTCCCGCGGATGGCACGGTCTATGAAGTGCGCGATGGAATCGACGACACGCCGATGGCGCAGTTCGCTGCGAATCCCGCGACGATGATGAAACGTTTGCGCGAGTACCAAACCAAGCTGAGGGCGCAGTTTGGACCGCGCGGTTCCGAGGGAAACGTCGTGATCATCGATCATGGCAATGGCGAGTATTCCACCTTGGTCCACTTGAAAAAGAGTTCGATCCGCGTGAAGAAAGGCGACCGCGTAAAGCAAGGCCAGGTCGTGGCGCAGGTCGGACAATCAGGTTTGTCCACTGAGCCACATTTGCATTTTGAAGTGGTGAGCGATCCGGATGTGTTCAAGCAGCGCGGCTTGCCGGTTTTTTTCTACGGATTGGAAGACGAAGAAGGGCCTAAATTTTTACACCACGGCGAGTTTGTCAGACGAGGCAATTAAGGTGTTGGCAAGACGAATCGGCGCGCCGAGCACGCAGACGCAGAGAAGATTCACGCCGAACAGCCCGGCCACGAAAGTTAGCACTCGTCTCCTCACGCGGCCATCGTATGTATCCAAAAGCGTGTCGTAATCAATGCAAATTCGACCAGCGAGAGCACTAAAAAGAATGAAAACCTACTTAGTTTCTCTATAGAGGAGTTGCAAACTCCGCTGCACTCGCCGCTATTCGGCGGCATTCCTCGAACCCCCTGTCTGTGTGTGATTCCTCAGTTGCAGTGCGAAATCTAAGCGATCGACCGGAGGGTATGAACATGACAAAACACCCGACACCTCTCGTGTTGGACCTCAGCGAAGTTGGGGCCGGCGATGTTGAATTCGTCGGTGGGAAGTGCGCGAGTCTTGGTGAGTTGTTTCGTTCTTTGGCGCCGCAAGGCGTGCGCGCCGTCGACGGTTTCTCAACCACCAGTGAGGCGTATCGCCTCTTACTCGAAACAGATCGACTCGGCGCGCGACTCCGTGAGTTGATGCAGGGTCTCGAATACGAAGACCTGAAAGCACTGAACAAAGCTGGACGCGAAGCGCGAGCGCTGATGCTTGATACTACGCTGCCGCCATCCGTCCATGAGGCAATTATCAGCGGCTACCGGCGACTCTGCGATCGCACCACGCGTGGTTGCGAAGTAGCAGTGCGCTCGTCGGCGACTGCCGAAGATCTTCCGGAAGCATCGTTCGCGGGGCAGCAGGACACGATCCTTAACGTCAGGGGTGAAGACCGGCTCATCGAGGCGTGTCATCGATGCTTCGCTTCCCTTTGGACCGATCGCGCGATTTCGTACCGCGCGAGCCGCGGCTTCGATCATTTCGACGTATCGCTCGCGATCGGCGTGCAGCCGATGGTCCGTTCCGATCAAGCGTGCTCGGGTGTGATGTTTACGCTCGACACGGAATCCGGTTTTCGCGACGTCGTCGTAATCAACGGCGCGTGGGGTCTCGGCGAAGCCATCGTGCAGGGAATGGCCACGCCCGACGAGTGGATCGTTTTCAAACCGACGCTCGAAACGGGCGCGCGCCCGATTGTCAGCCGCCACCTGGGAACTAAAGAGGTCAAAATGGTCTACGGGCTTGACGGCAAAGGCACGCGCACGCGTGATGTTGTCGAGGCTCAGCGTCAGCGCTTCTGTCTCAGTGATTACGAAGTGCTGCAACTGGCGCGGTGGGCGTGTTTGATCGAGGAGCATTATTCGAGTCTCGCGGGCCATCCGACTCCGATGGACCTCGAATGGGCCAAGGACGGAATTACCGGCGAGCTGTTCATCCTTCAGGCGCGGCCGGAAACGGTTCACGCGTCGAACCACGAAAGCTACATCGAGACTCACAAACTCACCGGCGAGCATAGTGAACCGGTCGTAACCGGAATCGCCGTGGGCGAACGTATCAGTCAGGGTGCGGTCCACGTGTTGTCCCATCCCGATCACCTCACGCAGTTTAAAGAAGGCGCTGTGTTAGTGACTTCAATGACCGATCCGGCCTGGGAGCCAATCATGAAAAAGGCGGCGGCGATCGTTACCGACCGCGGTGGCCGCACGTGTCACAGCGCGATCGTGAGCCGCGAGTTGGGACTGCCGTGCATCGTCGGTACCGGAAATGCCACTCAGCTATTGCAATCGGGAATGGACGTGACGGTCTGCTGCGCTGAAGGTGCGCGGGGCAGTGTTTACGAGGGTCTGATCGACTTCGCCGTTGAAAAGCGCGCAGTCGGAAAGGAGCACCGGCCCAGAACCAAGGTGATGATGAATGTTGGCGATCCTGACCATGCGTTTGCGCTGTCTGCGTTGCCTAACGACGGCGTGGGACTCGCGCGGCTGGAGTTCATCATCAACAACCACATCGGGATTCATCCGATGGCGTTGGTGCGTTATCCGAATCTGCAAAGTCGTGACGTCGTGCGCGAGATCGAGCGTCGCATCGGCGAAGAAGATCCGCGTGATTTCTTTGTCCGTCGTCTCGCGGAAGGTATCGGCCGGATTGCTGCCGCTTTCTATCCGAACCCGGTGATCGTGCGCATGTCTGACTTCAAGTCGAATGAGTACGCGATGCTCGTGGGCGGGCAGGAGTTTGAACCGACTGAAGAGAACCCGATGCTTGGTTTTCGCGGCGCGTCGCGTTACTACGACGAGCGCTATCGCGAAGGGTTTCATCTCGAGTGCCAGGCGTTGCTGCGCGTTCGTGAAGACATGGGTCTGATCAACGTGAAGGCTATGATTCCCTTCTGCCGAACAGTTGCAGAAGGCAAGCGCGTGATTGATTTAATGGCTGACTACGGACTCAAACAAGGCGAGCACGATCTGGAGATCTATGCGATGTGCGAGTTGCCCGCGAACGTCGTGTTTGCAGACGAGTTCCTGCGCATATTCGATGGTTACTCGATCGGCTCGAACGATCTGACGCAACTGACACTCGGTTTGGATCGCGACTCCGAGATGGTGGCCCATCTGTTCGACGAGCGCGACGGCGCCGTTGAGAAGATGGTGGAAATGGCAATTGCCGCGGCGCACCGCGCGGGAAAGAAGATCGGCATCTGCGGCCAGGCGCCGTCTGACTACCCGGAGTTCGCGCGCTTCCTCGTGGAAAAAGGAATCAGTTCGATGTCCCTGAATCCCGACACGGTGCTGCAAACAACGCAAATGATCCTGGAGGTCGAGAGCGTGACGCCGGCTATTAACTTGTCGGCGTTAGTTACAAGCACGGCCATCCGTGCCAACGCAGATCTCGAGCAAGTTAACGTCGTGCCGCAAGCAAGCCTGTCACTGCAAGGCTAGGACAAACCGAGCGGCGGAAATTGAAGCTCGGTTAATGAGACAATTTTTGCTTAACTGAAAGTCGTTCAATTCCCTCGCGGATTAACTCGCTGGTCTGCAATGGCCAGAGGCGCAGCACACCTGCATAGCTGCTGGCTGGGTAAGGTTTGCCTACATTGCCAATCAATACATGCCGGTTGTCAGGACTAATCGCCAGCGCGCTTATCCGGCCTTTTACGTACAGGCGCGCAAATGGACCGGTGTTCACGTCCTCAGTTCGATAAACCAGCACTCCCTCGCCCTGCGTTGCCATGGCCACATAACGCTCGTCTGCGCTGAAAGCGACAGTAAGGTCAAAGTTTGCCGGCGGAAGTATTTGCACTTTCCGCGTCTGGAGATCTATCAATCGCGTTTTGCCCAGCGACCACAGATCCACAACGAATCGCCCACTGGGGCTGAAAAACATCTGAGTAGGAAAAAAGCCATCGGTCCACGGATATTTCCAAATATCGACCAGACTCCGGTCCTTCAATCGCAAGATACGTGTTGTTGCGTTAGTTAGGCGATCAACGTCAAAGACGATCAGGAATTGGGCGTCAGGACTGAACCACATAAGCTCAATCCCTCCCCCTTCGAGATCCGGTATCAGTACTTCGCGTTCATTCGTCACGTCCCATAGTCTGAATCCCTGCCGCGTACTCACGTTCAAGTAACGACCATCCGCCGACAAGACCACGGACAAGGGGGGCGGCCACGGTAGTTGCACAAGTTTCAGCCGTTGATACTTACCCGCGCTTAGTTCGTACAAGTCGACGGCTAAACTGGCGTTGGTATTCTTAATAAAACCTATTAGCCCGACGAAACGTGCGTCTTGGGTGATTAAGCCGTCTCCGATATTCTCCAGCTCACGAGGAAAAGGAATCGGGATGTGCACCGGTTCGCAAGCCTTTATTACGGAAACCTGATCTTCAGCAGTCGTAACCATAAAGTCGAGGTTTGGACTGGTAGTCAGGACCGGGTCCAGCTTTTGAGGCTGTTTGGATTCAACAAGATTACTGTGCTGGTTGTCAGTGGTGCTTAAACACCGAACGGGGAGATCGCGACCCTCCTTCAAAAGAATGCCGCGATTGTCCCCTTGAAACTTCACATCAAGAATCGCTGGTGCTTGAAAGACTTGATTGGGGTAACCACCCAAGTCCCACCATTCGAGGGTCCAGGAACCTCGCGACGACTGTGCTAAGTCTTTCAGTTTCTCAACATTATCAGGCAACAAATTGGCAATCTGCCATTCACCAGTGGACGAGAAACTTCTCGCCGTAAGAACAATCGCTTCCGTGCCGGCGCGGTTGAATCCATACCTCCTTTCGCTCGTCGGACTACCATCTCCGGAAGTGGTGTACGGGATGTAGGAAGCAGGCTTATAGCCTTCGCCTGTAAGCTCGTATACTCCACTTCTCGTCGCGATCATGAACGGGTTCGGTCCTATAGCTATTGAATCGTTCGGCACTGAAGCAAGCTCTCCTTCAAGCATGGAGAGCGGCATTTCAGCTCCTTGTTCGAAATCCTTTTTTGTAAGTTTCGTTCCACCTTCACGTCCGTCGAGCTTGGTAGAGAGCCGCCACACAACTACTCGCCTGGCATCGCCGACTAACCGCGATCGGGTTCTGGCTTCTTCTGGACTTTGTAAATCTATAAGCCGGGATCCACTTATGGCCAGATCACCTTCGGGGCCGAACGCGACGGCACTGACCATGCTTAAATCCTCGGCTAGGGTGGTGATGACTGATCCACTTTCAGTGTCGAGCACTTTCGCTCCACTGAGGTGGGGGTAACGTGCAGGTCGCCAACTGTAGGCTAAAGCAATGTACTTTCCATCGGGACTCAGTGCTATTTGCTGAACGAAAGACCCTTCCTGGACCAGTTCGATCGAGCGACTGGTGTCGGTTTTGAGATTTACGACGATAGCGTCGTTTCCAGAGACAACAGCCGCGTAAGCAGCATTGTCGCTTATGGTGATCAGTCGGCGGCGGTAATCTGATGGGGCAAGCTTTCGATCGCGGCAGGGAAACTTCTTGATCGCTTTCAGCTCACCAGAACGATAGATTCGAATAATGTTAGTCGAACTAAGAATTCCGACGTGTTTGCCGTCGGGACTGATGCTCGCGTCGACTATGTCACCTTCGTATTGCACGGTTCGGAGCCGGCGTGGAAGCTTAGAAAGTCCCGCGCGTAACGCACTGTCTGCCTCAACTGTCGGGAACTTTTCGAGAGCGTCTACGGCAAGTTGAACACTGGGAAGTATAAAATGCGACGCCTGAGCCAACCCTCGCTGAGATTGGTTAGCTAATCGAAGTGAATCGGAGATCGCCTGTTGATGCTCAGTTTCGGTTCTCGCAGATTGAGCAGCCGCGTTGGCCTCCTTGGACCGTTGCTCGGCGATGCCGGCAAGGCGGGTTTTCTCTTCAAGTCTGAGGCCGATTTTTGTAGCCAGGTCTTCATATCGAGTCTTTTCCGCTCTCGCACTGTCGAGGTTGCGTCGTTCAAGTCGCAGATCTTCCTGCGCTCTCGCGAGCTGTTTCGTCGCGCTGTCGAGTTCGATTTGGGCCTGGCGTACTAGATTGCGGGCTTCGCGCGAATGCGCCAGTTGTTTGGCCGCATAAATTGTCGCAGCGACGCTCGCCAATATGAGAATCGCAAGTAAGCTCGCGGTCGCCAGTGTCGCACGTCGCAACCGCTGGTTGCGTCGCGTGAAGTTGAACTGTTTTTCGATCCGGCCAATTACCGAAGAGGAAGGATTGCCGTCGGCGAGTGCGCTTCCACTAATCTCAACTTCGGGAACGATTCCCTCCACTAGACCGTACCACCGTGCTCTGAAAACGGCTCGCCCAAAGTCGATCGGAACAATCGATGAACGTCGTCCTGAACCAAGGAACTCTCTTATTTCTTCTTCGATCGCTACCCGTGATGCTGCCGCGTCAGTGCCGATTATGACGAGCATCGCACACCCTCGTATCCTTCGTCGCAGTTTTGCGGGCAGTTCGCTGCCAGGCTCAGTACCGCGTGTGTCTACGTAACATGAGAAGCCTCGGTTCAGGAGTTCGTCTGCCAAACCTTCGGCATACGTGCCACCATCAAGATGGGCATACGAAATAAAAATATCGTCGTCAGTTAACATTCGCATGTTCTGCTCTCCCGGTTGAAAGCATCAGCCGCGAGCCATCTTAGCACCGCAGCAAGACCGGTTTTGCGAATGTTTGGACCAGCGTGGGATCGAGTTGGTGACTGATGGGACCGGCAGCACACTCTGCGCATTGTCAGTCGTCTATCTAAGCGTGAAAGGCATGGTTGCTCCGCAAAAGTCTTGAATGCAAATGGATCAATCAACTACATTGGCAACCATACAAGTCGCCTGGCTTGAATGTAATTGGACGTTAGTTCAGTCAACCTGTACTTTGGTGCAATAACAGATGGTCATCCGAAGCTGCGCCACATTGGCTGCCGTTATATTGATTGTGCTCGCGCTCGTGCTGGTTTCCGCTCGGAAGCCCGCGCAGGACGATTGGACCGAACCTTTTCCGGCATTTCGCATAGCAGACAATCTCTACTACGTCGGCAGCAAGGGTTTGGCGAATTATCTGATCACCACGCCCGAAGGACACATTCTTATCAATAGCGACTTCGAAGCGAATGTGCCGCTGATTCGGAGCAGTGTTGAGTCGCTCGGTTTCAAGTTCACCGACATAAAGATTCTTTTGATCAGCCATGCGCATGCGGATCACTGCGCCGCCAGCGCGACGATCAAAAAGATCACCGGCGCGAAATACATGGTGATGGAGGGCGATGCACCGGTGGTCGAATCCGGCGGGAAGACTGACTTTTTCTACGCCAACGATCCGGAGGGCCAATATCCACCAACGAGTGTCGATCGGGTTCTCCGAGATGGAGACGAAGTGAAACTCGGAGGCGTTGTGTTGACGGCGCGTTTGACGCCCGGCCATACAAAAGGCTGCACCACCTGGACAATGAAGGTGAAAGACGGTTCGCGAACACGCGACGTTGTGATCATCGGAAGCCCCAATGTTAACCCCGGGTACAATCTGCTGAACGACAAGCAGTATCCCGAAATGAAACAGGATTACGAACGAACGTTTTCAGTGTTGAAATCGTTGTCCTGTGATTATTTCCTCGGCGCTCACGGAAGCTACTTCGACCTCGAACGCAAGTACGCGCGATTCAAAGCGGGCGCGACGTCCGCCTTCATCGATCCCGACGGCTACAAGCAGTACGTGACTGAACGCGAGCAGGCGTTCCGGAGTGAGTTACGAAAACAACAGGCAGACACCAGGTAGTCACATCGCCGCTAGGTCATTTAAAGAGACTTGTTTCCCGCAAAGGCGCAAAGAAGAAGCGATTTCATGTGGGTTTTCTTCGCGTCTTTGCGCCTTTGCGGGAGATTCTTACTCAACTGCCGCACTAGTCCTCTCGGAGCGCCTTGACTACATCGCGCTTTGTGCATAGATTCAACGCGCCAAGCGATTCACCCTATCTCGAAATTGGCAAGGAGTCCCATCATGTTCAAAAGATTGTTGAGTTGCCTTGCGTTACTCGCGCTGCTCAGCGCAGTCGCAATGGCCCAACAACCAAAGCCTCCGGTCAAGACACACTTGAAGGTCGGCGACAAGGCCCCTGAGTTTTCACTGCGCGCCACCGACGGCAAGCAGTACAAGCTGAGCGATTTCAAAGGCCAGAAAAACGTCGTGCTGGCGATCTACGTGCTCGCGTTCACCGGTGGTTGAACGAAGGAGCTAAAAGCGTATCAGGCTGATATCGCTAAACTCGAAGCAACCGACACTCAGGTTTTTGGTTTGAGTGTAGACAGTGTTCCCGCCAACCGCGAATTTGCAAAGCAGATTGGAGTTACCTTCCCGATCCTCAGCGACTTCAAACGCACCGTCGTCAAAGACTATGGCGTTTTTAATGAGGAGCAGGGCTTTGGAAATCGCGCCACTTTCCTGATCGACAAAGAAGGCATCATTCGTCACATTGACGAAGGAAACGTCGCGATCGATCCGACCACCGTCATCGACGCGTGTAACGTGCTTCAGCATAAGAAAGAAGCGTCCGCGCCGTAGTAAACGGACGTCGACTAGCTGAATTCGTCTCCGTAATCCGTGTTCCGCTGGTGGCGGAACATGCTCCATTCCGCGCTAGCGAACACGGACTTACGATGCGTGCCCACCAATACCCACCGATTACGTCGCGGCAACAATTTTGTAACAACGTCGCAACCCATGATCTTTGTACGTTCTGTAGTCTCCTCCCCGTTTGAGCATTAAGCCCTTCTAACATAAAGACATAAACCCGATAAACCCCGATGGTGCTGAAGTCAGCAGCTCTACCTATTCCTGTATTCAATCGACGGAGGACAAATGCCTATCGCCCAAGAATGTGCTGCCCAGTGCAGCGTTTCACCCAAACTAACTAAGACCTTCATTTCCCTTTTAATCCTCTTCATCACTGCTTCAATCGCTTCCGCAGCCACCATCGTGGTTCCCGCCGGCGGCGATCTGAAAGGCGCGATTAATAACGCCGCACCCGGAGACACAATCGTCCTCGAAGCAGGCGCCACTTACATCGGCCCGCTTTGGTTACCGAAAAAATCAGGCGACGCTTACATCACGATCCAATCTTCCAGAGCCGCCGAAATTTCCGGACGCGTCACTCCAGCGCAGAGCGGACTGCTCGCACGATTACGCTCGAATGTCCCCGGCGATCCCGTCATCAACACTCTAGCCGGCGCTCATCACTACAAATTCATCGGAATCGACATCTCCACGTTCAGTTCCACCGATTTGATTTACGACATCATCCGACTCGGCGATGGCGCTCAAACTGATCTCGCCAACGTACCGCATCATTTCACCTTCGACCGTGTGTGGATCCACGGCTTTCCAACCCAGTCTGTGCAACGCGGAATTAGTCTCAACACCGCCGACACGTCGATCATTAACTCTTACATCTCCGACATCCATACGGTCGGCGCCGACACGCAAGCGATCTGTGCCTGGAACGGCCCCGGACCTTTCCAGATCGTCAACAACTACCTGGAAGCGGCGGGAGAAAACATCATGTTTGGCGGTTCGTTGCCGGCGATCCGCAATCTTGTTCCCTCCAACATCGAGATCCGGCGGAACTACTTTTTCAAGCCGTTGTCGTGGAAAGTCGGCCATCCCAGTTACGCCGGGATTCACTGGTCGGTCAAAAACCTGCTGGAGTTCAAGAATGCCCGCAATGTGATCGTTGACGGCAACGTGTTTGAAAACTCCTGGACTGATGGGCAGATTGGCTACGCAGTTCTGTTCACAGTGCGCAGCGAGAATGGGCTGGCGCCGTGGGCGACCGTGGAGAACGTCACTTTTACAAACAATACGATAAAGAACACCGAACAGGGATTGCAGTTGCTGGGGAGTGACGCTCCGTATTCGTCGGGTCGAGGCAACAATCTGACGATCGCAAACAACTTGTTCACCGGCATTCAGAATTGGTTTCTCGTGCTGTCGGGCTTTTACAATGTCACGATCAATCACAACACGCATTTTCAGAGTGGAAACGTATTTGCACTTACCGGAGAGCCATCGATCGGCTTCGTCTACACGAACAACATCACCACGCGTTCCGGGTACGGTTATTTCGGCGACAACGTCGGTGAAGGAAGTGCGGCGCTTGCGGCTTACACGCCCGGATATACGTTTCAGCGGAATCTGATCGCGGGCGCGTCGTCGTCGGTTTATCCGGCGAACAACTTCTATCCGTCGTCGATTACGGGAGTGCTTGATTCGGAGTATCGGGTTGTTAACTCGGCTTACAAGTCTGTCGGAACTGACGGGAAGGATCCTGGTTGCGACGTCGCTGCGTTAAATGCGGCGCAATCCGGCACTGACACTCCAGCTCCGACACCGACACCAACTCCAACTCCAACTCCGACTCCAACACCCACTCCGACTCCAACGCCGACACCCAACCCAACGCCAACACCTACGCCGACTCCTGTACCAAGTCCGACGCCGCCGCCGGCCAGCCCGGTCGTTCAATTCAGCTCTTCGTCTTACAGCGTGAATGAGACTTCCGGCGGGTTAACGATCACGGTGACTCGCACGGGTGACACTTCGGGGAGCTCGAGTGTTCAGTACTCTACGTCCGACGCGACCGCTTCAAGTCCGAGCGATTACACGGCTGCGGCCGGAACGCTTACGTTTGCCGCGGGTGAGTCGTCGAAGAGTTTCACGATTTTTATAAACGACGACGCCACGAGAGAACCGACTGAGTCATTCAACATCAGGTTGAGTAGTCCGTCGAACGCGACTCTCGGGAGTGCTGCCCTGACGACCGTCAACATCGTCGACAACGACAAACGGAAGGGCGGTCCAATTCGTGGCTCGACAACACTACAAAACAAGACTCGTATGATGGATATCTCGCGAAACCGTCTGCGGGACTTAGGATCACCATCGGTCCGGCTACACGGTCGCCCGGCTGTCGATCACGACCTGAACTGTTAGTGCTTCGTTAAGTCAAGACCTTTGCCTGGCGTCAGGTTTGAACTCATGTGCTCCGAGTTCAGCCTGGCGCCGTTTTTATTCGCGTGCGAGAGACTGCACGGCGGCGTGAATACCTTCAACCACCATTCCCATGCGTTTGTAGTCGAGCTTCTCTTCGGTGTCGTTGGCGGTGTGGTAGTGAGGATTGCGATAGAAGGCGGTGTCCGTGATCATCAGCGCGTTGTATCCGGCGCGCCAGTAATTTAGTTGGTCGGAGAAATCGACACCCGGTACGACACTCGGAGCGTTGATCGAATAAACAGGCAACGGCGCCGCGCTGCGCATCGCCGATTTCGTGCGGCGCGCCAGTGACCAGTCGCTGAAGCGCCCAACCACCGCGATGAAGTTTCCGGTCGATGGATACATGGCGCCCAGGACGCCAATCGGAAATCGCTGGCTGTTTGGGGCGTCGCTGAAGTAACCGATCATCTCGAGGCTAAACATGGCCCGGACGCGCACGTTCTGCTGCTGAAGCGATTTCGCATGAACCGAACTGCCCATGCCCGCCGTGCGAAACTGCGGCGGCTCTTCCAGCGTGAAAGCAACGAGTTCCACTTGCAGCGCCGGTGGTTGTTGGCCCAGCAAGCGCGCGAGCTCGATCAGCGCTGCGACGCCGCTGGCGTTGTCGTCAGCGCCCGGCAATGGCCCGGCCGCGTCGTAGTGCGCGCCCACAATGATTCGTTCCCCTGTCTCAGGACCGAAGCGCGCGATGACGTTGCGATACGAGTTGCCTTGAATACCGTACTCCTGCTCTGAAACAAAGGGGGTTGCTTGACTGAACTCGTTCTTGATGTACTCCGCAACTCGATCGAGGTTCTCGATGTGCCTTTCATCGCGTGGACCGAGCTCGACTGAGAGCTTGTGGACGTGCGCCTGAAGACGTGAGGGATCGACGCTCCTTTCGGCCTTCGGTCTGCCGCTGTAAAGCAGAGGCTGAGTCACCAAAAACCAAAATCCGAAGAGGATTAAAAAGAGAATGAGGACAACGAACAGCATGAAGCGGATGATACGACGGCGGCGCTCGCTTTGTCCTTGCCACTGGATCTCGACGGAAGATTGCGTCACAGGAGTCAAACGAAGTAACAAGATCCCGCGAAGTGCTTCTTTGTGTTATAACGATTGTCCCCCGGCTATACAACTTAAAGGAGCAAGACGGTGAAAACGATCGTTTCGTTTGTCGCACTCTTCCTTTTGGCCACTTCGGGTCTCGCGCAGGAAATGCATCCTCACAAGCACGGGACGACGGAAGATCTCGGCGTGGTCGACTTCCCAATTTCCTGCAAGCCACAGGCGCAGAAGCAATTCAA
>DATANW010000436.1:0-14526 GCA_036266055.1 Pyrinomonadaceae bacterium | reverse complement strand
AAAAGGCACAAAAGACACAGAAGGCACAAAAGAGCAGGGGCATGAGAGAGATAAGTTCGAGGCATGAGAGAGGTAAATAAGTTCGGGGCATGAGAGAGATGAATAAGTTCGAGGCATGAGAGAGATAAATGAATTGTCGGCCCAATCCTTTCCCCCCAACCCTTTTTCCACTTTCTGTGCCTTTTGTGCCTTTTGTGCCTCTTGTGATTAAAACCACGTAATGAATATGCCCTTTAGCCCGCGTACGCTGCTGGCTGTTGCCGCGTCATTTGTTTTAGCGCTGGTCCTGACGCCGCTGGTGCGCGCTTTCGCAAGGCGTTTCGGCTTTGTCGCCGCGCCAAAAACTGATCGCTGGCACAAAAAACCGACCGCCATGCTCGGCGGCGCGGCCATCTGGCTGTCGGTCATCATCACGTACGCCGTCTTCATCTCCGGCACCACGTACGGCAAGTTCATCCTGCTCGCGAGCACGTTTCTGTTTCTCGTCGGTCTCATCGACGACGTCCTGCACGTCAAGCCGTATCAAAAACTGATCGGCCAGGTGATGGGCGCGGCATACGTCGTCTACTACGGACTATCGCTGCCGTGGACCGGTTCAGTGCTCCTGAACATGGCGCTCGCGATCTTCTGGCTGATCGGCATCACAAACGCGATCAACCTGCTCGACAACATGGACGGCCTCGCGAGCGGCATCGCGGTGATCGCCGCGGGTTTTCTCGCGCTCAGTTTCGTGAACGCCGGACAGTACACGGAAGCGCTGGTGATGTTGATCTTCGCGGGCGCGCTACTCGGGTTCCTGGTTTTCAATTCGAATCCGGCGTCGATCTTCATGGGCGACTGCGGTTCGATGTTCGTCGGTTTCTTTCTCGCGAGCTCCGCGCTGATCAACGTCAGCGGCGGCAGATCGCGAAGTTTGCTGCCCGTGCTGGCAGTCCCGATCCTGGTCCTGTTCATTCCGATCTTCGACACGACTTTCGTCACCGTGTTGCGCAAGCTTTCGGGTCGATCGGCGTCCGTAGGTGGACGCGATCACACGTCGCACCGTCTCGTCGCGCTCGGTATGACGGAACGCAACGCGGTGCTGATGCTGTGGGGTTTTGCCGGATTGTCAGGTGTGTTGGCGATTCTCGTTCAACGTGCGCGACTCGACGTAAGTCTCGCCGCGATCGCCGCGTTCACGATCGTGTTGACGCTGGTCGGCGTGTATCTCGCGGGGGTGAAGGTTTACGACGAGAGCGAAGCAGGGCTGGCACTCAAGGAGAAGCCGCTCTACACGTTTCTTGTCGACGTCTCGTACAAGCGACGCATTTTCGAAGTGCTGCTCGACGTGGTGCTCGTCATCCTGTCGTACTGGGCTGCCTACGCGATCAACTTCCCGACGTTGAGTCCGGCCTGGAACCTCTTTACCCGCACGCTGCCGGTGCTCGTGTTTGTGAAGATGTCGGTGTTTCTGGTGATGGGCGTCTACCGGGGGCTTTGGCGTTACACGAGCATGAGCGATATGGTCGTGTTCGCGAAAGCTGTGGCCGTGAGTTCGGTCGCGAGCGTGTTGATGGTGCTGTTTGTGTTTCGTTTCGAGGGTTTTTCGCGCACCGTCTTCGTGATCGACGCCGTGCTGATGTTCGTGCTACTCGCGGGAAGCCGGTTGGCGTTCAGGTTGTTTCGGCAGATGCTGCCGGCCGTCGGTTCGCAGGATGGCCGTCGAGTTTTGATATACGGCGCGGGTGATGGCGGTGAGCTTTTGTTGCGGGAGTTGCGGAATAATCGCGAACTGAACTTGTCGCCCGTCGGGTTTCTCGACGACGATCCGGCGAAGAACGGGAAAGTGATTCACGGATTGCGTGTGTTTGGCGGGAATGGCGACCTCGCGTCAGTTTGCGCGCAGCACGAGGTTCACGAAGTAGTGATTTCGAGTTTGAAGATGACTGAGGAACGGATTCAGGAAGTGTTGCGGAGTTGCACGGAGCGACAAATCGCGGTGAAACGGATGCGCATCACGATCGAGGATCTCAGCGACAATGGGTTTCTAAACACGGATTTTTAGGATGCCGCAGGAAATACTTGAAATAGGTGTTCGCAAGCCGGTGGCGAAGATCGTGCTGCTGCTGCTGTTGCTCGCGGCGGGAGTGTGGTCATACTTCGCCGTTCGCTGGTACGTCGGCAACACGCTAGCAGAGTATTTCAATCCCGCACAGAACAACATGAAGGTCGCGCAAATGGCAGTGGAGTTTGCGCCAAACGACCCGTTGACGCACTGGCGCATGGCGCAAGTTTCGCAAAAGCTGCTGCCGCTGGACCAACAGTCGCACGCCGTAGAGGAGTACGAACGGGCCGTGGTGCTTTCGCCGAACGACTACCGCTTCTGGATGGCACTCGGCACCGCGCACGAACAGGTGGGCGATAGCGTCAAAGGCGAGCAGGCGTTGCGACGCGCCGTCGCACTCGCGCCCTCGTATTCGTACCCGCACTGGTATCTCGGAAACCTGTTGCTTCGCAGCGGTCGCTATGACGAGGCTTTCAAGGAGTTGCGTCTTGCAGCGGAAGCAGACTACGACCTCGAACCGCAGCAGTTCAACTTCCTCTGGGCCATCTACAGCGACAACCTCGACGCGCTAAAAAACGCGCTCGGCGGATCTTCCGAGAAGCGCGCGCGGTTCGCACTGTACCTGGTCAACCTGCAACGGCACGACGACGGGCTGCGCGTGTGGGACACGCTCTCCAACGACGAAAAGAAAGCTAATCGTCAGACTGCCGATGAGATCGTCTCCAAACTCGTCACCGTCAGACGGTTTCACGATGCAATGCGGGTGTGGAACGACATCGCGGTGAACGAGAGATATCGAGCGGAAACAGGCAAGGTGTTTGACGGGAGTTTCGAGGACGCGATCAACTACGGTCCGGAGATGGTCTTTGGCTGGCAGGTAAAAAACGCGCCGCAACTTCAGATCGGCATTGATCCGACGAAGAGCAACGGCGGTAGTCGCAGTTTGCGGCTCGTGTTTCAGGTCCGCGCGAAGCTCGACAATTTGAATGTCTCGCAGTTGATTCCGGTCGACGCAAACAGCGAGTACGACCTTGAATATTACTTCACTACGGAGAAGTTCGAGACGGGAAGCGCGCCGATGGTCCAGGTCTTCGACGCCACCGACGGCGCGCTTCTGGCAAGCTCGCCACAGGCGCCGAGCGGCAGCAATCCGTGGAGCCGGTTGAATCTGTCGTTCAAGACGGCCGGCAAAACGGAAGCGGTAACAGTCCGGATCGTCCGCGTTAATTGTCCCGATGAAGAGGCGCTGATCTGTCCGATTTTTGGTTCGATTTGGTATGACGACTTCAGTCTCAAACGACGACGTTAGCGTACTCGCAGTGCGGAGTCCGCAACCGTTGGCGGCGACGAGTCCGCAGGATCGCGAGGTCTATCGCATCCGGCACACGCTCGCAAGCCGGTTCGCTTTTCTCGTGATCTGCGTCGCGATCGTGACCTCGACGATGGCCTACGGCACGGTGCATTACTGGGCCCAGGGACTTTTCAATCTCGGCGGACTGACGATCCTGATCCTGTGGGTGCTGGACGCGTGGGGGCTCGGAACATTGCGCGTCAGCCGCAATGTGCTGCAACTGCCGCTGCTCGGCGCACTCGTGCTCGGCATCGTACAGCTACTGCCGCTTCGTGACATGACTAACGACGCCGCCCTCGCACTCGGACTCTCGAACTCGTTAACGTTCGATCCGTACGCGACACGGCTCGTGCTCGTGCAGTTCGCGACGCTGCTCATCTACTTTTCCGCGACACTCGTATTCATCGATACGCCGCACCGGCTCCACTTGATGGTACGCACGATCATGATCTTCGGGTTCCTGCTCGCTATCTTTGGTCTGACGCAGTCGTTCACGAGCCCGACCAAGGTCTACTGGATGCGCGAGCTCAGCCAGAGCACCGCGTTTGGCCCGTTCATCAATCGGCATCACTTCGCCGGTTACATGGAGCTGACGATCGCGTTGCCGCTGGGGCTGCTGTTTGCCGGCGCTGTGGATCGGGAAAAGAAGCTGCTGTTTATCTTCATGGCGGGGTTGATGGGCGTCGCGCTGGTGATGACTGCATCGCGCGGCGGCATCATCAGTTTAATCGCCGAGATCATGTTTTTCGTCATCGTGACTGCGATCTTCCGCAAGCACAACGAGTATCGACATCGGCGCACCAGCCGGCTGAAAGCAGTTGGCGTACGACTCGGATTGGCGGCGGCGTTGCTGGTCGGGCTGTTCATTGGCGTGCTGACGATGGGTGGTGAGATGTCGCTGAATCGCTTGATTGTCGACAGCGTCAACACCAACGATCCGACGACGGGCCGCGCGCACTTCTGGTCCGTGACGCTCGACATCATCAAGGCGCATCCGCTGATCGGCACCGGCCTGGGCGCGTTCGGCGTCGTTTACACGAAATTCGATACGCGTAACGGACTGTTTCGACTGGAGCAGGCACACAACGATTACCTGCAGGTGTTGTCGGACGGCGGCATCATCGGCGCGGCGCTGGCGCTCGCGTTTGTGTCGCTGCTGTTTTACCGTGCGTTTGTGCGCGCGAGGTCGCGCGACGATTTTCGTCGAGGAGTTGCGCTTTCGGCGTTGGGCGGGTGTTTCGCCGTCCTCGTGCACAGCTTTTTCGACTTCACGTTACATACGCCTTCAAACGCGCTGCTCTTTTTGGTGCTGGCTGCGCTCGCGACGATCAATGGCCGCGTCGAAGACGCCCCGCGAAGCAGCAGAAAGCGGCGGCGCAGGTCATCGTCGAGCTCGAGTGGAAGCACGGATTAAGAAAATCTATGGCTGCTAAAACCGCACGTATCCCCGAATCAACTTCGAAAGAACCTTCTTCTTTACCGGGTGTCATTCTGGGCGCCGTGCTCAAGTACGGTAAACCGGACGCGTTCAACTACCGGGCCGACGGTAAGTGGCATCCGATCTCCGCGGAGATGTTTATCGAACGAGTGAAGAACGTCGCGCTTGGACTGGCAACTGAGGGAATTCGTCCCGGCGATCGGGTGGCGTTGTTATCCGAGAACCGTCCGGAATGGTCCATCGTGGATCTCGCGATCCTGAGTCTCGGCGCGATCAACGTGCCCATTTACACCACCCAGGCAGTCGACCAGATCGACTTCATCCTTTCCGACTCAGGCACGAAAACTATTTTCATCTCCAACCGCCGCCTCTTCAAACACGCGCTACCAGCGCTGGAAAATCGACAACTCGATCACCTGATCTTTTTCGACGCGGAGGTTGCGAACGACGTCGAGGGCGCGATGGGGCTGCAACAGTTGGAGGAAAAAGGCCGGCAACACGCGACCGACCGTCCCGGAGCTTTCGATGCGTATCTCCGCGTGGTTCGTCCTGACGACCTCGCGACGATCATCTACACCTCGGGCACCACCGGCGAACCGAAAGGCGTGATGTTGACGCACAACAACTTCATGTCCAACGTGCAGTCGATTGGGAAAGGCCTGCCGATCGAGCCCACCGACGTCGCACTGTCAGTGCTGCCGCTGTCGCACATCTTCGAGCGCACGGGGTTTTATGTTTTCTGTTACTGCGGCGTGTCCGTCCATTACACCGCTTCGTTCGATCAGGTCGGCGAGAACCTGCGCGAGGTCGCCCCGACGATCATGACCGCCGTTCCGCGACTGTTTGAGAAGGTCTATCACCGGATCATCAAGAAAGGGATGGCGGAAAAGGGATTCAAGAAGAGCGTCTTCATGCGCTCGCTCGAGGTGGGCCAGCGTTACGGTGAGTTGAAAGACAAGCGAAAGTTTATCTCGCCGCAACTGCGTTTGAAACAGGGACTCGCGAGCAAACTGGTCTTTTCAAAGTGGCGTGAAGGTGTTGGTGGGCGTTTGCGGTATTTCGTCTCGGGCGGCGCGCCGCTGTCGCCGGCGCTGTCGTATTCGTACCTCGCGGCGGGAATTCCGATCCTGCAGGGGTATGGAGCGACTGAAACGTGCATCGTCTGCGCTAATCGTCCTGGTAATAATCATGTTGGGTCGGTGGGCATTCCGTTCGAAGGGATCGAGCTCAAGATCGCCGCAGACGGTGAGATTCTGGTTCGTGGTCCAAACGTAATGCGTGGGTATTACGGTCAGCCGGAAGCGACTGCCGAAGTGATCAAAGACGGTTGGTTTTATACCGGCGACGTCGGTCATATGGACAAACAGGGCCGGCTCTACATCACCGATCGCAAGAAGGATCTTTTCAAGTTGTCGAACGGGAAATATGTCGCGCCGCAGTTGATCGAAAGTCTGTTGAAGCAGAGCGAGTTTGTGAGTCAGGTGGTTGTAGTTGGCGCCGGGCGGAAGCAGCCGGTCGCGTTGATCGTGCCGGACTGGGAAAACTTGAACGAGGCGCTGGCCGAAGCCGGAGAAAAAGACGTTCCGAAAGACCACGCTTCGCTTTCGAAACTCCCGGCCGCCGTGAAGATCGTGCAGCAGGACATCGCGTCGCTCACGTCTTCGTTGACTGACTACGAACGCATCCGCCGCGTCGCCCTCCTGCCAAACGAATTCACCATCGACGGCGGCGAACTGACGCCCACCCTGAAAGTAAAACGCCGCGTCATCGACGAAGGCTTCGCCGACGTGATCGAGTCGCTCTACAACTAAACCCGCGTTTTTTCGTGTTCGGCCAGGATTGACTCCGCCAGGATCCGGAGGTTTGTGGGGATTTCCGGCGTTTTGGCAGATCCGCGTTCCAATCGGTGATGTGCGAGCAGAGGCAGCTCGGCACTGCAAAACTCGCACGACGCTAAATGTTGCCCGACCAGCGTAACGAGCATCGGCGACAGCCTTGAATCGCGGAAGGCGAGCAGGGTCGCAGACGCAGGACATGCGGCCGTTTTTCTGAATGTGAGCTGTGGTTGTGAGCGCTTCATTTCTTTCCGAGTGTTTCACCCTACACATACGCCGAATCCACCACTCATTCCAGTACTTTTCTTCACTTTTCCTAAGCTTTTCCCGCCTAACTACCTGATGTAAAAACTTGTTGCTCGTTATTTAAAATGCTGTTACCATGTCTCGCGTCGGTCATGAGACGACTCCGTCTCTGACGTCTCCAGGAAACACCAAGGCCGCTCACTCGCGGAACAAAAATCACCTCTAGCAGTCCATCCGGCACGATTTTGGGTACTACCCCTATCTCCAAACCAGACGACAAACAGGGCGCACGGACAACGTGAAATCCATAAGTGAAGATCCCCAGAAATCAGCGTCAGCAGGCGCGGACAAACGTCCGCCGGCCAGGACGCGCCGCGCCGACCGCGTAGCGAAAAGCGGCAAGTGGGTCGACAGTCTCCGCTCGTCAGACGTCAATCGACTCTGGACCGACCTGCATCGCATCGTCTCGCATCATCCGCTGGTCCGCGCTTCACGCAGCGCCGGATTGCTCGTTGAAGAGGGTGCGGGCGCCGCGTACACCGATCTCACGCAGGAACTGTTTGTCCAACTGCTCAGCAAAAATCGCTTCGAGCACTATCTCGACACCGACATGTCTGACTACGAGATCGAGTGCGAGATCAGTCAGATCGAACTCACCAACCTCCTCACGGCGGAACTGCGCAAACGCCACCCTGAAAGTTATCGACTCGCCCGCCGCATCTCGACGCTGATCCAGTCGAGCCCCAATTTCCGTCGTTTTGATTCGAGTGGCACTGACGACGAACCGCATCGCCGTTTGGCCGACCGTGTTTATGGCTTGAGCGAGTGGCACGACGACAAATCGCGCCGTGGCGCGCACGACGTCGAACAGCGCGTACAAATTATTCCGGTCCGGCAGCGAGACACCCGAATGGTCGGATGCACTGGCGATTCCCAGGTCGTCATCAGCAATCCGGACCTTGAAGACCTGATTGTTTCGGTACTTGACGCGGTCGATTCGCCGGTAGACGTCCGCACTTTGCGCAGTCTCGTAATGTCGCGGCTGCCGGTAATGGACATCTACCTGGTCCCGCTGGATGGCGACGACAGCGACAATGAAAACAGCAATAGCTACGAGCCGGTCGACAAGCGTGAGAACCCCGAAGAAGGGCTGTTGCGCCGCGAGTCGGAGCGGGAAGCTGCCGGTTACGTAGACCAGTTTCTGGCGAGCCTGAACGAGGCAGTGCGCGGGAAAGTGAAGCAATACAACCGGATTATCGGGGTGCTCTGGTACTGCTATTTGAGCCCCGATCACTCGACGCAACTGGAAGTTGCGGCGGCATTAGGCGTTTCTGATTCATTGGTGTCGGATTACCGCCGGCGCATTGAGCAGGAGTTGCGGGCGCTGTCCTTCAGCGAGGTGGAAGAGGCGAAGCAGTTCGAGCTGGCCCTGCGAGAGCACGTCAAGACCCTGGTTTTTGAGATCGAAGAGAAAGAGGTCGCGGTTTAGCGCAAATCCGTCTAATCTGTGTTTTTGGGGCTGCTGCGTTAACAAACGCCGCAGCTTTCTGCTTTAATGTGACCGAGTTTAACGAGGAGTGCGGCGACAGTGGAGGCAATCTTTTGGTTGAGTGTGGCAGCGATTGGATACGCCTATGTCGGCTATCCCGTGCTGCTCATCGTTCTTAGCCGGCTCCGGCCGAAGCCCGTAAAGAGCGGCCACTGGACCCCTTCGGTCACGGTCATAATCGCTGCCTACAACGAGGAACGTGACCTCGCCGCTAAACTTGAAAACACGCTCGCGCTCGATTACCCCCCATCGCAACTCGAGATCATCGTAACGTCCGACTGCTCGTCCGATCGCACTGACGAGATCGCGCGCAGTTTTGCAGCGCGCGGTGTTCGGCTGCATCGCCAGGAAGAACGACACGGCAAGACGGCGGCCCAAAACGCCGCCGTCACAAAAGCGCGCGGCGAGATCATCGTCTTCTCGGACGCGACGACGCACTACCGGCCGGACGTGCTGCGATTGATGATTCCGGCATTTGCCGACAGCAGCGTCGGCTGCGTGACGGGACGCGTTATCTACCAGGACGACAAAGACTCGAACGTGGGTTCAGGTACTCAGTCATATTGGAACTACGAGTTCTTTTTGAAGAAACACGAGAGCGCTGTTTGCTCGCTGATCGGCGTTTGCGGCTGCATGTACGCAGTGCGCGCATCGGCTTATATTCCGCTTTATAACGAGGCTTGCAGCGATTTCATCATCGCGACGACGATGGTGGAACAGGGGTTGCGAGCGGTTTACGTTCCCGAGGCGGTCTGCACTGAAGAACCGAACCGCCAGGCGAAAAGAGAGCTGGCGGCGCGTGTTCGCATTATTTCGCAGACGTTCTCGGACCTCTGGCGAAACCGCGCTGTACTGAATCCGTTCCGCAGTGGGTTTTACGCGGTCCAATTGTGGTCACATAAGTTGATGCGTTACCTGGTCCCGGTGTTTCTAATCGCGATCTTTTTTGCGTCTGCGTTTCTGGCCACGCGCAACGCTTTTTACGCGGCGGTGTTTGTGATGCAGGTCGCGTTTTACCTGGCGGCGCTGGTTTCATGGATGCTCGAAAAGCTGGGCGTGACGTCCGGCTTGCTGGCGTTGCCGCAGTACTTTGTGATCACGAACCTGGCGTCGTTGATCGCGTTCGTTAAGTTTTTGACCGGTGAGAGGTACACGCGTTGGGAACCGAGCCGCGAATAAACCGCATGAAGAATGCACTGTCGATAGACCTTGAAGACTGGTTCTGCGTGCACAATCTCGCGCAGGCGATCAAACGCGACGACTGGGACAAGTGCGATCTGCGCGTGCGCGCGAACACTACGCGCATCCTCGACCTGTTGGACCGTCACAACGTTCGCGCGACGTTTTTCATTCTCGGTTGGGTGGCGGAGCGCGCGCCCGATCTGATTCGCGAAGTCGAAGCGCGCGGTCACGAGATCGGGGTCCATGGTTACAACCACCTGCTGCTGACGGAAATCACGCCCGAAGAGTTTGACGAGGACCTCGGCAAGGCACTCGAGGCGATTGTGAAGACGGGCATCAAGTCGCAGCCGATTGGGTTTCGCGCGCCGTCGTTTTCAATGGTCAACGCGACCAAAGGCTGGGCGTTGCCGATCCTCGAAAAATATGGGTTTCAATACGACTCGTCAGTGTTTCCGGTCGGATTTCATCCCGACTACGGCATCGCCGACGCGCCGCTGAGTCCGTACAAGATCACAGAGAAGCTTTATGAGTTTCCGATGAGCGTGCTGGAGATGTTTGGCCGCCGGTTTCCGTTCTGCGGCGGCGGTTATTTCCGTCTCTTTCCGTACGCATACACGCGCTACTGCATGAGTAAAGTTAACGAACAGGGCCGGGCGGTGGTGTTTTACCTGCATCCCTGGGAGCTCGACCCGGAACAGCCGCGCATAAAAAATTTGTCGCGTTCTCAAAAGTTCCGTCACTATCGCAATTTAGATCAAACGGAGCGGCGGCTAGGCCGGCTGGTCAACGATTTCCAATTCACCACGGTTAGAGAGGTGCTTCAAATTTGAATAACGAAATTCAGGCCCAGCGTGCGTTCTGGAACAGTGAGGCTGATGCTTTCCAGAGCATCTACACGCATCGCAAGTCGAAGTTTTTCAACACGCTCGACCAGATCTTTCGCAAAGACATGTACGAGCGGTACCAGTTCACCATCGCGAACTGTGAGCCGATCAAAGGCCGGACGTTTCTGGATGTCGGCTGCGGCAACGCGCTTTATTCGCTTGAGTTGGCGCGCAAAGGCGCGGCGAAAGTGGTGGGCATCGACATCGCGGAAGTGATGATCGGTCTGTGCAAGAAGCAGAGCGACGAACAGAATCTCTCCAATATCTGCACCTTCATTCAGACTGATCTGCTGGAGTACAACCCGGATTCGAAGTTCGACGTGAGTTTTGGTATCGGGCTTTTCGACTACATCAGCAACCCGCTGCCGGTGCTCAAGAAAATGCGCGAGGTGAGCACTGACAAGGCGATCATGGCCTTTCCCCGGTTGTACACGTGGCGAGCGCCGGTGCGCAAAGTGCGCCTGACGATGAAAGGCTGCGACGTTTACTTCTACAGCGCCGGGCGCATCAACAAGCTGATGAAAGAGGCGGGATTCAGCCGTCACGAAATCACCAAGGTCGGCAAGCTCTTCTGCGTGGTTGCTTATCCGTAAGTCCGTGTTCTGATGAAGTCTGACGCATTCGATTATGAGGGAATTCTTCCCGGCCGCGGCGGTCGCGACCGGGAAAGTGCGGCCAAGATCGAAGCCTGGCCCAAAGCGGGAAAACTCAAACATTTTGACGATCCCGAATACGTACCTGTTCCTGCTCCCGCGCCGCCCGTCGCCCAGACGACGAAGCGTGATTCCTCATTGATGACCAGCGCCGGCAACTGGATTCGCCGGCGCGGACACACTCTCAGTTTTGTCGCCCTGTTCATATTCAGCATCGTTCTTTACCTGCGGCCCTACGAGCTGATCCCGGCGCTTTCGTCGTTCACGTCGATGGCTTATTACACCGGCGTGGTCACGCTCGCCATTTACTTTGCAACTCAGCTCAGTCTTGAAGGTAACCTCACCGACCGGCCCAGAGAGATCAACCTGGTGCTTTTGATTGGACTCGCGGCGCTGTTGTCGATGCCGATGGCCGAAGATCCGGGTGGTGCGTGGAAGACGTTCACGGACATGCTACTGAAGACGCTGATTATCTTCATCGTCTTCGTCAACGTCGTGCGCACCGAGTGGCGGCTCAAGCTGCTGATCTTTCTTATCCTTGGCGTCAGCATTTATCTGGCCATCAACGCTCTCGACGACTATCGCGCGGGCGTTTTTTCGGTCGGCGCCGCTGAGACGCACGATCTTCGCATCGCGGGCCGGATCAAAGGGCTTTTTGAAAATTCGAACGATCTCGCGTTGCACCTCGTGACGATGATTCCGATCACGGTTGGGCTCGGACTCATCACGCGTAATCCACTGAAGCGGCTCATCTATTTCGGCATCGCCGCACTGATGGTCGCGGGCGTCACTGTGACGTTTTCCCGCGGCGGGTTCATCGGTCTCGTCGCGATGACGTTCGTACTCGTTCGCAGGTTGGGCAAGAAGAATCGAGTGGCCACCATGGTTGCGCTCGTATTTGCCGTGATTCTATTCATCGGGCTCGCGCCCGGGGCTTTTACAAGCCGTGTCTCGACGATCTTCAATTCCGCCGCCGACGTCACTGGCTCGTCGAGTCAGCGCACGGAAGTTCTGAAGCGTTCTTTTTGGGTAACGCTCAGATATCCGATCTTCGGCGTCGGCATCGGAAACTTTCATTACAAGTCGCCGCGCAATCTGGAAACACACAACGCCTACACGCAGGTGTCGTCCGAGTTGGGCATCGCGGCGATGGTCATTTACATCATGTTTTTGGTCCACCCGCTCAGACGCATGCGGTTGATCGAAAACGAAACCGACACGAGTCCCGATCAAAGGACGCTGCACTACCTGGCGATTGCGTTCCAGGCGGCGATCGTCGGTTTCATGTTTGCCAGTTTCTTTGGCGCGGTCGCGTATCAGTGGTACGTCTATTATCTGGTGGGTTATGCCGTCTGTCTGCACCGGATTTATTTGGCGAAGTTTCCGCCGGCCGATGGATTCGCGCGCGAGCGTTGGCTGGCGCCGTTTTCCAAGAATACGCAGCGGTTGATCGGCGGCGCGACGGTTGGGAAATAAGGTCAGTGAGATGGATTTGATCGGCGGAATTCATGACAGTTTGTCGCTTCATGTGCTGACTCCGTTTTCACGTCTGCAGCGGTCCACCCGTTCGGCTACGCGCCCGACGCAACAGGCATTCAACGAAGGTCTTCGGTTTCGTCGTGAGACTGCCGGCTGGTCCGACGAGCAACGCCGTAACTGGATCGAAGAACGACTGCGCACTGTCGTGCGCCAGGCTTACGAAGAGACCCTCTTTTATCGCGACCTCTACGATCGAAACAACATCGACGTCTACAGTGACTTCACGTTCGACGACTTCTCCAAATTTCCCATTCTGAACCGCGACGATGTTCGTGAAGCTGGAGTGAAGCTACTCGCGTCGTCAGTCCCGGCCGACCAGCGCCGCAAAGACAGCACCGGCGGCTCGACCGGCGCTCCCACCGAGATCTGGTTAGGACCAAACGAACGCGGTTGGCGTGACAGCGGTATGGAACACTTCTTCGAAATGTTGGGTGTTCGCGAGGGAAGCCGGACCGCGTTGTTCTGGGGTCATCATCTCGATCCGAAAGCGACTGACAGTCTGCGCGATCGTTACCAGGCTTTTGTTACGAACATTCGCTGGTTCGACTGTTTCCGGCTCTCGCCTGAGATACTGGACGAGTATCACCACGAGCTCGAGCGTTTCCGTCCGGCGTGCATCATTGCCTACGCCAGTGCACTGGGCCGGCTTGCTGAGCACATACTCGAAAGAAAATACAAACCAACTTATCCGACGCGCTGTTTGATCACAGGCGGCGAGAAGCTGTGGTCCAGGCACCGGGAGTTGATTGGCGAGGCGTTTGGCGTTTCCGTGCACGAGCGATACGGCTCGCGCGATGCCGGCTGTCTTGGTGTTCAATTGGACCCGGCGAACGGGCTCGACTTCACGATCGACTGGCCATACACGCTCGTCGAACCGGAACTGTCGCAGCCGGAAGCGCCGATTCTGATCACGAAGCTGCAAGCCGACGCGATGCCGATGATTCGTTATCGCATCGACGACGTCGGCCGTTTCGGCCCAGGCAGCAAACCCGGGCATCCGACGTTCGCGCTGCCCGAAGTAATCGGCCGGGCACTCGACGGTATCTCGTTGCCGAATGGCGGCTGGATTCACGGCATCGAGTTTCCGCACATGTTTAAGGATTATCCGGTGCGCGAGTTCATGCTGGTCCAACGTTCGGACTACTCGGTAGAACTTCAAATTGTTCCGCAGCGAGAATTCGATGAAAAGAGTTTGAGCGGAATTGAACAGACTCTGAAGCTGAATCTGCGAGGTCTGCCGATCAAGATCGAATTAAAAGAATCAGTGGTCCGCACAAAGTCGAATAAGTGGCGACCCGTAATAAGTGAAGTAAATCTATGAACGCCAACTTCAACTCGAACCTGGCGCTAGTTGAAACGCCCGTCGACGCATATCGCGAAGAGGACGGCGCGACGATGGCCCGTGCCGTCGAACGGCTCGGTTCATTGCTTGGCTGGGCGCGTGAAGGAAACGGACCCTTCGGAGATTTGATCCCGCGTGGCGCGCGCGTGCTGATCAAGCCAAATTTCGTACTGCATCACAATCAAAGCACCGGCGGCATGGATCCGATGATCACGCACCAGTCGGTCGTCAAAGCTGTCGTAAATGCAGCTTTGCAAACTGAAGCCGCGGAAGTTGTCGTCGGCGATGCGCCGCTGCAGACGTGCGACTTCGACGCGTTGCTGGAAACGACCGGTCTCGGCGACTGGGCTGAAAGCAGGACTAAAGCAGACTCTCGTTTTCGCGGCGTGAAAGACTTTCGCCGGACCACGTCGCAGTACGTCAACGGTGTTCGCGTTGCGGAGGAGAACAAGGTTCCCGAAAA
>DATANW010000435.1:0-10374 GCA_036266055.1 Pyrinomonadaceae bacterium | reverse complement strand
TGTTTCCGCGCTCTGGTTCGACTCACTCGGGTACGCATCTGTCTTCTGGTACGTCTTGAAAATTAAGCTGGCGCTGTTCGCCGTTTTTGCGGTTCTAACCGCGTTGTTGTTGAGCGCGACGTTTCTGCTCTTTCAACGACTCTTCGGCGCGCAGGCATTCGAGAGCCGCACGATCATTCTCAACAACCAACCGGTTCAGTTCTCACCGGCGAAATTTATTCGCCCGCTAGGTTGGGGCGTGTCGATACTCGTCGGACTGATTTACGGCTTCCAACTCAAAGACGACTGGCGACAGTTCGCACTTTACTGGCACCAACCGCCAACGACAGTTCACGATCCGATCTTCGGCAAGTCGCTCGGTTTCTACTTGTTCTCACTGCCACTGTATGACGCGCTAACCGAGTGGCTGATGGGAGTAACGTTCATCATACTCGTCGCAGCGCTCGCGTATTCGCTGCTCGGATTGCCGCAAACAGTTTTGAAGCCAAGCGTCCGCTGGTCTTCAGGCGCCGCGTTTCGCGCCGTATGTTGCGCGCTCGCATTGTTTCTGCTCGTGCTGAGCTGGCGCACTTACCTTTCGCGCTTCCCGTTCCTGTGGGAAGACCACGCCACCTTCTCCGGCGTCACTTACACCGACGCTAACTACACGCTCCCGGCGCTGCTCTTCGTTTCGATCGCACTGATAATCGCGGCGATCCTCTTGCTCGTGAACGCATTCGCAGCGCGTCGTTTCAGCCTGCTGCTGATCGCGCTCGCGATTCCCATCGGCGTCTATTTCGTCGGGGTGGTCGTGATACCGTCGTATGTTCAGAGTTTTATCGTCAAACCAAACGAGCTCGAACGAGAAACGCCGTACATCAGTCACAACATCGAGTGGACGCGCCGCGGTTTCGGACTCGATCAAATCGAGTCGCGCGAGTTTGATCCCGAACCCTCGACGGCCGCGATCGACATCAACAACAACCGCGAGACGCTCGAGAATATTCGTCTCTGGGATTGGCGCGCGCTCCAGGATACGCTGCGACAAATTCAGGCCATCCGCACCTACTACGACTTTCCTGACGTCGACGTCGATCGTTACCTCGTCAGCGGCCACACGCGCCAGATGATGACGGCGCCGCGCGAGATCAACGACGAAAAGCTACCGTCGCAGTCGCGCAACTGGATCAACGAACGCTTGATCTACACGCACGGCTACGGCATCACGATGAACACCGCCAACGGTTTCACGCCCGAGGGACTGCCGCAGTTCATGTTGTCAAACATGCCGGTCCAGTCCACGGCGCCTGAGATCAAAGTCACGCGGCCGGAGATCTATTTTGGCGAGCTGACTGACCGGTACGTTTATGTCAATACGCGGCAGCAGGAGTTTGATTATCCGCAGGGCGATACGAACGCCACGACGAACTATCAGGGCACGGGTGGCGTTCGCGTCGGTGGGTGGGGCCGGCGCATGTTGTTGGCGTGGGGCCTGGGCGACCTTTCAAAGCTCCCTTTTTCTGACGATGTAACCAGCGAGAGCCGCGTGCTGATGCGACGCACGATCCGGGAGATCGTCAACGGCGTCGCTCCGTTTCTGATTTACGACCGAGATCCCTACATCGTCGTCAGCGGCGACGGCCGCCTGTTCTGGATGATCGACGCCTACACTGAATCGTCGTACTTCCCGTACTCGACGCATCACGACGTTGCGGACAACTCGATCAATTACATTCGCAACAGCGTCAAGACGGTGATCGACGCCTACAACGGCACCGTTCATTTTTACGTTTTCGACCAGCAGGATCCGCTGCTCGCCGCGTATCGCGGGATCTTTCCGGGTCTCTTTCGCGACGCGAGTGAGATGCCCGCCGATCTGCGCGCGCACGTTCGTTATCCCGAAACGCTGATACGCGCGCAAGGGCAGGTCTACAGTCTTTATCACACGCACAATCCGAAGGTGTTTTTTCAGCGCGAAGACGTGTGGAGTGTCGCGCAACACGTGACGCTCAACAACGAAGGTAAGCAGCAGACCGCGGCCATCGATCCCTATTTTGTGTTAATGCAGTTGCCGGGTGAACAGCAGAAGAACGAGTTTGTGCTGATACTGCCGTTTACGCCCGCGAATCGTAACAATCTGATCGGCTGGATGGCCGGCCGCAGTGACGGCGAGAACTACGGCAAGCTGGTGGGTTACAACTTCCCCAGCTCGCGGTTGATTGATGGGCCAACGCAGATCGAGTCGCGGATCGACCAGAATGCCCAACTGTCGGGCCAGTTTACGTTGTGGAACGCGCAGGGCTCGCGAGTAATTCGCGGGCATTTGCTGGTGATACCGATCGGGCGTTCGTTGATGTTTGTCGAGCCCATCTACTTGCAGGCCGAGCGGAGTCCGATGCCGGAACTGCGTCTGGTCGTGATGGCGACGCAGGAGAAGCTGGCCTACGGGCAAACGTTCACGGAAGCAATGAACAACCTCTTCGGCGAAGCGGCAGCACAGCCGTCGCCACCGTCATCCGCGCAGACGCCACAACAGCCAGGCGCCGCGCAACCATCTCCTTCACCGTCTCAGTCGCTGCAACAATTAGTTGATCGGGCGATTCAGGAGTTTGATGACTATCAAAAACTGATGTCGCAGGGTAAATTCGCGGAAGCCGGTCAAAAGCTGGAGCAACACAAGCGCACGTTGGAAGAGATTCGCCGCTTAAATAAGTAACCCGGATTTACTCACGGCTGGCGGCTGCGATCTTCTCCAATAATTTCTTCGCCTTTTCAACTGCGTCCTTGTGCTCGGCCGTGTGCTGCGGATCGGGAGTCACGGCCATCAACTCCTGAATTTGCTTCTTCGCGTCGGCGTCGCGGTTGCTCGACTCGTACGCTTCCGCCAGGTAGTAGCGCATCTGAGTGTTTTTCGGACTCAGCTTGACGCCCTTCTCCAAATACTCGATGGCTTTCGAAGTATCGCCGCCAAAAACGCGCGGCGCCTTGAGATACAACCTGCCAAGACCCAGGTAAGCACTGAAACCCTGATAACTCTCGTCGATCTTCAGCACCGCTTCCATCTGCGTCTTGATGTCGTTGAAGCTCGAAAGATTGGCAATCGTGCTGTGCGCAGCAGCACCGCCGTAGTTTGCACCGAGCCAGAAATGCCCGTCCGGCTTGTCGGGCTGTAACTTCACTGCCGCCTTTCCGGCTTCAGTGCCATCGCGAAACATGTTGTCGCGTTCGGTGTCGTTATCGGTGTGATCACCCACGTAGAAGGTGGCTCGGGCGAGTTTCCAGGCGGCTTCGTAGTTCCCGTAATCGGCGGTTCGCGCCTGCCGCAACGCCGCCACGGCGCTTCTGGCCTTGGTCAAATCTTCGCGCCCGTCCCACAATGGCTCCGCTTCGGCCATCCGGTCCGCCGCGACCTTGGCGTCGTTTCCGCCAGCCAGGCTGGTTGTCGTCTCAGAGCCGCCCCGGTCGCACGAAATACCCGCAAAAACAACAGAGAAAACAGCGCATCCAATTAGCGCAGATCGTAGTTTTTGCTGGCTTTTCTTAAGATTTACCATTCAATAGCCTCCGATTGTCTAGTGTCGCTATACAGTGTGTAATACTTTTGCGTTCGCGGTTCTCCAATCAAGTCGAATACGGTATAGTGCTCACCGAGTCACTGGAGGAGAGAGTTTGGCAGGCGCAGCATTCTACGATCTCGAGGGCACGCTGGTGAGCACCAACCTGGTGCACACGCTTTCCTTTTACGCCGGCCGGCAGCAGGGTCTGATGGCCAGCTTCAAGATGAGCGCCGCGACGTTTCTGAGCCTTCCGGTGTTCGCGATCACGGACCAGTATAGCCGAAAAGTCTTTAACGACCTCTACTTCAAGCGTTACAAGGGCCAATCCGAGGATCGGCTCCGCTACTTTGCCCAGGACTTGTTCGAAGACGTAATCAAGCCGGCCGTCTTTCCGGGCGCGTACGAGCTGATAGAAAAGTCGCGCAGTTTGGGGCTGCGTCAGGTGGTCATCACCGGCGCGCTGGATCTGTCCGTCAAGCCGCTCATGGACCACTTTGGAATCACCGAGTACGTGACGAACCGGCTCGAGTTTGTGAATGGCGTAGCGACCGGACGACTGTTGCCACCCGTCATGGCGGCGGCGACGAAGGCCTCCTGGATCAGGACTTACACCGAGCGCGAGAGGATCAGCCTGAGTGATTCCTACGCTTACACCGATAGCATGAGCGATCTGCCGATGTTATCGATTGTCGGTCACCCGGCCGTGATCAATCCCGACATGAGACTGCGACAAACCGCGCTCCATCACGATTGGCCGATACTGGATTTAAGGTAGAGTCACACAAAGCCTGAAAGGTTATGGCGCTTCAACTAAGAAGAAAAACGCACGAATCGGTCATCTACATCGACCGCGACAGCGCGCCGCGCATCATTCCCTCCGGCGAAGACTTCATTCTCGAAGACTTGCCGATCGGCACGCGTGTTCTTTATCCCAACCCGTCGATCAAGGGACTGCCGAATCGCGAAGCCGCGATCCGTTACGCTCTCAATCATCCGCACGGTTGCGATCCGTTGTTCGCGCAGCTCGAACCCGGCATGCGCGTGACGATCGCCGTCGACGACATCAGTCTTCCCTTGCCGCCGATGGCTACGCCCGATATTCGCCAGACGATTCTCGAGATCGTCTGCGACATGCTCGCCGGACACGGCGTCGACGACGTTCACATCATCATCGCCAACTCGTTGCACCGGAAGATGACCGAGTGGGAGATGAAGCGGATGGCCGGGCCGCGCATCTTCGCCGACTACTATCCGGATCGTTACTACAACCACGACGCTGAATGGGCCGACGGGTTGATCAAGATCGGCGAGACGCGACACAAGGAGCCACTTGTTCTAAACCGGCGAGCGGCGGAGAGCGACCTGCTGATCTACGTCAATATCAATCTCGTGCCGATGGACGGCGGTCACAAGTCAGTCGCTGTTGGTCTCTGCGATTACGAATCGCTGCGCATGCACCACGATCCGCAGACGATTCGCGATTCAGACAGCTACATGGATCCGGCGCGTTCGGCGTTGAACCACAAGGTCGTAAAACTCGGCAAGATCGTCGACGAGCAACTGAACGTTTTCCATATCGAGACCGCCATCAACAACCGGATGTACGGCGCCGACATGGATTTTCTACTCCGAAACGAAGACGATTTCAGCGCGTTCGATCGCATGAAGTTTGAAGCGATGCGCTACGCGATGAACAAACTGCCGCGTCAGGCGCGTCGCAAGCTGTTGCACTCGCGTCCGTCGCAATACGAAATGATCGCGTGTCATGCGGGCAAAACCGAACCGGTGCACGAAAAGATCGTCGCGAAGGGGTTCGAGCAGTACGCGATTCCGATCCGCGGGCAGGCCGACATTTTGATCACCGGCATTCCCGACATCTCGCCGTACAACGTCTATTCAATCCTGAATCCGTTGCTGGTCCAGGTCATGGCGCTGGGTTACCACTTCAACTTCTATCGCAACAAGCCGCTGCTCAAGAAGGGCGGCGTGATGATCATCAATCACCCTTGCTACGATGAGTTCGATCACGATTTTCATCCGAGCTACATCGAGTTTTTCAATCGCCTGCTGCCGGAGACGCGCGACGCTTTCACGCTGCGCGAGAAGTACGAGCGCGAGTTTGCAAACAATCCGAGCTACATCGAGATGTATCGTCGCGGCAACGCGTACCACGGCGCGCATCCGTTTTTCATGTGGTACTGGGGCGAGAACGGTCGACAGCACGTGGGCCGCGTGATCGCCGCCGGCGCGGAGAACGCGCATGTGCCCGCGATGCTGGGTTGGGAGCGCGCCGACAATCTGACCGAAGCGATCGCAATGGCCCGCAGCTACATGGGCAATTCAGCCCAGATCACGATGCTGCATCAGCCGATGATCGGCGTTGCCGATATGGAGTAAGGATCCGTTATGAAGTTTTCACCGACAGAGATTTACACGGATCGGAAGATCTTCCTGATCGGGAGCACGGGCTTTCTCGGCAAAGTGACGCTGAGCATGTTGCTGCATCGCTTTCCGAACATCGGAAAGATCTACCTCACGGTGCGCGCACGCTCGCAGGAAGAGTCGGAAACGCGGTTCTGGAACAACATCATCACGGCGCCGCCGTTCGATCCGTTGCGCGAGCGTTACGGCAGCGCGCTCGAGGGTTTTGTTAAGGACAAAGTCATCGTGCGGGGCGGGGACATCGCCGAGACGAACTTTGGTTACACCGAAGAAGAAGCCCAGGCCATCGCCGACGACATCGACATCATCATCAACTCCGCCGGGAACGTCACCTTCAATCCAACTCTCGAAAGCGGTCTGCGCACAAACGTCGTCGGCACGCAAAACGTCATCGCGTTTGCCAAACGGATGAAACGGCCCGCGCTGGTGCATGTTTCGACCTGCTTCGTCGCGGGCAATCGTTCTGGTGCGGTGTGGGAGAGCGATCCGGTTATCGGCTACTTCCCGCGTCACAACGAACCCGAAATGCAGGGCGTCCAGTTCTCGGTAGAACAGGAGATCGCCGACTGCGCGAAACTGGCGGATCGCGTGCGCGACGAAGCGCGCGACGCGATGATGGCCGCGCGTTTCCGTGAATCCGCCCGCAAGCGTTTACTCGAAGAAGGACGCGACGTCGACGATCCGGACGCACTCGGACTCGCCGTCGCTCGCGAACGAAAAGTTTGGACGCGAACACGCCTGACTGACCTCGGCGTCGAACGTGCGGCGTACTGGGGTTGGCCCAACATTTACACGTACACGAAGTCGCTCGGCGAACAACTCGTCGCCGCCGAAACTGGCGTCGTTCGCAGCATCGTGCGGCCGAGTATCGTCGAGTCGGCGATGTCGTATCCGTTCCCGGGTTGGAACGAAGGCTTCACGACCACCGCGCCCATCATCTTTCTGATCCGCAAAGGTCAAACGCAGATTCCCGCGAACGAGAAACTGATCCTCGATATCACTCCGGTGGACCAGGTCGCGTCGGTGATGCTCGCCGTTTCCGCCCAGGCGTGTGTGGAAGAGCCGCGACTCGTCTTCCAGGCAGCAACCGGTGATTCCAACGCGAACAACATGGAGCGCATCATCGGTCTCTGCGGCCTCGACAAGCGCCGGCACTTTGAAGAGAAAGAAACGGGCGTCAAGTTTTTCAATCAGATCGCCGCGCGCATGGAGCCGCGGCCGGTGTCCACCACTCGGTTTGATCGAACTTCGGTGCCGATGTTCAACTCGGCGGCGAAGAAGGCGTCGTCGTTGCTCGATCGCGTACGTCCGCGCTGGGGCGGTGGTCGTGTCGGCGAGGTGATCGATCTGGTCAAGACCAACGTCGAGCGAGTCGAAGAGCTGACGCGCGAAACGACCGAAGCGTTCGACATGTTCAAGCCGTTCACGATCGAAAACGCTTATGTGTTTCGTTCGGAGAACGTCCGTTCACTGTTTGACCGCATCAGTGAAGACGAGCGCTCGCTGTTGACATGGAACCCCGAAAAGTTTGACTGGTACGACTACTGGCTGAACATTCACCTGCCCGGTCTGACGAAATGGGTGTTCCCGACGCTCGAAGACGAGATGCGGGCGCAACCGAAACGCGTCTACACCTATCGCGACCTGCTCGAACTCTTCGAAACGTCGACGAAACGTCACGCGACGCGGGTCGCAATGCGCATCGAGCGCGACGGCCGCAAGGAACAGTACACCTACGCCGACCTGCGCGAGCTCGCCACGCGCGTCGCGGGTTTTCTCGCCAGCCACGGCATCAAGCAGGGCGACCGCGTGATGCTCATCAGCAGCAACGCACCCGAATGGGGCATGACGTACTTCGGCGTGCTGAAAACCGGCGCGACCTGCATCCCGTGCGATCCAGAGAGCTCAACCAGCGAGATTCTTAACTTCGCCCGCGCCGGCAACGCAGCCGGCATCATCACGAGCCAGGCCATCGTCGAAGACCATCCCGATCTGCAAGAGCGACTCAAAGAACAGGGACTCACTCGTTTCTGGACCTACGATCAGGTGTTCGAGCTGCCCGACGAGCAGACTGAAGACGAGCGCATCGCACTGTTGCCGCAGAAGGCCCACGCGCAGAGCGTCGCCTCGTTGATCTTCACCTCCGGCACGACCGGCCAACCAAAAGGCGTGATGCTTTCGCATCGCAACCTGACGAGCATGGTGTCGATGCTCTCGTCAGTGTTCGATATGAGCACGAGCGACGGTGTGTTGTCGGTGCTGCCGCTGCATCACACGTTCGAGTTCTCGACGGGATTCCTAACGCCGCTGAGTCGTGGCGCGCAGATCACGTATCTGCCGGAACTCACCAGCGACGCGCTCGCTCGCGCAATCAAGAACGGCCACGTGACCGGCATGGTCGGCGTGCCGGCGCTGTGGGAACTGCTTCATCGCCGCATCAGGAACCGGCTCTACGAACGCAGCGACTGGATTGGTAAAACGGCAGACCATCTGATTCGCGGCAACGCGTGGCTGCGCGACAAGACCGCGGTCAACGCCGGACAGGTGTTGTTCTATCCGATTCACGAAGGACTCGGCGGACGCATTCGTTACTTCATCAGCGGCGGCTCGGCGTTGAGCGAGAAGATCCAGCGCGACTTTTACGGTCTTGGCTTCACCATCCTCGAAGGTTATGGTTTGACCGAAGCGTCGCCGGTGTTGACCGTGACACGTCCGGAAAACCGCATGTTGAGCGGAACAGTTGGCAAGCCGCTTCCCGGCGTCGAGGTGCGGATCGCAGACCCTGACTCGACCGGCGTCGGCCAGGTGATCGCGCGTGGTCCAAACATCATGCTGGGTTACTACGAAGACGAAGCCGCCACGAAGCAAACGCTCGTGGAACGCTGGCTCTACACCGGCGACCTCGGACGCGTCGACGACGAAGGTAATCTCTATCTCGTCGGCCGCTCGAAAGAGATCATCGTCGATACGAACGGAAAGAACGTCTATCCGGACGAGCTCGAAGAGCTTTACCTGAATTCGCCGTACGTGAAAGAACTCAGCATCGTCGGTTTGCCGGACGGTATCGGCGAGAAGGTGGCGTGTCTGGTAGTCGCCGACGACGAATATGACATCTCGCTTTCACGCGCGGCGCTGCAGCGCCTGGTCGAAGAGCACTTCCGCGAAGTGTCCGCTTCCCTGCCCTATTACAAGCGCGTCAAAGTACTGCACTTCACCGACGTCGAGCTTCCGCGCACCGCAACACGGAAAGTAAAACGGCGCGAAGTGGTCCAGATCATGGAGTCGCTCGAACAGAGTTCGAAGTCCGGACGAAAAGCGAGCGCACGCGAAGTGGCGGACGCGGATTCGGTGTGGCTGATGGGTCTGGTCGCGAACGTCTCGAATCGTCCGCGCGCGGAAGTGACGATCGACACGCGGTTGAGCGATCTCGGTTTTGATAGTCTGATGTTTGTCGAACTCGCAACTTCGATCGAAAGTTCCGGCGGCGCTATCTCGGCGCCCGAACGATTCAACGAGGTACAGGACGTTCGCGAGTTGACGGCTGTCGTGAGTCGTCGCGGCGCTGCCGCGGTCAAAGAAGAAGTAAGGCCCGACGAGCAGGAGAAGGATGACGAGATCCATGTTCCGTCGTTCATTCGCACGGCGGGGACGAAAGCCGGCGACTTCCTGCAACGTTTCCTGTACGACCAGTTCCTCAAGACATATTACGAAGGACAGTCGAACATTCCGCCGCACACGAATTTTATCGTCGCCGCCAACCACTCTTCGCACCTCGACATGGGACTGACGAAGATGGCCCTCGGCGAAGCGGGCAAAGACATGGTCGCGCTTGCCGCTGCCGACTACTTCTTCGACACGAAGTACAAGCGCGCGGTGATGGAAAACTTCACGAACCTCGTGCCGATGGAACGCACTGGTTCGTTGCGACAGTCGCTGCGTCATGCACGTTCGTTCCTCAATCAGGGTTACAACGCGCTCATTTTCCCGGAAGGCACGCGCTCGATGACGGGCATCATGGCTGACTACAAGCCAGTCGTCGGATATCTCGCGTTGCATGCTCGCGTCGGCATCCTGCCGATGTTTCTTGACGGGACGTACGAGGCGATGCCAAAGGGAACGACGATCATCAAGAACCGCAACATCGGCGCGCGCATCGGCCGGTTCCTCGAGATCGAAGAACTGGAAGAGATGACTAAAGGCATGGCCCGGGCCGAGGCGTATCGATTGATCGCCGCGCGCGTGCGGCACGAAGTGGTCAATCTGCGCGATCGCACCCGATATCCGTTCGATCCGAAGCTGATTCGCAAACAGTGGCGCTCCGAGCGTAAGGCCGCCGAGCTCGTTTCGGCATAATCCGTCTGCTGATGCCCTCTAAAACTCCCGGCAAACGCACCGC
>DATANW010000434.1:0-4525 GCA_036266055.1 Pyrinomonadaceae bacterium | reverse complement strand
ATGAGCAAAGTGATGCGTTGTCGACGTGTCATTGGAAGGACCTCCGTGCGCGCAATAAAAACACAGTTTGTTCGATGACTCAACCTCGTGAAACAGGACCAAAATTCAGTCGCTGCTGCCCTCGACTGGTGGTCCGAACATCTTCAAGAATGTCATCTGCTCTCGACAAGGAGACCTCCTCGATCTATCCCTCAAAAAGGAAGAGATCCGTCCTTATCGTGATGTGCCGGACTGCGAGACAGGCTTGGACCAAAAAACCAGCGGGCTGCGACCGAAGTCCCAGCCCGCATGAAAAACCAAAACACTCAGTTTCGACTAGAAGTCATAGCGCAACGCAAACTGCATGACTCTTGGTGTTCCCTGAATGCTCGTGAAGTTATAGAACGTCGCGGGCGGATTCCCGAACTGTGGGTCAAGCCCGTTTGTAACGTCCGCGTTACCCGTCAGGAACTGACTATTGGTGACGTTGAAAGTCTCCCAACGAATCGTCAGCTTGTGATTCTCACTCCAGGGCATCGAGAAGCTCTTATAGAGTCCGGCGTCGAGTGTGAAAAATCCCATGCCGCGCAGAATGTTTCTCGCACCAGTTTCACCCGGCGCGGGACTGCGGAAGCTGTTATAGGCAGCTTCGGGATCCGAAAACAGGTTTGCGGGCCGGCCGTTGCCACCGCGACTCGGGGAGGACTGAATCTCCCTGATCGGCACTGACCAGCTTCTAACGTTCCAGTTGGTGGGCCATCCGCCGATATCGACCGGGGAACTTACCGGGAGTCCGCTGTTGTAACGGACGATGGAAGTTAACGTCCAGCCGCCGAGTACTGCGTTGACGAACTTGTTCGAGTCCGACAGCCATTGACGATTACGCCCAAACGGAAGGTCCCAGATGGAATTGAAGTTGGCTATGTGGGTGATGTCGAAGTCCGAAACTCCACGATTGTCACGTTGCCGCAGTGCGTTGGTTATGAAAGCTGAACCATACACGCCGCTGGTTTGAAGACCGGAAGCATCGTCGATCGACTTCGAGAAGGTGTAATTGAAGTCCCAGGTCAAGCTGCGCAGGCGTTGACGGACACTCACGGTGGCTCCGTGGTAATCGGAGTTGCCGATGGTACCGAACGCCGAAAGCGCGCCGTATTGGCTCTGGAACCAGATCCTGCGGCCTGTGAACTCATCGAGTATGTCCTGGGCGAACGTCCAGTCGTCGCCAAAATCAAAGCAACCGACCGCGTCGCAGTCGGGGGCTCGGCCGCCGGCCATGATCGCATACAGTGCCTGAGAGTTCGTTAGACCTAAACCAAAGAAGGTGTCATCGATCAGTCCCGGAGCGTAAATGTTATTGAAGTAGGGAAGGTTCGGAATATTCGCGACCGGCGTACCGTTTACGCGGTGCTGTTCGAGAATTCCCGCTGCCGCGTACCAATCCATCCCAGTCTTCGGATCAACGATATTGTTGATCTGCATTACGTCGCGGGTTGCAAGCAGATTGCGTGCAATCCTGCCGATGTAAGAAGCCTCGACATAGATGCCCTTACCAAACTGCCGGCCATAGGTGGCGTTCCAACTGTAATTGATCGGCGAGACCAGATTTGTATCCAGCGAGCCTTCAATTCGTCGGGCGAAATCCTGGGGCTGCGTTTGCGGGAACGTCAGATTACCTGGCGGTGTAATTCCCGGCAGGTTCCGAATCCCCATTCCCAGACCCGTGATCAACGGAGCGGGGTTGTTACTTACGTTGTAAGTGTTGGCGGAAGGCGTTTGATTCGAAGAGAACCCGAGGGTGTTATTGCCGTCGAAGTTCACCGCGAGCGCCTGACCGAAGTAGTCGTTTGTGATCGCGAAGCCACCACGGAATGTCGACTGCCGGTCCTTACCAAACACGTCAGAAAGGAAACCCGTCTTAAACGCCGGCGACCAGGCAATCGCGACACGAGGTTGGAAGTTGTTTTTATCGAGTGAGTAGAAACCCGGAGCATCGTGTGCCGGCCCAGCAAGCAAGACGGTCAGAGGTTCGGTAAAGTTTTGACCTTGCGCTGCTGCCGCCAAGCGTTTGTCGAGATATTCCTGGAGTCCAACGCTCGGCCTCGTTTGGAAACCATTTCGTTCGTAAACAGGCCGGCTCAATCCGTAGCGCAGACCATACGTCAGCGTGACATTGTCTCTCATCTTCCAAATGTCCTGCCCATAGACGTCGTACTCTTCAGTTGCAAAACTGCGAAGAACTGGAGCACCGGCCTGTTGCGGCGTGCCGTCAACACCGAAGTTGAAGTTTGCGGTGTACTGCGACAACCTGCCGAGCATAGCCGCAAACGCATGTCGCGTATTGACCAGCGTACCGGAGGAGATAGTCGTGCCTACCGGAAGGCCGGTCAGAAACGGAAGCCATGCGTTAATCGGGTTGGAGACCACGTTGCCGGAACCAGCATAGAACGATTGGTTAGTGATGCCATTGTCGAACGCCGCCGCAAAGTTTGTGCGGTTGTTCCTTACGATACGAATGTTCGTACCGAAGCCCATGGTGTGGTCGCCCTTAATCCACGAGAAGTCGTCCGTAAAGTTATGGACCGGGGTCGTGCGGCTGAAACCTCTCGAAAAAAGATTTGACGAGAACACGCTACGGAACGTGATCGCATTGTCAGACGAGTCGCCCTGGTTGGTGAACGCCTCACGAGTAAAGCCGTACCGGAAGTTGTTGACCTTGTTATCCGATACGGTCCATGTATATCCACCAACAAAACCTAGTGGATGGCTCCAGGTGTTTGTAGGAGGAGTGTCTGGGAACTGTGAGGCGCCACCAGTCACGTCCTGCTGATAATTACCGCGGACATAACCAAGGTGGCGAGCATTCTTGGTAATGTTGAAGTCGAGGCGAGCCACGTGCGCTTCAAGCTCGACGGGAAGTGGCGTGTTGAACTGGAAGCCACCCGTGTTCACACCGTCGCCGACGCGGAAGTTATTCGCCGGATACCTCGCGGCTGCCGCAGCCAGTATTCCGACCGTTACGGGGTTAACATCGACGACGGCATTCCCCGTAGGAGTATTCGTTGTGTTGTTGAAGCCGGTCGTCAACTGGTTGAGTTGAGCGGTGGTGAGCGTCACTGGAACGAGCGATCCATCGGGCCGACGGGCAGTGAACTTCAGCAGACCCTGCCCAAGACTGGCCAGCGGTACGATCCTGTTAACTGTGCCCTGGCGGGCGTCCCGCCGTCCTTCGTAATTGTAAAAGAAGAAGAACCTGTCCTTCACAACTGGACCACCAAGTGTTCCGCCGTAGTTGTTTCTTAACAACGTCGGTCGCGGAATCGATTTGCCGGTAGCCGGGTCGATCGTGCTGTTATTGAAGAAATCGTTGGCGGTGGTAACCGTGTTGCGATGGTACTCGAACACGTTTCCGTGCCAATCGTTGGAACCTTGCTTTGTAATCAGCTCCACCTGCGCCCCTGACGATCGACCTTGCGACGCGTTGGGGTTGGTGGTTGTTACACGAAACTCTTCAACCGTGTCAGGACTGACGCGTAACACGGGGCTGAACGCGTCGCCGGTCTGTTGCTCGTTTACGTCAACACCGTCCAACGTAATGTTCGCCTGGTCGCTGCGGCCGCCGGCCACGTAGCCGGAGGGGGTCACCGCAGGTTGCAAACTCAGCAGGTTTGCAACGTTTCGCGCGTTGAGCGGGAGCTGCGTGATCTGCTGGGAAATGAAGTTGTTTCCCAGGCTGGCGTCTTGAGTATTGATGAGCGCTTCACTGGCTCCGACCGATACTGAAACTGTTTGCGTGATATCGCCGATCTCCATCGCGACGTCGAGGTCGACCGGTTTGGAGACTAGGGCCTTCACGTCCGTAAGCGCTGATTTCTTGAAACCCTTCGCTTCGACATCGACCTTGTAGACACCAGGCTGAATTCCTTCAAAAGCGAACTGACCGTTGTCGTTTGAAGTCGTGGTGCGGGAAGAGTTCGTTTCCGCGTTGGTCAGGGTGACAGAAGCGCCGGCCACTACGCTGCCCTGTGGATCCTTGATGCTGCCTCTAATCGCGGAAAGGCCTTGACCTTGGCCGAAAGCACTTCCGCACAAGAGCACTAGCACCGCAAATGCACCAAGCGAAAGCCTAAAGTTATAGCCTGTAAGACTCTTACTTTTCATAGATTCCTCCGCTGGAAGGTCTTTTGTACAGATTGGAGGTGCGCGGAGCTACTGGAGCGAACGAAAGGCGGTGTCCGGTATTTCCGGTCGTGCAACTCCGATTTTGCTGTTGGATTCCGTGCTTGAACGCTGCAAATTTCGAGCTTATTTCTTGCAGCTATTGTTCCGCAGTGGATTGCTGCTGCGGATCGGTCGCTAACCCATCGTTTTACGGACAATTGGTTCTTTGAAGGTCTCGGGAACCGAAAATCTGATCCAAAAACCTAGGCGGAGTATATAGAAATCTGGACAGCGGGGCAAATTAGCTCAGGAGAAGCTTTAACAAGCGCGCGTTAGTTCTTCCCCAGGCCTTCGGCGATTACTTCGGAAAGCCGAGACATCAATA
>DATANW010000433.1:0-11418 GCA_036266055.1 Pyrinomonadaceae bacterium | reverse complement strand
GGTTAGTCGTTGAACTTCGCGATCGCGTTCAGCTTCGGACAGCCGATCCAGTTCTATGGTGTGAATCTTTAACTCCGACTCGTCGGCGATGACCTGCACCGGCAGACGATCGACCGTCGCGAACCTGGTGCGCAGCGTTTCGTGTCGTCGCACGATCTCAGCGAAACAACGCTCTAACGCCCAGGCGTCGAGACGGCCCTGCAACCGCACACTCGAACAAATGTTGTAAAGGAAGCTCCCCGGCTCTAACTGGTCAATGAACCATAAACGCTGCTGCGCGAAGGAGAGCGGAAGAGGTTCGGTTGCTGTCGCCTCCTCCGACAGCATGAGTTCCAGTAACTCCCGCTTCTCGGGCGAGAGCTCACTGAGTGCGGCAGAATAATCAGACACGACAAATGCTCCTGAGTTCTATGGTTCTCTTGATCCGCATTTCACCAAACGCGGATTTTCAAAACTAATCACGCAACGGTAACGATATACTCTTCTTTCGGTGCTGCGGCGGCGCTCAAGAGGACTTCCTCGTTGCCGAAATGCTCTTCCACCCAGTCGTCAGCGTAGATCGTGTCGAGATAGCGTTCACCGCGGTCGGGGAAGATGACAACGCAAATCGCGCCGTTCGGAATCTGGCTGTATAACTTCTTGACCGCCATGATTACCGCTCCCGAAGATCCACCCGCGAGAATCGCCTCAGTACGGGTCAGCATCCGGCAGCCCATCACGCAATCGATGTCGTTAAGGTGAATCGCGCGATCAGCCAGGTTGGCCTGGAACAGCGGCGGAATGATCGCCGCACCGTGCCCGGGTATCAGGCGCTTTGCTTTCTCTCCCCCGAAGATGACGCTGCCCACTGCATCAACCGCAATGACTTGCGTCCTGAGCTTTCGATCACGAATGAACTCTGCGCACCCACGCATCGTGCCGCAGGTGCTCGTCGCGCAGAAGAGGTAATCGGGAACCTGGCCCAGCGAGTCGATCACTTCCTGCATGGTCTGGTAGTGAGCCCGCGCGTTGTAGATGTTCGAATACTGATTGGGCCAGAAACTGTCGGGTATCGTGGAGAGCAGTTGCTGCACACGATCGATGCGCGCCTGAAGATACTCGCCGGTCATCGGATCCGGTTCCGTCACATGACTGATCTCCGCGCCGTATGCTTTGAGGATGCGGATATTCTGCTGCGTAGTCTTTGGATCAACCACGCAGATAAACCGCAAGCCCAGCAGCGCGCACGCCTGCGCCAGTCCAATGCCCATGTTTCCCGAGCTCGACTCGATTACAACCGTACGCGCGGTGATCTGACCAAGATCAACCCCATTACGAAGAATGCTGAGCGCCGTGCGATCTTTGATGCTGCCGCCGGGGTTAAGCATTTCAAGCTTGGCGAATAACTTGAAATGGCAATTCTTGAAAACGTTGGTAAGCCGGACCAGCGGGGTCTTGCCGATAGCTGATAAAACCCCATCATCGCTCAACATTGCAGTCCTCATTTCGTTCATGACTGTCTGCCTCCACTCTTGAGGTTCGTTGACACTGCGACCTCTGCTGCTGAGCGCAGCGAAAAGAATCCCCTTCCCCGTCGCAGTTTCGCGGCACTTGCGCACCGTTAGCTGCGTCGAAGATCAGGGCAGTTGATTAAGTTGTTTGGAAGATTTTTTCCGCTCGTCGCGGGAGATAGCTCAATTCCGTGGAAGAGGCGCGACTGACGGTCTGAATGATTGGTCGGATTGCGATGCCGTTCGGCGGCTCCCAGGCAGGCGAGCCGTCGAACGGCAAAGAAAGTTTGTTAACAACGAGCGGTTACGAACCAGGCGGTTACGAACCCCGCCGTTATGAACCACTCTTGCGGACGTGAATATTTCCAGCAGATGCTCGCAGGACGACCGCCGGCCCACCGCCGTTGATGTCACCCTTCAAGCTCCCGCCGTGGTTGTTTCTGTCTGCGGTAAGTCCATAGTCGGTCGTCACGCGTCCCGCAGTGCACGACGCATCAACGCTGATCGCAACGGACTCGGCTAACCGTAGATCGATGCTGCCTGCATCGGCCTTGATATTGAAGCCGGCGCTTGGCTGTCGCGAGATATAAGCTTTGACGGAGCCGCCGGAAGCGGTCGCATCAATCGCGTCAGTGGCTTCCTCAATCAACACGCTGCCGCCGCCGGCATTCGCCGTGACGCGACCAGTGATGCGTCCGGCGTTGATCGAACCACCACCGCTACGCGCGTCAAGGTCGCCCACGACATTACCGATCGTCAGACTGCCGCCACCGCTCCGCGCGGTCACTGGACCATCGACATTGCCGATAGTCAAACTGCCACCCGCAGTCGAGGCATTCACTGTACCCTGTACATGCCCGACGTTAGCACTTCCGACCGTTCGCAGCTTGAGGTTGAAGTTGAGCGGCATCGAGACCAGAAAATCCAGCTGCATCTTGCGACGATTGGTCTGGTTGTTGTCGTCAACCAGCTTCACGATCACGTTAACGTTATTGCCGCTCTGTGAGAGATCAATCGTGAGATTCTTCAACAATTCGTCAGCTGCCTGACCGTCGACTTTGAGCCGCCGTTTAATTTCGACGTTGACGGTGTCGGAGTTACCGGTCTTGATCTCGACGTTGCCAACATCCGAGTCCAACGTGAGCTGGCCTCCCGGTTGCACTTTGAACGACTTATTGATCTCGTCCTGCATTCCGGCCTGCACCTTCGTCATCCCGAATATCGGGAAGATGCTCAACATTTCCAGACGAAAGAAGCCGGACGATTCATCGGCACCGGAGGCTGCGGCATGCACTGCCCCGAGGCAAGTGAGGCTCAGTATTGCAACCGTAGCCCACAAAAACGGACGCGAAAACGACTTCATGATTTTTACCTCCAATAGCATTGGTTGATTTCAGGATCCCGCCTCGGCCATCTTCTTTCGGAGACTGAGCGGACGCATGTCCGTCCAGACTTCTTCGATGTAGGCGAGGCATTCGGCCTTCGTGCCGGTCTTGCCGGCATCGTTCCAGCCGAGGGCGTTCTCCCGGTCGGCCGGCCAGATGGAATATTGCTCCTCGTGGTTCATGACCACTTTGTAGATGGTAGTATCTTCCGTTTCTTCTGTGCTCATGGTTCTCCTTTGTCACTGGGCGCATGAGGCGAAGTCGTTGAACTGCAATTTTTATGGCGGGAGGTGCCGAAATTCTAGCACTTGGGTTTTACCAGGGTCAACGCGTTTTCTGATGGTCCTATTCGCGTTGACCCGGCTTGTCCAGTTACGAGAATCAAGAAAAGCAGTCCAATTTGTGAACACCACCCGGGTGGTGTTTGTGACGCCTAATACGCCTATTGAACCGGCGCGACCGCCATAGCGCGCGCGCCTTCGGTAATGACCGCGGCATCGTCGTAGACGATCTGGCCGGAGTCGAGTTTGATAATTCGATCGCCCACGTTGTAGTAGCGATCGTCATGGGTAATGGCGATGACTGTCTTGCCGCTCGCCTTCAGTTCGGGAAGCAGATGGTAGTAAAAGATCTCTTTGAAGTAAGGATCCTGGTCGGCAGCCCACTCGTCAAAGACATAGATCGGACGATCTTCGAGATAAGCGGTCAACAACGCGAGCCGTTTACGTTGTCCCTGCGACAACTTCGTCGTCGAAAGCGCGCCGTCCTTGACCTCAACCTTACCTTCGAGCTGAAGCTGGCGAAGATACTGCCGCGCCTTTTCATCGAGTTCTTCCGGGTTAAGTCCCAGGAAGGTATTAAACAGGTAGAAGTCGGAGAAGACGACCGAGAAATGCTGGCGGTAGTAATCCATCATCTCTTCGGTGACGAGCCGGCCGTTAATCCAAAGCTCACCGGCCTCCGGCGCGTAGAGCCCGATCATCAACTTGGCTAGAGTGGTCTTGCCGCTGCCGTTACCGCCGGTCAGGAAAACCAGCTCGCCAGCCCGGAACGTCAGGTTAACTGGACCGAGTACAAACTGAGTGTCTTCGCCTTCGCGTTGATACGTATGCGTGACGTCGCGCAACTCGATGCTCTGCCAGGCAGGAACAGTCGCAAGCTGCTTTTCGTCTGCGTACCCTTCGGTCTTGCTCGGCGTAAGAGTGAGGCCCAGCTCCTCGATATTGTGCAATGCGACGCCCGCGCGGCCCATGTTAGGCAGCGTGTTCATGATCACCTGCAACGGCGTCATCAGGTAGAGAACGGCGAGCGTAAAGCCTGAGAGGATGGCCCGGTCAGCACTAATCCAGCCCGAAAGCGAAAAGATCAGCAAGCCGATCACGACAAAGACCAGCAGTTGTCCCCAACTAGCCGCAATCGTGTAGATCGCGCCACCCGCGAGGTTGTGTTTCTTGAAGTTAGTCGCTGTACTGTTTAGCACTTCGTCCAGGAACGCTCGACGACGACTGCTGTGCGTCTTCAGCTCCTTGATGCCTTCGGTGAGAGCGCGGAAATGGTTGTAAAGATTGTCGCCCTCGCGACGCGCGAGCCGGATGTAGGTAAACGACTTCGCCACCGGCAGTTGGTAACTCACGATGCCGAGGATGATCAGAGCGATGACTGCTCCGAACATCGCCGGCGAGAGCCACGCCATGTAGATCAAACAACTGACCGCGACGGCGATGTTGATACAGAGAATCGGAATCACCGTGACGATGTTCGTGATCGAAGGTACGTCATCCGTGAGCGCAGACATCAGCCGGTGTGGACCAAGCTCTTCCAGTTTTCTCAAAGGAACTCCGAGAATCTGCTTGCTTAGCTCCATGCGCAGTTGAAAGAGCGCGCCCTGGCCGAGGTAAGCCAACAGCAACTCCGCCACGATGCGCGAGATGGGCACTAGCAGGCACAAGCCGATGAAGCTCAGGGCCAGGGTCGTCTTCGTCGACTCATTGTTCAACGCGGAGTTGATAATGGCCAGCAACCCCGTGTTGGCGGCGCCACTGATGATGCCGGCCAGAATGGCAAGCACGAGCAACCGGCGCGAGTGTCGCATGAGAAAGTAAAGGATCTTCATAATCACTCCATCTCGGTTTGTGCGATGCAGGCGTTAAGCTTTTCCGCCAAAACTCGCACGTCTGGTTCGATGACCATGGTTTCGTGGGAACCGGGGACACTATGAATGTCCACCGGCTCAGAAGAGATATCGCTCCAACCCCAACCGGGATCGGCCTGTAAGGTTTCCACATTCCTCGGCTCAATGTGTTCGCACTTAAACAACGTGACCTTGCCGGGATATAGTTCGGGCACGAAGTCTTTGCCGGCGCGCACGCGGCTGCGGAAGTTCTGAAGCGAGCGTTTGACCTGTGTGAGGGTCAACTCTTGCGGCATGATGTTCGCTTTCTTCGCTTGCTCCATGATGTAGAGCAACTGGTCGTCGGGCGCGAGTTGACGGACGTAGTCTTCGTCGATCGGCAGTGGCTCTTTGACATTGGCAAAACCTTCGAGCGTGCGCGCCAGCATCACCGGATCGTCGCTGTCGATCGGGTCGTCTTCGTCTGGTCGCTGATCGGTGTGCGGCGCCCCGGAGTCGAGGATGGCGAGCAGGCCAACCTCCTCGTCCTGCTGCTTGAGTTGACGGGCTATCTCGAAAGCGACATATGCGCCGAAGGACCAGCCGCCGATGTAATAGGGACCATGCGGTTGCACCGTGCGAATCTCTTCGAGGTACGCCGCAGCCATGGTCGCGACTTGCGTGTGCGGGTCGTCTACCTCGAGTGCGGCGAGACCGTAAACCGGCTGATCGGGGCCGAGACGTCGCGCGAGGTACGCATAACAGACGACGCCACCGCCAATCGGATGGACAAAAAAGATCGGACGCTTTGAGTCGCCCTTCTGGATGGGCACGAGATGTCTGGGCGGGGTGTGCGTCTTATTCAAGACGAGCTCCGCGAGCCGCGAGATCGTTCCGCCGTCGAAGAACGCAGAGAGGGGGATCTCGACGCCGAAGACTTTTTCAATCTGCGCCGTAACGCGCAGCGCCAACACCGAGTGCCCACCGAGATCGAAGAAGTTATCGGTGACACCGACAGGTCGCAGGTTCAAAACGTCTTCCCATATGTCGGCGATTTGCAACTCGACGAGGTTGCGCGGGGCAACGAATGAATTCCGCACGTCGGGCCACGTGTCGGGTTTTGGCAGCGCGTCGTAATCGACCTTGCCGTTTGACGTGAGCGGCAGTTCGTCGAGAGTGACAACGCTTGACGGCAGCATGTAGCTCGGCAATCGGTCCTTTAAATAGTTGCGCAGCTCGATGGCGTTGAGCTTCGTCTGCTCATTCGCGACGACGTACGCGACGAGGCGCTTCTCCTGGCGCGAGTCCTCGCAGACGAAGGCGACTGCGGCTCGAACGGCCGGATGCTGTTGGATCGTTGTTTCAACTTCACCGAGCTCGATACGGAAACCACGGATCTTTACTTGGGTATCCACACGGCCGACGTAGACGAGGTTGCCGTCGGCGAGATAACGCGCAACGTCGCCGGTTCGATACAACCGCGTTCCGGGTTGGGAACCGAACGGATCGGGTATGAACTTCTCGGCTGTGAGACTCGGAGAGTTCAGGTAACCTCGCGCCACACCATCGCCGCCGATGTAGAGTTCGCCGTTGACGCCGATGGGTACGGGTTGGAGGTGGTTGTCGAGCACGCGCAGGATCGTGTTGGCGATGGGACGGCCAATTGGGACCGGGCCGCTTCGCAGTGCGCCGTCTGGCACTTCGTAAACGCAACAACCGACGACTGTCTCGGTTGGACCATACTCGTTGATCAGACGGGTTTGCGGAGCGTGCTCGAACCAGTAAGACAGTCCCTCGGCGAACAGCGCTTCACCACCGATGACCAAAGCTCGAGTTGAGCCGGCGGCGTGTTCGGGTGGCAGCAGGTGTGCGAGCACTTCGAGGTGCGCCGGCGTGATTTTTACCAGGCTGAAATCCTGCTGACTGTTGAGCGCGTCGCGCAGGCCTTCGACGCCGTCGTCTTCCGGCACGAGAGTAACAGCGGTGCCGGCGATCAGCGGCAGGAAGAGGCTCGTGATGGTGAGGTCAAACCCAATCGGAGAGTGCAGCGGCGCGCCGTTTCCGCCGTTCAATCTGTATTCGTTGACGGCCCAACTCAAGTAGTTCGTCAAACCGCGATGCGGGATCATCACGCCTTTTGGAACGCCGGTTGAGCCTGAGGTGAAGATGACGTACGCGAGGTTTTCCGGGAGAGTGACACAAGCCAGGTTGCTTGTTTGCTGGAGTGAGATGTGTTCCCAATGTCTGTCGAGACAGATGATTTGCGTGTCTGTTTGCGGCAGAGTTTGCAACAGCAGATCTTCGGTAATCAGAAACTTCAGTCCGGCATCGTTCAGCAATGAACTCAGCCGCTCTCTTGGATAGCCGGCGTCAATCGGCACGTAGGCAGCGCCCGCCTTGAGCACGCCCACGAGTGCGACGATCAACTCCGGCGTGCGCCGCAGGAGAACTCCGACCAACGTCTCCGGGCCGATGCCGGTCGCACGCAAATGTCGCGCGAGTTGATTCGCTCGTTCGTTCAACTCCTGATAGGTCATTACTCGATCTTTGAACGTCACAGCCGCAGCGGCAGGAGTTTTCTGTGCCTGGCGTTCAATCATCAGGTCTACGGTGAGATCTCGCGCATATTCGCGACGCGTGTCATTGAGTCCTGTGACGAGCAGATCGTGTTCGGCTTGAGACAACAACCGGAGCGATGAGACGCGCGCTTCGGGTCGTGCGACAGCGTCTTCAAGCAGCACCGCAAAGTGTTCGATCATGCGCTCGATCGTGGATGGGTCGAAGAGGTCTGTGTTGAACTCGAAGTAGCCGTCGATCAACCCGTTCGTCTCGCGCGTGAAAAGCGTCAGGTCAAACTTTGCGACTCGTTCCGACACGCCGACGGGCGAGAGCTTCAGACCCGGCAGATCGAGCGGCGCTCCGGCGCGCACGTTTTGCAGCGCGAACATCACTTGAAAGATTGGTGAGTGGCTGAGACTTCGTTCAGGCTGGATCTCTTCGACCAGCTTTTCAAACGGAAAATCCTGGTGCGCGTTGGTGCCGAGCGCGACCTCGCGTACGCGCGCCAGCAGATCGCGGAATGCCGGATCGCCGGAGAGGTTGGTCCGCAGCGCAAGGGTGTTGACGAAGAAACCCATGAGGTTTTCCGTCTCGGCCCGGTTGCGGCCGGCCACCGGAGTGCCGACGACGATGTCTTCCTGCCCCGTGTAACGGCTGAGTAAGACGTTGAAAGCGGCCAGCAGCAACATGAAGAGCGTCACGCCTTCGCGTCGCGTCATCAGCATGATGTCGTTCGAAAGCTGCTTCGGGAGGTCAAATGAAACGATCGCGCCGTTGAAGCTCTGTACCGCGGGCCGCGGACGATCGGTTGGCAATTCGAGTACGGCGGGAGCGCCTGCAAGATGTCCTTTCCAGAAGTCGAGTTGTTTTTCGAGCTCGTGGCCCTGTAGCCAATCGCGCTGCCACGCGGCGAAGTCGGCATATTGAATCGGCAGCTCGGGGAGCGGCGAGGGACGATCGTGCGAGACGGCTTCGTAGAGGGCCATCAGCTCGCGCACGAGTACTCCCATGGACCACAGATCGGAAGCGATGTGGTGGACGGTGAACAGTACGACGTGATCCTCTTCGGCAAGTCGAATTACTCTTGCGCGCAGCACCGGACCTTTCGCCAGATCGAACGGACTCAAGGCTTCGATCTCCGCCATTTGACGGGCCCTGGCTTCTCTCTCTGCGGGAGGCAGCTCGGCGAGGTCCACATGCGTCATCGCCACCTTCTGATGTGGCGCGACAACCTGGACCGGTCCGTCGTCTGTCGTTCTGAACGTGGTGCGCAAGACTTCGTGGCGGCGAATGATTTCGTTGAGACTTTCTTCGAGAGCCCGTAGATCGAGTGGACCACCGAGCCGGATTGACTCCGGCATGTTGTACGCCGGGCTGGCGGGATCCAGCTGATGCAAGACCCAGAGTCGTTGCTGCGCGAATGAGACTGGATAAGACTCCGCCGCTGCACGCCGCGGGATAGGCGTTACGCGCGACGCGCCGATGCCTTTCTGGCGCAACAGCTTGTCGAGCAGTTCGCGCTTTTCGGGCGACAGTTCGGCGATTCGCTGCGACAGCGATTCTTTATCGGTGCTCAGTGCCGCACTCAGCTTCGTGGCCATTTGCTCGCTGAAAATCCGTGTTTGTTTTGGAGTGGCCTTAACGGGCGGTGTTAACTTTCGTGTTGCGAGAGGAGCGTGCCGAGCTCTTCACCCGATAACCGCTCGACGAGTTCAAGCGTCTCGGCAATCGTTCTTACTTCCGCACTGGACTCGTGCCTGAGCTGCTCGACTTTCTCAGCGAGCGCGGCGATAGTCGGCTCTTCGAAGACACTGCGCAAAGGAACCTCGACCCGCAGCGTTTCGCGGACGCGCGAGATGATCTGGACGATCAGCAGCGAGTCGCCGCCGAGGTCGAAAAGGTTGTCGTACACCCCGACCTGCTCGAACCCAAGCAACGTTTCCCAGATCGTCGCCACTGTCGCCTCGATCTCGTTACGTGGCGCGACGTAGGCATTCGAAAGGTTCGGACGAGCATGCCCGGAAAACGATTGCTTCTGCTCAGTTCGCTCTACAGAACGCAGAGACTCGAGATCGATCCACTTGGCGATGCGTGTGTGAAGGTTTTCAGTCGAGACGACAATCGGACTGAAGGCGTTACGCGTAAGCACGCGACGAAAAACTTCCAAGCCCTCTTCCGGCGCGACGCCTCTGCTGACATCCGCGGCTGCTCCCTCTTGCCAGCCGTCCCAATCAACGGTGATCCATGGGAAAGTCGATCCTTCATGGTTGAGCCTGGCCACGAATGCGTCGACGAAAAAGTGTGCGGCTGCCGAGGTCATGAAACCAAGACCACCCAGCACGACCGATAACGACGACATCACCAAACAAAAGTCGAGCGGCCGTTCCTGCAACACGTCTGCAAGCACCATCAGCCCATGCACCTTCGCTTTGAACATCCGCTCGAAGTCGGCCTCAGTGACCTCTTCAAACGACTTCCGAGTGTTCATCCGGTCGTCGCCTGCCGCGTGAATCACGCCGTCGATCCGGCCGAATCGCTGCTCCGCCTGGTCCACTGCTGCACGCATCTGCTCGGGGTTGCTCACGTCCGCACGCACGAGCAGAATCTCCGCGCCGAGTTCGTCGAGCTCCTGACGTTTGCGAATGAGCTCGCTCAGATCGTCGGCGGCATCGTGCGTGTCGAGCCAGTTCTGCCACTCGTCTCTGGTGAGAAAGTCTGAACGGCCGACCAGCACAAGCTTCGCGTGCCAACTACGCGCGAGTTCGACGGCGAGATAAAGACCAATCCTTCCCAAGCCTCCAGTGATGAGATAGACGCCGCCGGTCTTGAACAGTGACGTCTCGGCAGTCGCTTCGGGAAGCGGCGCGGGTTCGTAGATCTGCACCCAGCGCCGGTTGTCTCTACAGGCAACAACCTTGTCAGCCGCATCTTTCACCAGCTCGTCGACAAGTTGCATCGCCAGTCTTTCGGCAAGCGCGACATCGGTGGCCTCATCGCCGGCAACATCGATACTGCGGCAACTGAAACCCGTAAACTCCTGCGGGACGATCTTGCAGAAAGCCTGGATCGTTGCTTTCTCCGCACATAAAAATCTTCCGGCGGTGACGTCCTGCGCGTCGCTCGAGATCACGTCGATCCGCAGCGAATCCAAAATACTGTGTTCACGCAAGGTTTTTGCGAGTGTTATCAGACTGTAGACACCGCGCTGCTGAATGCCACGAAAGCTTTCGGCTGAGGTGACGTTCGGTTGACGCTGCGTGACGCTCAGCAGGTGTACGACGCGCGTCGGCACTCGATCGATTACGCGGAGTTCTCTAAACAAAGCTTCGTAGTCGTCCGCGCTGGTTGGGTTGAAACTGTAGGTGCCGGCTGCGAGTTGTTCGAACGCGTCGCCCTCGATCGCAACGACGCAGTCGCAGTTTCGCTTTTTCATCTCTTCGACGACTTGCGAGCCGAGCCCGCAACCGTTCGTCAAGACGAGCCAACGTGCCTGTCGTGCTGACTCTGCTTCGGAAACCGAAACCACTGGACGTCGTGTTTGCTTCCAGAGACTCGCGTAGAACCAGTCAGCGATGTCAGGCAGCTTGCCTTCCAGCAGACGCTTCTCCGCTTTGACCGTCGCTGCGACTGGTTCGACCCAGTAACGTTCGCGTTCAAACGGATAGGTCGGCAGCGGGATGCGGTGACGAATTTCGTTCTTATAAAAGCCGGTCCAGTCTGGTTGTACGCCATAGATCCAGAGCCGGCCCAGCGTGCTCAGCAACGACTCGAGATCGGACTTCTGCCCGTGTGCGGAGGGCAACGTTGATAACGCGCGTTGACGGTTCCCCGCGTCGAGCTGTTGCCGCGCCAGCGTGGTGAGCGTCTGTCCTGG
>DATANW010000432.1:0-12570 GCA_036266055.1 Pyrinomonadaceae bacterium | reverse complement strand
CGTTACTCCCGCTCCCGCGGCCACAATGTCTTCAAAAAGTAATTCGGAAGTGTCTTCGGGACCGCGGCCGATTATGCCGCCCTGCGCATAACGAGTGTTCGATTCGTGAGGGTCGGGGGCGCGGGTGATGATGGTGATCTGACGTCGCGGGTTGCGTGCGAGCCGCAGGGCAGTCGTCGCGCCCGCGATCCCGCAACCGATGATCAGGACCTCAATAGTGTCCATTTGTCATCCATCGGATTGATCCGTGGTTAATCTTCGCGTCCGATCTCCAGCATGCGCTCGACTGAACGCAGCGCCTTCAACCGGATCTCTTCGTCGATCTGAATCTCGTACTGCTCTTTCACCAACGACTCGAGCGTGTCTTCGAGCGTGATCTGGTTCATGTGCGGGCAGCGCACGCTGCACAGGCGCAGCATCTCCTTTTCAGGATTCGCAGCGGCGATGTTGTCGCCCATCGAGCATTCGGTCAGCAGCAGGTAACGCGGCGCGCGCGTTTTTTCAACATAACGGATCATCGCCGTCGTGCTGCCCGAGTAGTCTGACGCGGCGACGACTTCGGGACTGCACTCCGGATGGGCCAGGATCACGACGTCCGGAAACTGCTTGCGCACGTTGGTGATGTCTTCGACGCTGAATTTCTCGTGCACTTCGCAGCGTCCGGGCCATCCGATCATCTGGTAGTCGAGTTCGTTTGGAAAACGCTTCAGCGGATCGCGCGTCGGAAAGATGATCTTCTTGCCAGTCTCGCGAGCGACGTTTCCGGCGAGGTATTCGTCGGGAATGAAGATCACGCGATCGGTCTTGAGCGAGTTGACGACGGCAACGGCATTCGACGACGTGCAGCAGATGTCCGACTCCGCTTTCACGTCCGCGTACGTGTTGATGTAAGTGACAACCGGCACGCCGGGAAACTGTCTCTTCAACTCGCGCACGTCAGCAGCAGTGATGCTCGCAGCCAGCGAACAGCCCGCCTTCTCGGACGGAATCAACACCTTCTTCGTCGGGTTCAGAATCTTCGCCGTCTCGGCCATGAACTTCACGCCGCAAAAAACGATGATGTCCTTGTCAGTCTCAGCCGCTCGACGACTGAGCTCGAGCGAGTCGCCGACGAAATCCGGAATCGAATGGAAGAGCGCCGGCTCCATGTAATTGTGGCCCAGGATGACCGCGTTCTTCACCACCTTCAGCCGGTTGATCTCGGCCGCGAGCTCCGCCTTCAGACGCAGCTCGAAATCCGGCACAGTGTCAGACAGCAGCGTGCTTAACTTCTCGTATATTTCGTCAGTGGTCGTATCAGTGATCATCTACTTTTGTCTTAACTTCTATATCAACCAGCCCACTCTAAACTCACGTCAAATACCCGCGGCGAATGCGTCAGCGCGCCGACCGAAATGTAGTCAACACCAGTCTGCGCGACTTCGAGTACGTTTTCGAGCGTAACGTTGCCGGACGCCTCCAGTTTTGCGCGGCCGTTCACGATTTTCACCGCCGTCCGCATTGTCTCGGCTGTCATGTTATCCAGCAAAATGCGCTCGACTCCGAGTCCCAGCGCCTCACGCACATTCTCCAACGTGCGGGTCTCAACTTCAATCGGCAGCGTGGTCCCACTCGCCCGGACGCGCTCGACGGCTGCGCTGATCGAGCCGGCGAAATCGATGTGGTTGTCCTTTATCAACACCATGTCGAACAGCCCCGTGCGATGATTCTTCGCGCCGCCGAGCTGGACCGCGAGTTTGTCGAGCGTGCGCAGACCCGGCGCTGTCTTGCGCGTGTCGAGAATCGTCGAGCTTGTTGCGGCGACTGCGTCGACGAACTCGCGCGTCAGCGTTGCGATGCCCGACATGCGGCCGAGGAAGTTCAACGCGGTCCGCTCGCCGGTCAGCAGCGCCCGCGCCGGACCGGCAATGTCGACGAGCACCGCGCCTTTCGTCACTCGCGATCCGTCTTCTACTTTCGCAGCGAAAGTGATGCTTCGATCCAGCGTGCGAAATACCTCTTCCGCGACGGCGAGACCCGCGACGATGCCGTCTTGTTTAGCGACGATGCGGCCGCGCAACGACGCGCCCGTTGGGACGATGCTGTCCGTGGTCACATCGCCGCTGCCGATGTCTTCCGCAAGCGCACGTTGTATGCATTGGGAAATATCGCTGGGCAATTCCTCGGGAATCGTTTTGGGCTTCTGGGGCTTCTGCGTCAAGGGGTATCTTGCAACAATGAGCGGGCCGAAGCAACTTAGCAAATCGGCGGTTTTATTTGACAGTGATCTTCAGGTCTCGACCGTCCTGGGCCTGGTTACCGGAGTAATCCGCGGCGATTATTCGCAGGACATAGTCGCCTTTCGGCAACTGGGACGTGTCCCAAATGCCGGGCGTCGCGACGCCGTCTTTTACGGTGTTCGTCACTTCATATAGGAATCTGGTCTTCGCACTGCCGTAGACGGTGATGCCACTCTCGCCGGCGTAGGCAACCTTCGTCGCAGCATCGTCGGCAGGCAGACGGTTGAACAGGATCGTGATGCGCGGCTCGGCGAAACCCTGCGCGGGCGATCCGTCGACGTTGAGAAGCTGGTAACCGAGTTTGTAGAGACCAAGCCGCCGGCGATCGGGATTCATGTTGGTTCGGTCGTACGCGTCGACAACGATGCGCACATTTCCAGTAATGATGTATCGTTCGGATTGCTTCTTTAATTCCGATCCTGCGCCGTCGAATAGTTGAACGCTTTCGATAGTGGGCGTCTTATCGTCCGAAAAGCCCAGTGGCGAAAGCGACAGCGGATTGACTTCGCCACCCGGCGGTCCGATGTTCATGTGCACGTGGTACATCTTGTTGACGGTGCCGAGCGCCTCACCGACTCTGAAACGCGTGCCGCGCTTGATCCGCACGCGGACGACTTTTTCCCCGTCATTCACTTGAATGAAACGCGGATCGGTAAACATCTTTCCATCTTTATCCCGCCCAACGTGCATGTGAATGTACGACACGACGCCGACGCGCATGCCTTCGTTGAGCGAGTCGAACCCCCAGTTCGGCAACGGACTGCTGACTTTTTCGTCGCGCACCGCAACGACCGTCTCGCCGTACGCGCCAAAGACGTCGAGTCCGCTGTGCAGGTGATCGCGGCTGTCGGTCGAATCGAAACTTCCGCGGACTTCGCCCATCGTCGCCACGACTTCATGCGGGCTCTGTTGCGGAGCGAGCGGCCAAAGCAATGATTGTTGGCCCAACGTTTCGTTGGTGATTTTCGGGAGTATGTCAGCGTGTGTCGCAGCCGCAGTGTTTGTGTCCGTTTGCTGGACCAGTTTTCGCACGAGGTATTTGCCACTGTCCGTCACGTAAAGCTCCATCGTTTTCGGATGGACGGCCACGCCGCTGGGCTGGCTAAACTCAGACGCGATCGTATAACTCACGTTATCAGGCGTGACCTGAATCACCCGAGCTCTACCAAGCTCTGTTACGTACAAGAGGTCATCATGCGTGATAGCCAGACCAACTGGCCGTGAAAGATCGGTGTGATTGATGGCGAGCGTCGTAACGTTGCCGTCGCGTGTAATCTTTCGCACTTGATTGTTGCCGGTGTCGGCGACGAAGATTGAGCCATCGCTCGCGACGGCAACACCGCACGGCGTATCAAACATTTCATTCGCCGCAATCGTCGTAACCTGACCCTCTTTCGAGATCTTGCGAATGCGATCGTTGTAAGTGTCGGCGACATAGACATTCCCGTCGCTGTCGACAGCGACACCAATTGGTCCGTTGAACCGCGCCTGCGCCGCCGCACCATCGACGTGTCCTGCTGTTGCATCACCGGCAAGCGTCGTGACCACACCCTGCGGCGTAACTTTGCGTATGCGGTTGTTACCCGTATCCGCGACGTACAGATTGCCTTCCGAATCGATCGCCAGCCCCGACGGTGTATTGAACGACGCCTGCGCCCCGGTGCCGTCGGCGAAACCTTCACTGCCGCCCGCAAGCGTCGTAACGCTTCCCTCGGGCGAGATCTTCTGAATCCGATTTTTCTCACCTGCGTCAGAGACATAAACAGAGCCATCGTCCGCAATCGCAACGCCAAACGGATCGGCAAACGTCGCCGGTGAACCATCACCGGCAACTGTGAGCACACTCGCGTGCCACGCACGCGGTGTAGGCACGGGCTTGCGAGTGAAGCGAAGAAAAATGTAAACGGCTGCGCTTCCGAGAATCAGAAGCAATAGAATCGCTGCGAGCGCTTTACGCATTTAGGAGGATCTGTAGTTCTAATCGAGGTATGTTTCCGGCGACGCTATCATCTCTTCCACGCGCTCGATGTAACGTCCGACATGCAACCCGTCCATCAGCGCGTGATGCACCTCCACCGAGAACGGCATCCACGTCCGTCCGTTCTCCTGCACAAACTTCCCAAACGAGATCTTTGGAACTGAATCTTCCCTGCCCCACCATCGTCGCGCATGTGAAAAACTGGTAAACGCAATCCACGGCAAGGTCGTGCAATGAATACGCGCATCGTCCTCGTGCTTCGGCAAAAACTTCCAGTCGCCGGCTTTTATCTCATCAACTGCTCGCGTCGCGCCCTCCATGAACTTTCGATAACTCTCGGAATGATCGAAGTACACCAGCGTAAAAGTCTCATTCGGCAGTATCACCGTCGTCCCGCCGTTGATAACCTCATGGACCAACACCTTCCCCTCACGCAACCGATAATGAAACTGCTCAATGTCGTTCGCCGCGCGCAGTGCGAGGTAGTGATACGTCAACCAAACACTCGGCCTCTCCTCGCGCTTCTTCAGCGCACTTAATAGGTTCGTCACGTCGAGCCGCAGGCAGACATTGAAGTACGGCTTATCGAACTTTCGATAAAACTCAAACACCTCGCGCCTCGGCCAGGTTTCTAAGTCGAGATAGTAAGACATGGCGGGTGATTGTAACCCGAGACGCAAGATCCGTCAGATGCGGGGAATCTATTGGCGTCTGTTGCTGCGCAACGACATGCTTATTGAAGCGCTGCGTCGCGTGTGATATATGCTCAGCCTCCCTCCCACCCACTCATACTTGCCCATCAAATCGGAGGATTTGAGATGAAGAAGATAGCGTGCTGGTTAATCGCCGGAGGATTGTTGCTTGCTCCAGTCTTCGCCGCGTATGCCGACAGCAATCCGCGGATCATCACCGTGGATGGCGGCTCTCAATTAGGCACTGCGTACTACACCGACTTCGGCAGCGATACGTTCCTGACACAAGGCTGCGAGAACCCAATACAGGTTGGAGGCACTCCCGCGTGGGGCGGAACAAGCTATATCCGCCTGGGAGACTTCAATGGCAATGGCCGTTTGGACATCGCGTCGCCTTACGCGGGCTTTGTGCAGATCAAGACCACAGACGCCAATTTCATTTTTCCCGAGGGCACACGGTGTCTACAGCACCTTGGGCCTTTTGCTGTCACCAATGAATGGGGCGCCGCCGAATGGATCCGCGTGGGCGACTTCAACGGCGATCATAAAGACGACATAGCCTCTGCGTCGGGCGGCGTCGTTTACATGAAACTCTCAAATGCCGGCTCAGGCTTCACGGGCTTCACCAGTCAAACATGGTCCATCACCACCGTGCAGGTTCCGTTCGCGCCCTGGACGGGTCCGCTCTGGGGCGGTAACGACTACACCTGGGTCGGCGATTTCAATGGCGACGGTAAAGACGACATTGCATCGGCGATTGGGGGTTCGGTGCGAGTGCATCTTTCAACCGGCAGCAGCTTCTTGAACCAAACCTGGACCGTAACAAACGACTGGGCTGCTGGTGCATGGACCAGGGTCGGCGACTTCAACGGCGATGGTAAAGACGACATCATGTCCGCTGTTGGCGGTACGATTCGCATGAAGATCTCCACCGGGTCAGGCTTCAGCAGTCAGAACTGGAGTGTCGCGAACACGTGGGGCAGCGCAGCTTATACGTGGGTCGCAGACTTCAATCGTGACGGTCGCTCGGACATCGCGTCGGCTGACGCCGGGAACGTTCGCATGAAACTTTCACAGGGAACGTTCTTCTCTTCTGAAGATTGGCCGGTGACAAATGAGTGGGGTGGTCCACAATACACGTGGATCATGGATTATGACAGCGACGGCTATAAGGACATCGTCTCCGGATTTAATTCGTTCACCATAGTCACCAAGCGAAACGTTTCCGGGACCGGCTTTTCGAGTGCTTCGTGGAACTACTTCGGCTGGTGGGGCGTCGCAGAAAATACGTGGGCCTTAGACTATTCACCTTTTAGTTTCTTTTAGCGATTGAGTTTCAATTGCGGTTCATTCATTTCACCTTGTCGGGTGCTGTAGTAGTCTGTCCGGAATCAGCTTAGAATGCGCCCGTTCAAAATGGCGCGAAACGAATCGACCTACAGTTACCTGCCGCCGCTATTGTTTTCCGTCACGCTTTTTACCAGTGCAGGCTTGTTGTTTTGGATTCAGCCTCTGGTTGGCAAGACTCTGTTGCCACTCCTCGGAGGATCGCCGGCGGTTTGGAATACGTGTCTGCTGTTTTTTCAAAGCATGCTGCTGATCGGGTACGTGTATGCGGTCGCGTCCTCGAGATACCTCGACTTGCGATTACAGGCCGCGGTGCACGTCGTTCTTTTACTATTGATCGCGGTCTATCTCTTCCTGTCTCCCGTTCACGCCCCGGTTCTCACTGCCGCACAACATGGAAAGCCGACGCTCTGGTTGCTGAAGAACCTGCTGTTTTCAGTCGGGCTGCCGTTCTTCATCATTTCCGCGACGAATCCTCTACTGCAAAGTTGGTTTTCAAAGTTGCAGCATCGAGCGGCAGTTGATCCGTATTTCCTGTTTGCGGCGAGCAATGCGGGGAGTTTAATCGCGCTCGTTGCTTTTCCGCTGGTGTTGGAGCCGAGTCTCGCGTTGAACGAGCAATACCGGATATGGCGGGTGGGGTTCGCGATCCTCGTTACGTTGACGTGCGCGATTGCTTTGAAAGCGCCGGCGAAGGTGGCAAAGGCCGCTCCAAGATCAACTACGACGGCGGCGGACAACGAAGTAACTATGGTTCGGCGACTGCGTTGGCTGGCGTTGTCGTTCGCGCCGTCAAGTCTGATGTTGGGCGTCACGACTTATATAACTACCGATGTCGCGTCGGTGCCGCTGCTTTGGGTGATACCGTTAGCGCTTTATCTCCTCACTTTCGTGCTGGCGTTTGCGCGGAAGCAATTTGGATCGACGGCATTATTGAACCGCGCCGTAGTTGTGGGCGCCCTGGTCGTAACACTCATCCTTTCGTCCGGCGCGACAGAACCCACGTGGTTGTTGATCCTCGCGAATCTCGGATTTTTCTTCGTCGCCGCATTGATGTGTCATCGTCAGCTTGCCGGCGATAGACCATCGGTGGCGCAACTGACGGAATACTATCTGTGGATCGCGATTGGCGGCGCGCTCGGTAGTGTTTTCAATGTGTTGATTGCGCCGGTTTTGTTCAAGTCGACAGTTGAGTATCCGCTGGCGATCGTGATTGCTTGCGTGTTGCTACGCGTTGAGGATCGAGATGAGAACAGTCGGCGTGTCAATTACCTCGATGTCGTTTATCCGCTCGGGCTCTACATCGTTACGGTCGGCCTCGTATTACTCGTTGGGTTCTTACGCATCAGCTCAACGACAATCAAGGTGTTCGTCGTTGTCGGCATTCCGTTGTTTATCATCAATCATTTCTTTCGCGAGCGATCGATTCGGTTCGCGCTGGGCCTGACGGCCGTCATGCTGGCGAGTATTTTCTACAGCGCCCACACAGACCGCACGCTTCACATCGTGCGCAACTTCTTCGGGACCAGTCGCGTGACTACCGACTCAACGGTCCGAATCAATACTCTGTACAGCGGCAATACTGTTCACGGGAGTCAGTTTGTCGAACAGTCGCGGCAATGCGAGCCGCTGTCTTACCATCACGAGAATGGACCGTTGGGCCAGATAATGGCTGTTTTCAACGACGCTCCGGCAAACCCTCGGGTGGCTGTGATCGGACTCGGAGTCGGCGCAATGGCCGCGTACTCTAAACCCGATCAGGACTGGACCTTTTACGAGATCAATCCGGACGTCATCAACCTCGCTCGCAACTCGCAATACTTCACGTACCTGCGCTCGTGCGCGAGCGGCTCGCTGCACATCGTTGAAGGTGATGCGCGGTTGAATCTGCACGCTGCGCAAGACGGCCAATTCGGATTGATCGTGTTAGACGCCTTCAGCTCCGATGCCATACCGGTGCATCTTGTTACTCAGCAAGCGCTGGATCTTTATCTCTCGAAACTCGCCCAGGGCGGGATCCTGGCGTTTCACATTTCGAACCGCAGTCTCGACTTGAAACCAATTCTCGCCAACCTCGCCGCGAGCCGGAACCTTCTATGCATCGGCTTCGACGACTTGAAACCGAGCTCTTTCGAGGGCAAGGATCCATCGCAGTGGGTAGTGATGGCCCGTGGTCCGGAAGAGATCAGCAATCTATCGATCAACACGCAGTGGCAGCGGCTCAAGGCGCGAGCAGGCGAGCGCGTCTGGACTGACGAGTTTTCGAATATCGTCCGCGCCATCCGCTGGCAGTAAGAGCCTCTAAATCTATTTACTATAAACGCGAAGCTGAAATGATGCGTCCGCGTCACTTCTGTTTCTTCAAAAAGATGCCAGACTGATTGAGCACCAACTTGACGGTCCCCGTTGGAACGTTCGTATCGACCGGAACCAACGCTGATTGCGATCCGGTACCCTCAAAATAATCCTCGGCCTTCCATGCGTGTAGAAAATAGCGGCGTCCAGTAATCTTAGACGCAGATCAGCTGCTTTAATTCCGAATTCTGGCCGACTACTTTCCGGATGTCTTATACTAAGCGACTTCATGTCAAAAGTAAGCGTCGTTATCACCACCTACAACCGTGCGCATTTTCTGAAACGCGCAATTCAGAGCGTGTTGCAAGCGGGATCCGAGATTGAGGTGGTGGTGATTGACGATTGCTCGACCGATGAAACGCCTGATGTCTGCGCGAAGCTCGACGGAATTCGTTACGTAAGGCTGACGGAAAACCGCGGCCTTGCCCATGCTCGTAACGTGGGCATCGCCGAAAGCTCATCAGAGTTCGTCGCCTTCCTCGACGATGACGATCTTCGTTTACCTGATTCAATCGACAAACAGTTGGCCCGGATCGTTTCAGATGATCGGATCGCGCTTTGTTACGGACGGGCGCTGATCGGAGATGCTCGGCGTCAACTTCCCACCGGCGAGATCTATCCCATCGAATGTCCACAGGGCGATGTGTTCTGGGAACTGTTGGAAGACAACTTTATTCCGATGCCGTCAGTGCTGGCGCGCAAGTCCGCCCTGCTCGAGGCCGGCGGTTTTAACGAGTCGCTGTCTCTCGTCGAAGATTGGGACATGTGGCTCAGACTCAGCGAGCGTTTCCAGGTAACGGCGGTTGCAGAGCCGGTGGCGATATACCGAAAGTCCAACCTCGCTTCCGATCAAATGTGCTCGGACTCCAGTGCACTCTGTAAGCAGGCCTTGCGCGTTCAGCAGATGGCGTTGGCTCGCACGCGAGCGCAGACCGCGGCGCGGACGAAGCGTCGTCAGGTCAGGACCAGGTTTCGCACCCGCGCGTACAAAATACTGATGACGGAAGCAACTAACTTAATCCACAACGGCAATGCTGAATCGGCTCGCAGCAGGCTGCGAGACGCTTTTCAGTTTTGTCCGCTTCGGACACTGATGAGTGGCCGCCTGGCGTGGCTTCTAAAATCTGGCTTTTGATCAAATAATGAAAATTGCTCTTTGCAAGAGTCACTTTTTTGGACCGGTAAGCGGTGCCGATGAGATCCTCGTTACCTACGCGATCAGCCTGCACCGCGCCGGACATCACGTTGAAGTCGTACTCTTATATAAACCCACGGAGAACGATCGCTTTTGCCGGCGCTTAACGCAGGCAGGCGTTCCTGTAGTTCATGTTATCGAACGATCGATCGCCTTCATGATCCTGCGCGGCGTGCGCAATTTGCTGTCCAGTTTCCTGCTGCTGTTCCTGTTGATTCCACGCTCCGAAGCGGGTTTGCGCAGGATCTGGCAGGTGCTGCTGGACCTGATCTCCCAGTTTCACTACAAGCGTTGTCGGGCGTTCGTTTCTGGTTCTAAATACGACGTGCTGCACGTTTTCACGCCCGATACAGGCACTACTCTTTTCATTCGCGCGGGCAAGGAAGCCGGAGTTCCAGTCCTCTATCACGAGATGGGAACGCCGCACTATTTACCGGCGCTCGATCCGTACTATCGACGATTGGAAAAAGTGTTGCCGTTGTGTTCAGAGGTCGCAGCGCTCTCGCCAACGTTGGCAAAGCAGTGGTCGGAACGCTTTCCGTTTTTGTCTGCCGTCTCGGTGTTGCCATTGATCACGGAAGATTCGCGAATGCTGAAGGTATCGGCCAGTCTCTCTCGCAACGGCAATCACGAAACAATCTTCGGTTACGCGGCTCGAATCGAAGCGGGTAAGGGGCCTTTCGTATTGGCGGATGCCTTGGCCCAGTTGAGACAAGATCGTAACGACGTACATGTGCGTCTAGCAGGTACGGGGCCCGCAGTGGAAGAAGTGAAAGCACATGCGCGAAATTTACAGCTCAACGGTTCGTGGGAGTTTGTCGGTTCTTACGACGGCACCGTGGGCTGCAGCGCGTTTATGCGCACACTGGATGTTTTTGTGCTGCCGTCATTCGCCGAAGGAACATCGAAGAGCGTCATCGAAGCAATGGCCCACGGCTTACCAATCATCACGACAAACGTCGGCGGCGCACCCGATCTGCTCCCACCCAACACGGGAATTCTCATCCCGCCGGGTGATAGCGCTGCCCTTGCCGGCGCAATGAAATGTCTCGCATCCGATCCGGCTTTGCGGAAACGGATGGGAGAGGCAGCTCGCGATCGCTATCTCAAACTGTTTACGCCGGACGCCGTACTCTCGTTACTGGTGAGCACCTACTCTCGCCTCACGGGCGCCAACGGCCATGAGGAGAGCTCGTCGAATGGAACACATCCATGGGCGCCGACATGCCACCAACGAAGCTGAGAATCGCCTTCGCCACCCCGGAGTATGTCACCGAAAACCATTTCGATGGTGGCCTGGCGAATTACCTGAATCGAGTTGCAAAAACACTGGCCGATCTCGGTCATGATGTTCATGTCGTGACGTTGTCGCAGGAGAATGAAGCGGAATTCGAGCATGAGGGTGTGATGGTCCACCGGCTGACTCTCGGCCGCCGCTGGCAGACGGTCAATCGTTTGACGCGCTACTCTCTACCCACCGCTCTGCATTGGCTGAACTTCAGCACCCAAGTCTTTCGCAAATTGAAACAGCTCCATGGAGAAAAACCGTTTCAGTTGATTCAGTATCCCAACTATTCCTCGTGCGGTGTGTTTGCGATTCCGTTTTTGCGTGCGACTCACGTAGTGCGAACCTCTTCGTACGATCCTGACTGGAAAGATCTCCCGGGAGCAAAGCGAAATCTCGATACCACCATCGTAGAGCGTTTACAAACACTGCAGTATCGGCTGACCAGGAACGTTCACGTCCCGAGTCTCGCGATGCAAAACACGTTGGCAGCGAAGGCCGGCATCCGCCACACGCGCGTGATTCACAGTCCTTTCTTCGTGGAGACACCTGATTGGGACACGACAGTTTGGGAGCGTTATCTCAAGGACAAGCAGTACGTCCTCTATTTCGGCCGCTTTCAATTGCACAAGGGATTTCACGCGCTGGTCCAGGCGCTGCCGCTTTTTCTCGAACGCTACGAAGACGCCTATGCAGTGTGCGTCGGCAGAGACATGGAAACTGAACTCGGCTCGTCGATGGCTGCTTTTGCTCGATCGCATTGTGGCCGGTTCGCTGATCGGTTGATTCTGCTGGAACACCTGCCGCATGCACAGTTGTATCCGGTGATAGAGCGGTCGCGTCTGGTTGCTTTACCGTCGTTGATCGACAACTTGCCCAACAGTTGTCTGGAAGCGATGGGAATCGGCAAAGTCGTAATCGGAACCAGAGGCGCCAGTTTCGAGGAGTTGATCGCTGACGGCGTGAACGGCTTCCTCGTCGAACCAAATGATCCGCAGGCATTGGCCCACAAGCTGATCGCGGCCTGGGTCGATCCGAAGCTGGACGCAATCGCGGCAGCCGCCAAGCAAAAGATGCTCGACTTCGCTCCCGAGAAGACCGTGGCGTCTCTCTTGTCCTACTATTTTTCGGTGCTGAACGGAAACCCAAACAACGGCGCATGATTACTACCAAGATTCAGAACCGGTTGAGAGGCGCATGGCTCGAACTCCGCCCGGTCAAAGCGACCAAAGTTATTGGAATAGGTTTGCCAAAGACGGGAACGACCTCGTTGGGGTATTGCTTTCGACGTTTTGGTTTCAAGCACCGTACGTTTGATATGGATCTCGCTTATCAGGTCAAACTAAATAACCTGGCGCCGGCGATCGAGGAAGCGAGGAAGTTTGAAACGTTCGAAGATTGGCCGTGGTTTTTAATCTATCGAGAATTGGACCAAACAT
>DATANW010000431.1:0-2372 GCA_036266055.1 Pyrinomonadaceae bacterium | reverse complement strand
TTGTTTTCAGGTGTTCGCTAACACGCTGCCGTGGGCGAGAAGATTAATGTTTGCCGTTTCCGTTCGAACCGGCGGCCGCGGCCATGACACCGACTGCCGCCTCGAGCTTGCTCTCGAGTAGTTGCAACCTCTTTACCAACGACTCATTCGCGGTTCTCAACTCGGCGTTCTCCACACGGAGTGCGTTCAACGCCTGATCCATCTCTTTCTTCAGTTGCTGCGTGGCTGAGACGTTGAGCATGGCTATGGCGTCGTAGTCGACGCTGAGGAAGTCGTCCACTTCACGGCCAAACACGAAGACCTTATCGTCTTCATGCTTGAAGTCGACGCGGAACTTGCCGTCTGTCACTTCGATTACTTCGTGGATGTCTTCGCCGGTCTCCGTGATCAACTTCACGCGTTCGCCTTTTTTCAGGTCCGTCGCCAAAGCGACCCAACCGTCGTGGATCGACGCGCGCTGATAGATGTCGGGCACCACGTCGGTTTGTTTGCTGACGGCCTGCGGGAACACTTTTTCGACCTGCTGCCCGATGACCTTCTTGTAGGTGCCTGCACCTTTACCGATCACATCCTTGAAGCCGTAGTCAGTGATCTCAATGCCAAGTAACGTGGCGAGGTCTGCCGCGCCGTCGGAGCGTCCGTGGATGCTCTTGAGCCGCGCATCGGAGAAGGCGTTGAACTCTTCTGCAGCGATGCGCTTCTCAGCCCAAATCGAATAGGGCCAGGTAGCGTTGATAGCATAGGACCCTATGTAATTGTGCTCGAGATTCAAGTATTGATACTTCTTAGTGATCGCCAGATCGCCCCATGTATCAACCTGTAGCGCTGCTTTTTTAGGATCTGTCGTGCCGATGCCGACGCGGCCATTTTCGCGGATCACCATTCGCGGATTGTCGAAGTTGGCTCCGCCGCTGGCCGGTTTCGTGAAGAACTGAAGAATCCCACCACCCATTTCTTTGCCGAATAATTGCCTGCATTTAATTGCAGCGACTTCCCGGTGAGCATCCTGGTTTCCTTTGGTTCGCGTGAAATACAAACCGCCAAGGTGAGCGCCGTCCTTATCTTGAGCGGTACTCAAGATCAAGACGGATTCGTGATCCGGCGAATGCACCTCAAGTATTCGTCCGTCTTTATCGGCCTTAAAATAATTTCCTGTATTAATAAAGGCGCCTGGAGTTGTCGTTCCAATGCCGACGTTGCCATCGTTAAGGATCGTGAAGCGATTCTGATCGGCGGTGCGGTTAAAAATCTCGAAGCGCCCGGACGAGCCTGATGACTGTAATGACCACTTGACGCCATTATTAGCCGTGCTCTGGATCATGACCTCCTGATTGCCCGCTCCGGCCACGTGCAAGTGTGTTTTGGGGTCGCTCGTTCCGATGCCGACGTTGCCGTCTGTGTCGAGCTTGAGTCTGCCGGCCGGCAGGCTGGGTGCATCAATCGCGATGACTGCGTCCCCACCGACCGAGACAAGGTTCTCGACACGCAGTTTTTTGACTGTAACTTTGCTGTCTGTGTCGATCCTGAGCCGGCCGCCCGGGTCGCCTGGTGCGTCAACCGAGACGACTCCAGACCCACCTATCGAGACATCTTTCTCGACACGCAATTTGTCGACGGTCGCTTTTTCTCCTGATGACAACTCCTTATCGACACGCAATTTGCCGGCGACATGCAGCGTTTCCTTCGGATCGTTTGTGCCGATGCCGACGCCGTTACTCGCATAAGCCAGCGGCGCTTTTTCAATATGGGCCACGAAGTTTCCATCCCAGTACCCAGGGATGTTCTTGTAATGGATATAGAGATTGGTTAGCCCCGACGGGTGCTCGGTCACGATGTTCGTGATGTTCAAGTCGATAGAATCGCCCGGCTTGAGTGAAATCACGTCAGTAGGCCACATGACCCATTGGACTGATTGGCCTTGTACCGTCGGACTGGGGGTATTGAACTTTGTTCCGGCGCTTATGCCGATCTTGTTAACCAGATCTATGGCCCCCAGTGCCCATGGATCCTTCTGTGTTCCCGTAGACGCGTCGAACGAAAAGATAAACTTGGTCGCAGGCGGGTCCTTTGGATCAGGCCCCGGATTCAATTTAATCGTTCCCTCGCCTGGTTTCAGCGGGTCTGGTTTCACCATGTTGGTGATGCGTAGCTTGAGCGCACTCTCCTTCCCGTTATTCAACACCTTGTCATTACCGACGATGCCGATGTAAAGCGGGATGTGTTGCTGACCACTCTGATTAATCACGCTCAGGTGTTGCAGGCGGTGACCCGGCGCGAGTGGCTCCGGCGATTGTCCCGCCGCGCTCGCCACATATTCGAGATTGTTGTTCCACTTGAGCTCGACTCTTGTGCCGTGCGCCCCGACCTTGCCG
>DATANW010000430.1:0-18685 GCA_036266055.1 Pyrinomonadaceae bacterium | reverse complement strand
TGTTGTTTTGCGCGACGGCTCGACCGTCCGCATCCGGCTGATGCGTCCGGCGGACGAGGCCGGCCTTTGCGACTTACTCTCCTCTCTTTCAGAAGAATCACGCTGGCTGCGTTTTTACTGTAACCAGAACAGAGCGGCCCTTGCAGCGGAAGCGCATCGCGAGGCGAACCTGGACCAGGCCTTCGGACTCGTCGCGTGCAGCGGCAAAGAGGAACGCGTCGTGGGTCACGCGTTTTACGCTACGGTCGCGGATCAACGCGCCGAAGTCGCGTTTACGATCGCCAACGACTTTCAGGGCCGCGGCCTGGGCAGCATTCTGCTGGGCCAACTAGCACAGGTCGCGTCGGCAAATGGCATTCAGATCTTTGAAGCGGAAGTCGTCGCTGCAAACCACCGGATGCTGCACGTGTTCAGAGCGTCGGGGTTTCCGATCGAGGTCAGCGCGAACGCGGGACAGCTCCGCGTCGTTTTCCCGACGTCGTTCACCGCTGAAGCGCGCAAGCAGTTCGAACGCAGAGAGTCGATCGCCGCGGTCAACGCGCTGAAGTTGTTCTTCGAACCACGCGGCGTGGCGGTCATTGGAGCGTCACGTCAACGCGGCACGATCGGCGGTGAAATTCTTCATAACCTGCTGAGCTTCGGCTTCAAGGGACCGGTCTATCCGGTCAATCCGTCGGCGACCGTAATCGAAAATGTCCCGGCGTTTTCGTCGATCGAAGCTGTTCCTGGTCCAGTCGACCTGGCGGTGATCGTCGTGCCTGCGGCGTCAGTCGTCGACGTTGCGGCGGCGTGCGCGCGCAAGGGCGTGAAGGCGCTGGTAGTCATTTCCGCCGGATTCTCGGAAACTGGCGCGGAAGGCAAAGCGCGTCAGGCCGAACTGGTAAACGTGTGTCGCGGCGCCGGAATGCGATTGATTGGCCCGAACTGCATGGGCATCGCCAACACGAATCCCGACGTGCTACTCGACGCCACGTTCGCTCCCGGATTTCCGCCGCGTGGACGCGTGGGTTTCTCGTCGCAAAGCGGTGCGTTGGGACTCGCGATCATGGAGTTTGCAAACTCCCTCGGCCTCGGTATCTCAACGTTTGTCTCAGTCGGTAACAAAGCCGACATTTCCGGTAACGATCTGCTTCGTTACTGGGAATCCGACGACGACACCGACGTGATTCTTCTCTATCTCGAGTCATTCGGTAATCCGAAGAAGTTCTCGGAGATCGCCCGACGCGTCGGACGCAAGAAACCGATCGCCGTCGTTAAGAGTGGACGTTCAGCCGCGGGTGCACGTGCTACTTCCTCGCATACCGGCGCGCTCATCGCGTCGTCCGACGTCACTGTTGACGCGCTCTTTCGACAGGCGGGAGTGGTGCGGACAGACACGCTCGCAGAGCTGTTCGACGTCGCTGCGCTACTCGCCAATCAGCCGCTTCCCGGCGGGCCACGCGTGGGAATCATCACCAATGCGGGCGGTCCGGCGATTCTTTGTGCGGATGCTTGTGAAGCGCGGGGACTCGAAGTTCCGGTTTTATCGAGCGACAGTCAATCGCAGCTGCGTGAGTTTCTGCCTGCGGGAGCGAGTGTCGGAAATCCAGTCGACATGATCGCCTCTGCGCCGGCGGAACACTATCGACGCGCGATCGAGATCGTCGGCACCGACGAGAACGTTGATTCACTGATCGTGATCTTCACACCGCCGCTGGTAACGCGGGCTGACGATGTCGCTCGGTCGATCGTGGCCGCAGTGGAACAGATCGACAACGGGAAACCTGTACTGAGTGTTTTTCTCTCGGCACATGCGGCCCCAGCCGAATTGCGCTCCGAGAAGCTTTCGATTCCCGCGTATGCATTCCCCGAAACCGCGGCGATCGCCCTGGCTCGTGCGGCGCGTTATCGCCAATGGCGCGAACGACGTGAAACTTATCCGACGCGATTTGAAAACATTCGCACCGACGAGGCGGCAGCGGTTGTTGCGGCCGCGCTCGAGCGTGAAGAAGGTTGGTTGACACCTGACGAGGTCGCGCAGCTCTGTTCCTGCTATGGCCTGCCGTTGATCGAACAGAGAGTCGTCGCAAACGCCGACGAAGCAGCCGCGACTGCGGCCGAACTCGGAGGCGAGATTGCGTTGAAAGCAATCGCGCCGGGGTTGGTCCATAAGACGGAGGCAGGTGCAGTGCGACTTCGACTACACGACGCTGAAGCAGTCCGTAAAGCTGCACGAGAGATGAGCGAACGATTGGCGGCTGAAGGACATGCACCGTCCGGGTTTGTGGTCCAAACGATGGCTCAACGCGGCGTAGAAATGCTGGTTGGTGTGGTGCACGATCCGCAGTTTGGCCCAGTGGTGGCGTGCGGCGCCGGCGGCGTGCAGGTCGAGTTGCTGAAGGACGTTTCCGTCCGGCTAAGTCCGCTTTCAAACGAAGATGCCGCGGAAATGGTGCGCGAGCTGAAGACTTATCCGCTGCTGACAGGTTTTCGCGGCAGCGCTCCGGTTGACATCGGTGCTCTCGAGGATGGCTTGTTGCGCGTGAGTGCGATGGTTGAGGATCTGCCGCAGATCGCGGAGCTCGATTGCAACCCATTCGTGGTCCATGAAACTGGCGCTGCCATTCTGGACGCCCGCATTCGCGTGACCGCTGTCGAACCGCGTCCACTATTTGGCGTACGTCGCTGAAACGTGCGATTCGATTACCCGGTCGTCACTCCGAATACAGTTCGCAGGAAGACACCGACGACATAAGCCAGAGACGCGGCGATTGCGCCAACCAGGAACGTCGTCAAACCTGAACGCCACCAGGATGAGGTGGACCACCGGCTTTTTATCGAACCGATCGCGAAGAAGACGAGGCCCGTCAGCGCGGCTGACAAAGCAAGCGAATGCTCCTTCGTTCCAAACAAATACGGCAAAAGCGGAACCAGGCCACAGACCAGAAAAGCGCTGAACGTGCTAAACGCCGCCTTCCACGTCGAGCGGATCGATTGCGGTAGTCCGTACTCGTCCGTCAGCATCGTCTTTACCCAGCGTTCCCGATTCGAGGTCACAAGCTCAACAATCCGATCAAGATCCGCGCCGGTGAAACCCTTCCGTTCGAAAATCTGTCTGACTTCTTCTCGCTCCCCTTCTGGTTCCAGCTCGATATGACGATACTCTATGTGTTCGAGTCGTCGCCAATCGTCATGCTCAGCTTTCGTGCCGAGATAGTTGCTGGCGGCCATCGAAAAGCCGTCGGCGAACAGGTTCGCGAAGCCCAACACCAGGACGACCCAGTTTGAGAGCTGAGCGCCGGCGACTCCGGTAACGACTGCCAGGGTCGTCACAGCACCGTCAATCCCGCCGTAGATCCAGTCGCGCAGGTAGTTATGCGTTGGCCCGGCGTCAAGGCGTTCGCGGATGGCGTCGCGCGAGTGTTCGTGCTCAACCTTCGTAGGCAAGATCGTCATACTCTTCTCTGCACACTTCACAGCGAAACGGATTATCCAAACCGGAGATCAACGCTTCGCTATAAAGCTTATACGAATCTTCATCGACGTAAAGCTCGCGCGCACACATTCCACAGCGCACCTCATGCTGGTTCTCGTCGGTCATGATCGATGCCGCAGCGATGGGCAGTTGATGTTTCAGATCGACGTAAGAACGAGTTGTTTCCATGTTCCCTCCTCGGTAGTTCAGGAATTACCGAGGTCGTTCAGCGCAAAGTTCGTGCCTTCTGAAAACACTCGGCCCGAACAGCCGTTTTTGTCGAAACTGCGGAAAACAACTCTTGCAAATGCGAAGTTTTTCTCACCCTGGTGCAGGGTGTCCGCTTTGCTGCCTACTCAGCCGCGCATATAATCCAACCGCAACCTTCAGACCCACTTGATGCGCGTCAAGAACACAAACGAACACATACTTGTCGTCGACGATGACCAGGCGATTCGCTGGACGTTGCGTGAGGCCTTGCAGAGTTGGGGGTTCGCCGCAGTCGACGCGGGGACAGTTGCCGAAGCCGTAAAGCTGTTCAAGACGGATCCGCCGGCCGCAGTCTTACTGGACATCGACCTTCCCGACGGCTCCGGCCTCGACGTCCTACGCGAAATCAAGCTCGAGCATCCCGACGCGATCGTGATCATGATCACGGGCAACGTGCAGGTCGAGAACACGATTTCCGCCCTGCGTGGCGGCGCGTACGACTTCATCGGCAAACCTATCAACCTCGAAGAGCTTCGCGTCACGATTCGCAATGCAATCGAAGCTCGGCGCTTGCGACGTGAAGTAGATCAGGTCCGAAAAGAACGCGCCCGAGAATTTAATTTCCGTCTGATCATCGGCGAATCCCCGGCGATGAAGAAGATGTTGGACCTCGCCGCGAAAGTTGCCGAAAGCGAAGTGTCGTCGGTGCTGCTTCAGGGTGAGTCCGGAACGGGCAAAGATCTCGTCGCGAAAGCGATTCACTACGGCTCGCAACGAACCGATCGGCCTTTCGTCGCAATAAACTGCGCCGCGCTGCCGGCAACGCTCATCGAATCGGAACTCTTCGGTTACGAAAAGGGCGCGTTCACGGATGCGAAAGCCCGCAAGGAAGGATTGTTCGAACAGGCTGAAGGCGGCACGCTTCTGCTTGACGAGATCGGCGAGCTGGAACTCTCGCTGCAGGCAAAACTCCTGCGCGTACTCGAAGAGGGAGCTTTCCGTCGGGTGGGTGGTCTGGCAGATATTCCTCTCGACGTGCGCGTGCTTGCGGCCTCCAATCGCGATCTAAAAACAGAAAGCGAAGCCGGACGCTTCCGCCTCGATCTTTACTATCGCTTGTCGATCATTCAGATCGACATTCCGCCGCTTCGTGAACGCGGCGACGACGTGTTGCTGTTGTCACAGTATTACATCGGCACGATCGGCACGCGGTTGAAACGAAACAAGAAGATCACCGGCTTGTCGCCGGAAACAATCGACGTGTTCAGGAAATACAACTGGCCCGGAAACGTTCGGGAACTGCGCAACGTGATCGAGCGCGCGCTGATCCTGGAAGACAGCGATGTGATTACTACCGAATACCTGCCCGGAGGATTGCTCACCCCGGCACGCCCGTCAACCATCGGCGCCGCGGCTCAAGCATCGAACCAGTTTGTGTTGCCGGCCGAAGGCATCTCGCTCGACGAAGCGGAACTCGCCTTCGTTCGTCAGGCGATCGAGCGAAGCGGCGGCAACCAGACGCGCGCCGCGGAACTGCTCGGTATCTCACGCGATCAGTTAAGATATCGTCTTAAGAAACTCGAAGACGCTCGTCTGCCAGTCGTCGACGCCGAGACGTAATCGCGTATTTCCATGGCCGGCAATTCAACAGTCGATATGCAACTTCTTCCCGAAGAAGCGTTACAGCGCTCGCAGAAGGAACTGGCCGACATCAAGTTTGCGCTGGACGAATCCGCGATCGTCGCCATCACCGATCAACGCGGCATCATCAATTACGTCAACAACAAGTTTTGCGAGATCTCGAAATACTCCCGCGACGAATTACTCGGCCAGGATCACCGCATCATTAACTCCGGCTATCATCCAAAGGAGTTCATCCGAAACCTTTGGACCACGATCGCGGGCGGTAGTGTGTGGAGGGGTGAAATCAAGAACCGCGCGAAAGACGGTTCGTATTACTGGGTCGACACGACGATAGTTCCCTTCCTCAACGCCGAGGGAAAACCATACCAATACGTCGCGATTCGCAACGACATCACGGAGCGCAAACGCGCTGAAGAGCAGATCCGCGAACAGGCAGCGCTCCTCGATCAGGCGCAGGACGCGATCATGGTGCGCGATCTGGACCATAAGATTTTGTTCTGGAACAAGGGCGCGGAGCACATCTACGGTTGGACCGCCGCAGAAGCGATCGGAAAGGACGCTCGCGACCTGATCTTCAAACATTCCTCGGAACAATTCGAGATCGCACGAAAGTCTGTGATCGAGAAGGGCGAATGGATGGGCGAGATGCACCAAACACAACGCGATGGCACTGCGCTTGTCATCGAGAGCCGTTGGACGCTGGTGCGTGACGAAAAAGGCGTGCCTAAGTCGATCCTCGTAATCAACACCGACATTACCGCGAAGAAAGGCATGGAGGCACAGTTTCTTCGCGCGCAACGAATGGAATCGATCGGTACGCTCGCGGGAGGAATCGCGCATGACCTCAACAACGTTCTTTCGCCGATCCTGATGGCGATCGACATGTTGAAACTAAAAGCAACTGACGAGTCGAGCAGAAAGTGGCTCGACGTCCTGCGCACGAACGCCCAACGTGGCGGCGACATGGTGCGCCAGGTGTTGTCGTTCGCCCGCGGCGTCGAAGGCGAGCGCGTCGCGATGCAGCCGAAGCACATGATCAAGGAGATCATCAAGATCCTCCGTGAGACGCTGCCCAAATCGATCGAGATCAGTTTCCAGATACCAAACGATCTCTGGATCGTTTCAGCCGACGCCACTCAGATCCATCAGGTGCTGATGAACCTCTGTGTCAACGCTCGCGACGCGATGCCGGACGGCGGTTCAATTGCAATCGCAGCCGAGAACATTTTTCTCGACGAGAATTACGCGCGCATGCACATCGAAGCCAAAGCGGGACGCTTCGTCATGATCAGCGTTTCCGACACCGGTCCCGGAATGTCGGCGGAAATTCAAAGCCGGATTTTCGAGCCGTTCTTCACTACCAAGGAGATGACAAAGGGCACCGGACTCGGCCTCTCGACGGCGCTGACGATCGTGAAGAGTCATGGTGGATTCATCAACGTCTACAGCGAACTTCACAAAGGCAGTCAATTCGCCGTCTACCTGCCGGCGCTCGATAAATCCGGCGGCGCCGACGCGGACGCAATGCAAGTTGATCTTCCGCTGGGGAATGGCGAGCTGATTCTCGTCGTCGACGATGAAGAATCGATTCGCGAGATCACTCGTGGAACGCTCGAGACCTTCGGCTACAAAGTGCTGACGGCGAACGATGGCACAGAAGCACTCGCGCTCTACGCGGACAAGAAAAACGAGATCGCCGTTGTCTTGACAGACATGGTGATGCCTTTCATGGACGGCCCGGCGACAATCCGCGCGCTGCAAAGAATGAACCCTGACGTTCGCATCATCGCCGCGAGCGGTTTGGGCGCCGGACAACGCGGGAGCGAAGGCGCACTCGAAGGCGTCGCCGTGTTCCTCAACAAGCCTTACACCGCCGAGAAGTTATTAAAAACGCTGGCAGAGGTGCTGAAGCGATAGATGCGGAAAATTCAACCTGGCCTGCGCAATACCGCGCAATTCTGATTTTTCTCTCAAGTCTTCTCTCGTCGTTTTCCGGCTAAACCTTGCAAACTTAAGTGGTACGGGTCGTGCACTGCACCTGACGTCAGCCGCCACGCGGGCGACTGCGATTTCGAAAGAGGGACAGGGCGCGATGGCAAAAGTTTTGATTCTAGGTGGTGGATTCGGAGGCGTGGTCGCCGCCGAGCGTCTCGCTCGCCTGTTGAGCGACGAACACCAGATCACGCTCGTTTCCCGCAGTCGTAATTTTGTGTTTTACCCCACACTCGTCAAGCTCGCGTTCGGCAAATGCGACAAAGATGACGTGTTGTTTGATCTGCGGCACACGATATTGAGCCGTCGGGTCAACTTCGTCGAAGCGGAAGTCGCACATGTCGATCCATTTGAACGAAAGGTCAGGATCGCACATGGCGAGGTTGAGGGAACGCTGCCTTACGATTATCTCGTCTTCGCGCTCGGCCGGCGGCTGGCCACCGAGCGGATCACCGGTTTCTACGAGCATGCGCACCATCTGCTGAACGTCGACAAGGCGATCAAGTTTGGCAAAGCAGTCGCGGAGTTTGAGAAAGGGAGAGCTGTTTTCGGCGAGTGTCCTGGCGCACGTCTTCCCGTTCCCGTTTACGAATCGGCGTTCGCGTTGGCAGCTCAGCTCGACGCAAAAGGTCGACGCGAACAAGCGCGAATAACAGTCGTCACTTCGCAAACGCTCGAATCGCAGCTCGGAGATGCCGCCGCCGCGAAAGCACTCAGGAAGTCACTCGACGATCATCAAATAGAGCTTGTCACGAACTTCCCCATCACCGCCTTGACGCAAAGCTCCGCCCGGACCAACAACGGCGCGATCGACTTCGACCTCCTGATGCTGGTGCCGCCGTTTCGCGGATCGTCGGCAGCCTCGTACATGGCCGTCACCGACGATGAAGGCTACGTGGAAGTGAACTTGAACATGCGCGTCGTCGGACACGATCGAATTTACGCCGCCGGTGACTGTGTTGCGTTTACTGGTCCAAAGATGGGTCACATGGCGGTTCGCCAGGGCGAAGTTGCGGCGACCAATCTCGCCGCGGAGATCGAAGGACGCGAGCCGGCCGCGCTTTACGCACACGAGATGCGGTTTGTGATCGACGAGATTGGCGGCGGCAACGGTCTCTACGTGCACAAGGACATGTCGGGAGAGGAACCAGCCACGGTTCGACAGGGCCGGTTCTGGAGTTGGGCCAAGCAGGTTCAGAAGAAATACTGGGAAGTTAAGCATTCATAAGTTGAAGGTAAAGGGGACAATTATCATGACCGAGAATCGCACAATTCATCTAGTTGATGTCCCGATCGGCGGCGAAGCCGGGTCCATGTGGAACCGTCTGCACGGCGAGCGCGAAGAGATTTGCGAAGCGCTCCTAAAGCAGGATGGTCTCGTTGCCGGCGAGCCCCGCGAACGGCTTCAGTCGCGTTTACGAAAGATCGATGACGCACTCGACCGGTTGATGTCTTTTCCAACTGTTCGATCGCATTAGTCAGGATGTGTGAAATGAAAGCGAATGTCTTTCACGGCAAGAACCAAATTCGTGTTGAAGAAGTAGACAAACCACGCGCGGGGATCGGCGAAGCAGTGATTCGCGTGACGCTCACGACGATTTGCGGGACTGATCTGCACATCGTCAGAGGTGAGTATCCGGTCGCGCCCGGTTTGGTAATTGGCCACGAACCCGTCGGCGTCGTTGAAGAACTCGGCGACGGCGTTACCGGCTACAACATCGGCGATCGCGTGCTCGTCGGCGCGATCACCCCGTGCGGTCAGTGTCGCGCCTGTTTGTCCAACCACTCCGCGCAATGCGGTCACGGCGAAGGTTACGAAGCCCTGGGCGGATGGCGGTTCGGAAACACGATCAACGGCGCGCAGGCGGAATACCTGAAAGTGCCGTACGCCCAAGCGAACCTCGCGAAGATCCCTGATGAGTTGAGCGACGAACAAGTGGTCCTGCTGGCCGACATTGCTTCCACCGGTTTTGCTGGAGCGGAATCAGCAGGAATTAAGATCGGCGACTCGGTGGTTGTGTTTGCTCAAGGCCCGATCGGTTTGTGTGCAACTGCCGGCGCGAGACTTATGGGCGCATCGTTAATCATCGGCGTCGACGCCGACGAAACCCGGCTCGCGATGTCGAAGCGCATGGGCGCTGACGTCACCATCGACTATCGCGACACTGACGTCGCGGCTGAAGTGAGACGACTGACCGGCGACGGCGCTGACGTCGCGATCGAAGCACTCGGCACTCAACAAACGTTTGAAAGCGCGTTGCGCAGTCTACGGCCGGCTGGGACGTTGTCGAGTCTCGGCGTCTATTCGGGCAAGCTCGAGATTCCTTACAACGCATTCGCAGCCGGTATCGGCGACCATCGCATCGTGACGACCTTGTGTCCCGGCGGCAAAGAACGCATGCGGCGGTTGATGGAAGTTGTTCGTCACGGCCGTGTCGATCTTACGCCCTTGCTCACGCATACATTCGCTCTCGACGACATCGCCGCCGCTTACGATCTATTCGGCGAGCGACTCGAAGGAGTGATGAAGGTAGCGATTAGACCGTAGCAGATCTGAAGGAGGAGCTCGTCTCTAACTGTCATGATTAATATCAAACGCATTCTCTGTCCGACTGATTTGTCGCCCTACTCCGGAAACGCGGTGCGGTACGCGCTGGCGCTCGCGCGCACGCAGGAAGCCGAACTGATTCTGCTTCACTGCACGAACGAAATGGACACCGAGGCGGAGCTGGGCCTGCTGGAGACGTCGCTGTTGCAACATCTCACTCCCGGCGATCTGAAAGGCACACGGTGGCGAGTCGTAGTGGCGCCGGCGAAGGAGGTTGACGAGGAGATCATGCGGCGCGCGCAGTTGGAACGCGTTGACTTGATCGTTATGCGTTCGCGCCGCCGGCCACATCGCGCAGCGCTGCTTGGTTCCACTGCCGAGTCGGTGAGCCGAAGCGCTCCCTGTCCGGTGCTGGTCATGCATAACGACGAGCGCGAGTTCATCACCGATGCACTCAAAGTGGATCTGAAACGCGTGCTCGTCGCTTACGACTTCTCCGATTACGCCGAGCTTGCTCTGAGGTACGGTCTGTCAATCTCGCAGGAGCATCAGGCGGAACTGCATCTGCTTCATGTGTTGCCACCGCGTTCCGTGAACGAACCCGAGATCGCCTGGTATCCGATTAAAGGCGAGTCGGCGTACCACACTGCCGCGCGCCGGTTGCAGCGAGTAGTGCCCGCTGATGTTCATCTCTGGTGTCCGGTAACGACGGCGGTAAGTGAAGGAAATCCGTATCGCGAGATCCTGAACTACGCCGAGAAGAACGAAATCGATCTGATCAGCGTGGGCGCACACGGCGCCGGATTCGGCATGCGGGCGCTGTTTGGATCGAACGTCGACCGCGTTCTACGACAAGCGCCATGTCCGGTTCTCGTCGCTCGTCCGCTAAAGCCAACGGTGCTTCTGAGCGACGTAGAAGAAGTGAACCAGCCCGCTTGGCGCAATGCGATGGCTTCTTGAAAAGGGTTCATATGGGCGAACACAAGGTCGAACAACACGTTGATGAAAAGAAATCGCAGGCTTTCATGAAGGCCCTGCTCGACGATCTCCGTGCACTCGCGTTCATGCTCGAAGACGGCCGGGTGGAAAGTGGAACGACGCGCATTGGAGCGGAGCAGGAGATGTTTCTGATCGATCGCTACCTGCGGCCTGCTCCCGTTTCATTGGAAGTGCTCGCACAGGCTGACGACCAACGATTGACTACTGAAATCGCGAGATTCAATCTCGAGGCCAATCTCACCCCACTCGAACTAACAGGCAATTGCTTCACGCGTATGCAAGACGAGCTGGAAACGTTGCTCGAGTTGGCCCGCAAAGCCGCCGCGACTCAGAACGCCGACGTCCTCCTGTCCGGGATCTTACCGACGTTACTAAAGTCCGACTTGACTCTCGACAACCTGACTCCGGTCCCTCGTTATCACGAATTGAATCGAGGTGTGATTCGCCTGCGCGGCGGTCCACTGTCGATCCACATCAAAGGGTTGGACGAACTGCACCTGACACACGACAACATCATGATGGAATCGTGCAACACGAGTTTTCAGGTCCACTTTCAAACCAACGCCAAAGATTTCGCCAATCACTACAACATCGCCCAGGCGATAACCGGGCCAGTGCTGGCGGCGGCCGTGAACTCTCCGCTGTTGTTTGGTCAACGTTTGTGGCAGGAAACGAGAGTCGCGCTGTTTCAGCATTCGACCGACGAGCGATCGCGACCACAGCTCGCACGCAATCAACCAACACGCGTCGCCTTCGGCGATTGCTGGCTGCGCAACTCAGTCGTCGAACTCTTTCACGAACAGATCACTCGCTTTCGTTCGATCATCCTCATAGAACCGAACGAGAACCCGTTCGAGGTTCTGGCCCGCGGCGAAACACCTTCGCTTTCAGCATTACGCTTGCACAACGGCACGGTCTGGCGATGGAATCGCGCCTGCTACGGCGTAACCGAAGGCGTGCCCCATTTGCGGATCGAGAACCGCGCCTTTCCGTCTGGTCCAACCGTAGTCGACGAGATCGCTAACGCCGCGTTCTTCACCGGCTTAATGGCTGCGCTGCCGGAGGTCTACGGCGATATCACGAAGCGGATGGAATTCGATAACGCAAAGTCGAATTTTTTCAGAGCGGCGCGGCATGGACTCGACGCGCAGTTTCAATGGATCGACGGCGAGAGCCATAGCGCCCCGGCGCTGATCCTGGACCACCTGCTGCCGCTGGCGCGCCAGGGATTAATGACGGCCGGAGTGGCAACTGAAGACGTCGACAAGTATCTCGACATCGTCCGCGAGCGGACGCAAAGCCGGCAGACAGGTGCTAACTGGATCGTCAAGTCGATCGCCGCGATGGATAATTCGACTTCAAAAGATACCCGTCATCGAAAACTGACGTCCGCCATGTTGGCGAATCAGAAGAGCGGTCAGCCGGTACATCGCTGGTCCATCTCCAGGGAAGCGGCGCCCGATGAATGGGGGGACAGCTATCGCACGATCGGCCAGTTCATGTCGACGGACCTTTTCACGGTGAAGCCTGGCGACCTGATCGATCTCGCCGCGAGCGTGATGGACTGGCGACACATCCGGCATGTTCCCGTTGAAGACGAAGAGGGCCGCCTTATCGGCCTCGTCACGCATCGCGGACTTCTTCGCATTCTGAACCTTGGCAACCGCGTTAGTCGCGACTCCATTCCGATCACCGTGCGTGAAGTGATGATTGAGAACCCGGTTACAGTTTCTCCCTCGACGTCATCGCTCGAAGCAATTCAGCTCATGCGCAGCAATCGCGTCGGCTGTCTTCCCGTCGTCGAAAACGATCAGTTGGTGGGAATTGTCACGTCCTACGATTTTCTCGAAGCGTCGGCCCGACTCTTTCAGCAGCACCTCGGTGCAACTGACGACAAAAAAGAGAGCCGGTCACGGGCGCAGGGAGTTTGATGATGCCGAGCGCGCAACACGTAAAAATAGAAGAACCCCTGGAACTGTCTGCCGCCGGCGGTGAGCTGCATTCGCTGTTAGGCGAGATCGATGCTTTGAGTATTCACAACCTCGATTCGCTTCATGGCCGTGGCAGTGTATTGTTTGCAGAAGGCGATCCGGCCCGCGGCGTCTTCATACTGCGTACCGGAAAAGCAACCCTGTCGATCTCGTCCAGTGAAGGTCGCGTCGTGATCCTCAGGATGGTCGAGGCGGGTGACGTATTGGGCCTGAACGCAGTGCTGCGCAATTCGACTTACGAAGCAACCGTGAAAATACTCGCCCCATCTCGCGTGAACTTCATCTCGCGCTCTGAATTGATGGAGCTCATTGCAAATAGCGACGCCGGCGCCGTTGCGGTGATAAAACTGTTGAGCCGCGAACTGGTCCAACTTACCGAACGCGCGCGATCTCTGCTGCTGCCACAGACAGCCCGGGCGCGGCTGGCTCAACTTTTGCTGCAATGGAGCAAAGAACCGTCCGAAAGTAATTCTCGATCAAGGGTAATTGACAAGGTTTTTACGCACGAAGAGGTCGCGCAGATGATTGGCTCGTCGCGAGAGACCGTCACTCGTCTACTCGCCGCTTTCAGCCGGCGGCTGATCATCCAGATCACCTCTGGCAGCATTGTGGTCCGCGATCGTGCGGCCCTGGAAGAGATGGCCCGCAGCTAAGTGACAACCGTCACAGCCAATGTTGCGGGTAAAACGTAGAATGCGCGGGCATTTCTCGGCCCAAAGTCAGTTCGCGAAAACTCAGCGAGGGGCAGCAGTGATGAAAAGACCGATCAAAGCACTCCTGATCTGTGTGTTGGTTCTCTGCACGATAGGTTGGCTCACCTACAACAGGGCGTCCCAGTCTGCGGAATTCAGCCCGGCTGAAATCGCGGGGTTCGTTACCGATGACTATGTCGGCAGCGAGGCATGTAAGGACTGCCACGAAGAACAGTTCAAAGCCTTCTCGCACACGCCGCACTCGCGTCTCACCGGAAACAATAGTTGGAAGGGAAAAGTCACTGGTTGCGAGTCGTGTCACGGACCCGGCAAGGCGCACATCGAGGAAGGCGATCCGAAGAAGATCATTTCGTTCAAGTCCAAGTCGTCGAAAGAAGTTTCCGAAACCTGCCTTAGTTGTCACGCGGGCAAAGAAGACCACAACAACTTCCGTCGCGGTGAACACTGGCGCAACGACGTCGGGTGCACCGACTGCCACACGGCACACTCTGCGGTGGCGACCGGGGGCAATCCCGGTTCAAATACGCTCGTGTCAGAAGCGGAGAGACGAAACCGCGATCTGCTCGCGGCCAACATGTTGCGTGGTAGCGAACCGCAACTCTGCATCAGTTGTCACCGCGAGACGAAGGCGCAGTTCAGCCGGCCTTTTCATCACAAGGTCCTCGAAGGTCTCGTTAAATGCAGCGACTGTCACAATCCGCACGGCGGCTTCGAACTCAAGCAAACGCGTCTGGCCACGGGCACCGACGCCGGTTGTTTGAAGTGTCACACCGACAAACAGGGACCTTTCGTGTTCGAGCACGCGCCGCTAAAGGTCGAAGGTTGTGCATCGTGTCACACGCCGCACGGGTCATCGAACGCAAAACTACTGACGCGTTCAACGGTCAGGCAACTGTGCCTCGAATGTCACAGCAACGCCCACGAGATCGGCGCGCCCGATACGCCCAACTTCCATAACCAGGCGACGTTGCGATACCAGAATTGCACCACTTGTCACAGCAGGATTCACGGCTCGCATGCCGATCGCTTCTTCTTCCGCTGAGGAGTGACGAAGATGAAAAACCAGACTGGACCACGATGGCACTTCCTTTGGCTGATGGCGATTCTTGTGTTCAGCGCCGTTGCGACTCGATCACAGCAACCCACGAGCACCTCAACGTCAACGACTACCAAGCCGCCGACCACCACGGGTAACGAACCACCCGCGACAGACGATCTCGGAAACTACAACGTGATTGCCAGTGTCGAGGTTGGCGTGCGCGGGTTGAGTGTCTCGGGCAATGACAACAAGTATCGCAGCGATCTGAACTACGGGAACGGCGTGCGGCTGTTCGATTCGAGTTTCCTGCTGAGGTCCAAAGAAGGCAGCGGCGGCGCGTTTGATGAGTTTCTGGTTACGACTTCAGGCTGGGGTGGCGATCCGTTTGGCGGCACGCGCGTCAGCGTGGAAAAATCGGGACTCTATCGGTTCGACGCAAACGTGCGTCGTTCACGCTACTTTAACGCTCTTACGAGCCTCGCGAATCCACTTAACGCACCGGTCGGACAGCACACGTCAAACACGCGCCACAATTTCAGCGACTTCGATTTTACGGGCCTGCCCGAGAACCGGAAAATCAGGTTTTACCTGGGCTTCTCGCGTGACATGCGTGAAGGTCCGGGCACGACCACCGCGCGTTTTTCCGGTGACGAATACGCGATCGTCTCGAACACAGAAACGCGCGCCCACGATTTCCGCGCCGGCATCGATGCCAACCTGCTCGGTTTCGATCTTTCCTTACTCCAGGGAGCGCGCTACTTTCACGACAACACCAACTACACAGTCAACCTGACAAACCAGGGCAACAACACCACCAACACTTCGCGCATCGATCAACTGTTTCGCGAGACGCCGACGCAAGGCACGCATTTCTGGACGCGCTTCACTGCCCATCGCTTGTTCGCCCGGAAACTCGATTTCACCGGACGCTACATCTATCTCAGCGGTCGCTCGCGATACTCATTCTTCGAACAAACCACCGGGCGTCAGTCCAACGGTAATCTTGCCGTGCCGCAAACCGCGACCGCCCGCGGCGAAGCTAAACGACCTTCAACGATCGGCGACGTCGGGCTTACATTTCTAGCAACCGACAAGTTTCGCATCTCGAACACGTTTCGTTTCGACAACTTCCGCATCAATGGCGAAGAGCCGCTCGTCGACGTCCTGCGACAGCGAACTCTCGCAGGTGGGCCACTGGCGACCGTCACTACCATTTCGTTCTTCGCCCGGACCACCAACTATCGCCGCTTCATGAATACAGTTGAAGCGGACTACCAGTTCAACCCCTCGTATTCGGTTCACGCGGGATATCGCTTTACCGATCGTCATATTCAACTCGCGAATCTCGATCTCACCACCACACTCGCTGCTGATTCAGAAAGTGTCGACAACCGGACGCATGCCGCGATCTTTGGTTTCAAAGCGCGTCCGGTAAAAGCCTGGACCATCTATTTCGACGGCGAGCACGGAAACGCAGACAGCGTCTTCATTCGGATCGGCAACAACGACTTCACGAACTTCCGCGTTCGCAACCGGATCAACGTCAGCGACAAGCTGTCATTCAATGTCGCGCTGATCACGAAGGACAACACTAACCCTGCCGACGTGATCACGAGTCCTAACGTTCCGTTTGGCACTCCGCCAGGCGCGCTCGATGTAAACGTGAAGAGCCGTCACTTTACCTCCTCAGTCGATTGGACACCGAACTCCAAGTTTTCTTTGAGCAGCGGCTACACGCACATGCGAGTGACGAGCATCGCCGGAATACTGCTGCCGATTAGCAATCAGCGCCGCGTCGGCGAAAGCCAGTACTATTCGCGCGAGAACTTTTTCTTCTTCAATGCGTTTGTGCGGCCGACGTCGCGATTGACGTTCTACGCCGGGTACCACATCAACAAAGATGACGGTCAGGGCGATCGCGTGTCGCCGTCGAACGTGATTCTGATCGATTCCTATCCGATGTCGTTTCAGTCGCCCGAGGCACGAGCGACATTCAAATTGACCCGCATGCTTGATTGGAACGTCGGTTACACGTATTACAATTACGACGACAAGTTTTTCCCGAATCAGAATTATCACTCTCACTTGCCGTACGCTTCGCTGCGGATCTATTTCGGACGTGGCGAGTGATTTCGCAGAAGATGGCGCGACAGGCGATCAATGGCCGAAGCAGGGTTGCACTGTGGGTAGCGATCTGCGGCGCAGTCGTGCTGACAGTTGGCGCTTCACCGCAACGACGCCGATCGAGTGCGCCTGCGGCTCGCGTTGACTATTCGCGTTACTCTCATCGCACCGAGCAACATCGCGCCGCGTGTAGCTCGTGTCACACGTTTCCGTCGAAGAATTGGAAAGAAGCGCGGAAGTCTGACGCTTTTCCGGATGTGACCGAGTATCCGGAACACAAGGCGTGTTTGAGTTGTCACCGGCAACAATTCTTCGCGCGCGAGCGGCCGGCGCCGCGCATCTGTTTGAATTGTCACGTCAAAGCAACACCGAATGACACTGCCCGGTTTCCCTTTCCGAGTTTGGGTGAGAGTTTTTTGGCGACAGTGAAGGCGCGAGATTTCGTCTCGGATTTCCGCGTTGCTTTCCCGCATGACAAGCACACTGACTCCGATTGCGCAGATTGCCACAAGGCAGCTAAACCGGAAGACAAAGCGTTTCAGAAGCGGCCGTTAACGCATGGCGCCTGCTTCGTTTGCCACAACCAGGAAAGTGAGGTGGCGCCGCTGCCGCCGAACTGCGATGCGTGTCACAAGCCGCCGGCGAAATGAAACGATTACTTTTCATTACGTTCATAGTTCTTGCGGCCGGCGCCGGCCAGGCGCAGCTTTTTGCGCAAACGAATTATTCACAATTCAAGCATGACAATGCGAACCATTTGCGATTGCCATGTCTGCTTTGTCATCGTCGCGAGAACAACGCCGCGCAGCCCACGCTGCCCGGCAAGGACTCGCACACGCCGTGCTCGGGTTGTCATCAGCAACAGTTCGCGAACAAGGCGAGCGAGATCTGCTCCATCTGCCACACGGACGCTCAGAGTGGAAAGATGAAACCGTTTCCGGCGCTGCAAAGTTTCAACGTCCGGTTCGATCATGCGAAACATTCCGGCGCCGGATGCGCGACCTGTCATCGACGCAGCCGCGGCGGCGTCGCGCTGACGATCCCCGCCCGGTTGACCGCGCACGCGACGTGCTTTGGTTGTCACAGTCCGAACGCTAAAGCGAATGGTCGCGACATCTCGTCGTGCGCCACGTGTCACCAGCTCGGTCGCTTCGTTCGCACTTCAGAACAGGTCGCTGCGTATCGAGTCGGGTTTAGTCATGCGAGTCACGATGCGTCGGAGAAGTTATCGTGCGCGGAATGTCACAAGGTCCGACCCGGTTTGGGCCAAGGGCGACAAGTGACTTCGCCGCTCGCGCTGAACCACCACGCGCCGCCGCGCAGCACGAGTTGCGCGAGCTGCCACAATGGCGAACGGACGTTTGGCGGTGACGATTTTTCAGTTTGCAAGCGGTGCCACAAGGGTTCGTCCTGGCGTTCCTGATATTTAGAGCCACTGTGGAAACCTTCGCAGTAGGTGAGCAAAAGCTCGCTTGCGAATCGATTGGAATGCGGATTTGGGCCATTTTCCGCACCAGCAGTCCCGGCATGGTCGTTGCACCTACAAACGCCGAGAGAGCGGAGTCACTGTTAAGGGAGGCATGATGAAGCAGGTTACGAACACAGCGATAGCAATGGCGGTAATCCTCTTGTTCGGCGTGATATTTTTGAATGTTGCGGCGACGGCACAGGACGCACAACCCTCGGATCCGGCAGCCTTCTACAAGGCAAAGTGTGTGGCCTGTCATGGCCAGAAGGCGGAGAAGAAGTTTGATGCGGCCCTCACCGAAGAACAACAGCTCGAAGCGATCATGAAGGGGAAGAAGGTCGAGAAACCACCCAACATGCCTGCCTACGGTGAAAAAGGCGTGACTGCGGAGCAAGCAAAAACACTGCTGGACTACATGAAACAACTGCGCTCGACGCAGTAAGTGTTACCCTGGTTGCGAACGTCAATCCGTGTTCTTCGAAGCGCTTCGAAGAACACGGATT
>DATANW010000429.1:0-3205 GCA_036266055.1 Pyrinomonadaceae bacterium | reverse complement strand
GCCCGGAGAAGAAACGTTGCGGATCGTTGACGCGATAGACGCGGAAGTCGAGCTTGTCGACGCCGCGATAGTCGACCCACATGCGCGGGTTTTCGGTCGTGCCAAACGTGCGGTTCGTGGCCAGCGAGAAAAAGGGCTTGGTGCTGACCACCGTCTCCGCCTTCTCGGGCACAACTGGTTTCGTTTCCGGAGCCGGCGCGCTACTTACGACTCGCGAATGGGCCAACGCGAAAGCGGCGGCGACGACGATCAGGTAGATCAAAAACGCACGGGGTTGGAGAGATTTCAGGTTGAATCGGGACACGTTCATTGCTCCGTGAACTGCTGGTTGAAGATCTTCAGTCGGTAGAAACCGAGAAAGTTAGGATTGCTGGGCAGCGGACGCCAGCGCTTGTTCGGATGCTGGTCCAACACGGACAGCCGCACCTTCTTGACTTCACCCGCATCCTGCGGCGAGGCGCCGGTGTGATAAACCACCCAGTCGTGCGCGTTCTCGCTCGCAACACGCGGTTGGCCGAGAAAAAGCATGACGTGATAGGGAAACTTCTGCACCCAGGGCTGATGAAAGAAAAGCAGATCGCCGGGTTGGGCCTGCTGCCGATCGCGCCCGACGAAAGTGACATTGAACAGCTTGAGAGTCTGCGCGTCGGCAAACTCGGAAAACTTGCCGTCGGCGACGTCGCGCGACGAGTAGTTACCCGGCATGGTACGAAACAGTTTTTCGCGCAGCGGCTCCTGCGTGAGATCGATCGAAACGTCAGGCGCGACCGGGTCGTAGCTTTCGCCCATTCGTTGATACCACGCCCGGTCGTGCTTGCGCAGTGATTCACGCCAGGCGAAGCGGACGAGTCCGGCGCAGTCGCGCTGTTCGGTGTTCCATTCGTCGCTCAACTTGTAGAACTGCATTTCGGCGATCCACGTGAACCAGCGACGAAAGTTCTCGCGGTCGTTATAGGTGCGGAGTTCGGCAGCGTCCGGGATTCCGTCGTGGTCCAAATCTGCGTCGGGCGCCGGTTCAGATCGCGTTACGCGCTTGTTTTCAGGTTTGCGTTCGGATTTGAGCGGCGTTGCCGGTGTTGACGACAGGAAACCGAAGCGCGTCAGCGAGAAAACAACCGGAGCCACGAGTAGCAAACAGGCGAGCAGCAGGACCAGCCGGCGGCGCGACATGTTTCGGGGGGCGAACATGCGCGCCATTATAGGTGTCCTCGGTAGTTAGGGATAGGTTATTGGTAACACCTTCGGATCCGGTTAGCCTTCTCTTCGGACTGGGTTCAGCACTGGTGCGCGGAATGTGGAAAGCCACATTCAGCATTCCAGAAAAAAGCGGACCGCGAGTTCGAAAACTTTGCAAAAGAAACAAAAAGTTGGAGCCTTTGTGACAGCCTCATTGGACCATCAAGCACGCAAAAAAAGAAGGTTGCAAATTCCAGCGCCCGCGGGTAGATTGGCTTGGTTGCGTACAGGGTAGTGGTTCTCTCCCGACAACGGGTGTAACCCTGCCTTCAATAATGCGGGGGAGGAAGAAAACAGGTGCCGACCGGAACTTGCCCGGAATGTGATGCTGATGTCCATGTTGATTTGGACACGGACAAGGGCGAAATAGTGTCTTGTGAAGAATGTGGAACTGAACTGGAAGTTGTCGGGCTCGATCCCGTTGAGCTGGATATCGTCGAAGAGGAAAGCCTCGACGAAGACGAGGACGAAGACGAGTACTGAGATTGCCGATTGGTGATTGCCAATTGGCCGGCTGGTGATAGTTCCTACTGTTCTTGGAAGTCTCGTTCTTTGAGTCGCTTCAATCGGGAAATCGCGATCGGCAATCGCCGATGTGTTTCATTTGCTTGCGGCCCGATACTCTGAACGGCTTTGACGGAGAGTTAAACCGTGCGGTCCCACCACGCGAATTGTGTGGACCTGTCCATCCCGTCTCTTTTCCTCCGGCGGATAAAATGCCAGCACATATGCCGAGCTAACCTCCTCCGCCAAAGCTCGAAACAACGGGGCGTAATCCCGTTCGTTAGCATAAACATTTCTCCCACCAGTAAGCTCCGCGAGTCCGCTGACATCCAGCGGCGTGGGCAATGGCGTTTGTGTTGACGACGCCATCACGCGCGAATACGAAGGCAGCGTCACTACGAACACGCTCACGTCGGCGGCATTCGCTCGTTCGATCACAACCTCGGGCTTGACGGTATCACCAACCGGAAAACCATCAGTCACGACCATCACGGCGCGCTTCATCAACCGCCGCTCACGCGTGCGCGGCGCGCTGCGCACCAAGAGCCGGATCGCGTCGTCGACTGCATCGTAAGTGTGGGTTGAAAGCCCGCTCGGTGCGTCCTTCAAGATGTTCTTTAACGACTCGTCGAGCTTGCGCGGATCAGTCGTAAACTTCTGCAACGTCTTCACGCGCATGCCGAACGTCATCACCGCGTAGGAAACCGGGTAATCCGCGAGGTAATTCGAGAACGACTGCAGCGCCCCGCGCAAACGCACGATCTCTTCTGAGGTCATGCTGCCTGACACGTCCAAGGCAAACACGATCGCCAGCGGTCGCAGATCGCCTTGCCGTTTCTCGAGTTGAAAGAAGGAGATCTGTTGCTCGCGGTCGTCGGAGAAGACTTTGAAATCTTCCTGGCGCAGGTTTTTTACCGGGCGTCCGGTCGCGTCTGTGACCATAACGTCGACGGAAACGACGTCGGTATCAGTGCGCACCACGTCATCCGGATCGAGCTCCTGGGGGAAGACTTTGCGCGGGCGTTGTTGCTGGTCCGTTGCAGGCGGATTCTGCGGGACGCCGGGCGTGGCGAGAGTTATCAATAGAAGGATAAGCAGCGATAACTGCACTACAAAAGCCGCTGTTTTCTTCATCAAACCTCTCTTCTAGCCGGCGCGCCAAGGATTATACGAAGGCGACCCGAGGAAGCAAACGGTGGTATCATTCGGCGCATCAATCTTGGGAAATCCGACGTCTATACGTGGAGGACTGACCGTGAGATTCAACAAAACTGCCTTTGCCCTGCTGCTGACGTTGTTTATGACCGGCGTCGCGCTTGGCCAGGACAAAGACAAGTCGCTCGGCGGTATCAAGGGCAAAGTTCGGGTCGAGACCGGAAGCGCTTCAGGCGTGACGGTCGTCGTCAGACGCGGCGAGACTGAAGTCACGCGCGTAGAAACTCAGAAGGGCGGCGACTTTTCAGTC
>DATANW010000428.1:0-7224 GCA_036266055.1 Pyrinomonadaceae bacterium | reverse complement strand
GTCTCATCGGAGACGACGATCTCGAAATCATTTCGCGGCTGGATCAAGTCACGTCGCTCAACCTGGACGGATCGCGGCGTCTGACGGACAAAGGACTCCAGCATCTTGCTCGTATGCCGCAGTTGCTGACGTTGATTATGGGCGGTCAGATCACGGACGTCGGTCTGAAACCGCTGGCCCACCTACGTGAGCTGCGGGTATTCGAGATGTTCTGGCAAGGCAACGTTACTGACGCCGGAATCGCGAGTCTCAAGTTCTGCGATCAACTCGAGGAAGTCGATCTATTGGGCTGCAACTTAGGCGATGGGGCGATCGCCGCGCTCGTGGGCAAACCGAATCTGCGTCGCTTCAAGACCGGCCGAAACGTCAGCGACGATGGTCTGGCGTTGCTGCAACAGTTCCCCGCCTTCAAGACACCACATCCCGAAGAGCCCCGGTTCGGACTGATGTCGTTTAGTGCCGAACCGACGAATCTTCTGATCGATGGGCCATTCACTCGGAAAGGATTGAACAACCTGAACGGACTCGATGGACTCGCTGGTTTGAGTTTCTTCTGGCACACGTCGAACTTGTGTGGCGACGATCTTCAATCTTTGGACGGCTTGTCGAACCTTGTTTACCTGGGCTGTCAGGGCGACCTTTGCGACGACAACGCGATGCGTCACATTGCCGCGCTGCCGAAGCTCCGCATGCTGATGGGCCAGGGTACGGTGGCCACCGACGAGGGTTTCAAATCGTTGAGTCGGTCGCAAACGATTGAATACTTCTGGGGACGTGACTGTCCAAATTTCAACAGCGCGGGATTCAGGGCGCTGTCGCGAATGCCGGCGTTGAGAGGTCTCGCTGTCAGTTGCAAGTTCGTCGACGACGCAGCGCTCGCGAGTTTGCCCGACTTCCCTGCCCTCCGGGAGCTGATGCCGATGGATGTCAACGATGATGGTTTTCGTCACGTCGGCAGCAGCCGACACCTCGAGTCGTTGATTCTCATGTACTGCCGCGACACTGGAGACCTCGCCACCAGTCACCTCATATCGATGCCAAACCTGAAGAAATATCACGCGGGTTACACGTTGATAACAGATGCGAGCCTGGAGCTGTTGAGCCGGATCAAGTCGCTCGAAGAACTCTCGTTCGAAGGCTGCAAATTTATTACCGACGCGGGCCTCCCGTTTCTAACCACGCTCCCGCGCCTGCGCGAGATCTCGATCGGCGGTTGTCCGCGAGTGACGCGATCGGGAGTCACGGGGTTTGCGAGCGGCGTGCGCGTGAACTACGACCCGCGTTGAGATCGCTATCGTTCATGGTAGATTGAAAGCGAAACACATAGGAGCTGCCAGATCACTTCCAGGATCTATCGGATCTCGTCTTGGATCTGTGGTGCGATGCTTGTACCGTTTGTAACCCCCTGCAGGATTTCTCAAGTGTCTCGCCACCTCTCTCGATCCATTCACTGCAGTTAAACTGCTATAATCCGCTCATGTTGCACCGTCATCTGAATCATTCCGAGTTGACACTTGCAGCGATCGAAGACGTAATCGCTCGCGGACGTTTGGACGACTGGAAGGAGCTTCGGGACGCTGCCGCGCACCGCAAAGAAATCAGAGACCGCATCCTTCGCGTGTCCAAACCTCACCTGTCCGATCCGTACGCTCAGCGATATCACTTCTGGAACCTTTATGTCCGAAAGCAACTTGCCTGAATGGGAGCAACTGCTTTCTGGACTTCGCTGCGCTCGCAGAACGGCGGGACAAGCGCGAGTAAAACAGGGACTTGCGTCGTTCCATCTTTACCCTCAATCCAGCGGCGAGTCGGCCCTCCAGCAGTTGGAGGTCCAAATTGGCAAACCCGGTCCCGTATGACCTGGAAAACACAGATCTCAGGGAATATCGCAGGTTGCAACTCGTCTCGCCTTACTTCAACTTCTCAAACTCTTTCTTCGCTGCAATCAGGATCGGAAGGTCGGCGTCGGCGTCTTTCCAGAGCGCGAAGAAATCCTGATACGACTTACGCGCCTGCATGGCGTCGCCTTGAACCGCCGCCGCGCGTGCCAGCGCCAGGTGAGCGAGCGGCCATAGTGTCGACAGCGAACTTTGCCCGCGATGGTCCAGAATCTTGCGGGCCACGTCCGCCGCTTGTGTTCCCTGGCCCAGTTTCAAGTAAATCATGCTGCGCAATGTTTGGGGCGAAAACGCCCCGGCAGTCTCGTACCGCCGCGTCGGTTCGAGCAGCTCGAGCGCAGCCTCAGAGTTGTTCTTGCGCAACTCGATTGCGGCTTTGACCTGCGGCAGCCAGACCTGGTTAACCATCGTGTCTTTCGGATACTTCTCTTCAAGCTCCTGAACCAGCGCCTGCGCGTTTGCTGCATCGCCGGCGAGCGCGAAAGCGAGCGCGGTTCGCGTGAGAACATTTCGATTGCGCTCGATCTTCAGCACCGATTGGGCCAACGTTGCCGACTGCGCGAACTGGCCCAGCCACGCCGCGCGGAGCGCCTGTTCCGCTGTGTAACCGGCGACGACCTCTTTCGCATCAGCCCGTAGCGCGATCTCAGTCGCGCGTTGCAACTGCTCATTCGATTCACGCCACTTGCCCACAAACGACGACGATTGTGCCAGCCAGTACACCGCCCGGTACTCATCAGTGCGCCCGTTGGCCCAGGCGATCTGCTCTTGCATCGATTGCGCATCGCCGCTGACAAAAGCCACCGCATAAAGCCGCTCGCGAATACTCGTGCTGTCCAACTTCTGCGCCAACGCCTGGCGGCAAACGTCGCGCGCTTCGTCGAAACGATTGAGTCCCAACAATGCTTCCGCCAAGTTGCCCGGCCAGATCGCCGTGTTTGGATTCAGTCGTTGCGCCTCACTCGTTGCGGTCAGGGCTTTCTCGAATTGTCCCGTCGCCGCATAAAGGTTTCCGAGATTGCCCGGCCCGCGCGCTTCGCGCGGATAGCTGCGCACATACGCTTCCTGGGCCTCAATCGCTTTCTCCAGTTCGCCGGTGACGATCTGATAGTAGAAGTAGGTGATACGCGCGCGCTCATCTTCGCTGACGCGCTCACTCAGAGCGAACGCCTTCGCCAGACACTCGGCGGCCAGTCCAGGCTGACTCGTGTTGCTGTACTGGAGGCCGAGTCCCAGCCACGCGACGGCGAAGTTCGGATCCATCTCTGTGGCGCGTTTGTAAAACTCGATCGCCTTGAAGAATTGACCTCTGTCCTGTTCAGCTCGTCCGAGCGCATACTCCTTCAACGCTTCGAGCGACGAAGTCGTTACGTCCAACTGCGCATCAAACTTCTGGATCGAACTCAACTCCTCGCCGAGTTTCTCGCGCAACTGCGTCGCGGCACGCGAGAGCGCTTTCAGCACTTGATCCTTGCCTTCAGCTTCGACCTGGACCAGCGCGAGCTGATCGCCCGTCTGCCCGTTGAGGGCTTCGAGCGTGATCGAGTAATTGCGATCAAACTTCACGATGGCGCCGGCAATAAAAGCCTTCAGGCCCTGTCGCTGACAGATCTCTCGCGCCCGCTCCCGCGTGACGCGCTCGTCAGGCGAACGACTCATCAGCTGCAACGTTGCCCGCGTGCGCGTCTCGGGAAAGATGTCGAGAAACGGCGACTGCTGTAACTGCACCGCCAAACCTTGTCGCAGCGTGCGATCGAACACGTCCTCGCCGGTGTTGTTCTCGAACTCAGTGAGCAGAATCGTGTCTTTGTCCGTCAGCAGTGCAACTCGCCTGTGCTTGACGTACCAAAACGCCGTCGCGAACACGCCCAGCACGAGCGCCGCCAATATCATGAACACCGCTCGCCGGTGCAGCTTGACTTGGTTGACGATGTACTCGGCACTCGATACGGGATACTTCCCGCTCTGTCGCGTGGTCGCCGTCGCGCCCGACAGCGTCCGCGGTGCGCCCGGACGGTCCAACATTCCCCGATCGAACAAGGCGGTCCGATCATACTCAGCCGCATTCTCGAGTTGACGCTTGACGCTCCGCATGTCGACCAGCATGTCGGTGGCGGTTCGATAACGATCGTCCGGATTCTTTGCGAGCGCCTTGTCGACGATTCGTTCCAGCTCTGCGGGCACGTGCTCGACCACTTCTGATAGCGGTGTGTGAGGCTCTTCTTGAATGGCGACGATCTGTTGTAGTAAATCCTTTCCTTCAAACGGAACCTGCCCGGCGATCATTTCATAGAGCACCGCACCCAAACTCCAGATGTCCGTGCGATAGTCGAGCGTCTTCAGCGCGTGCGATTGCTCGGGCGACATGTAACTCACCGTGCCCATCACGATGCCTGTCTCGGTGTGAATCATTCCGCTGGCGCCATTTCCATCTCGCTGGACAGGCTTCGCTAAACCGAAATCGAGCACCTTGACGATGCCGTCGCGCCGCCGAATCATGATGTTTTCCGGTTTGATATCGCGGTGGATGACGTGCGCTTCGTGCGCCGCGTTGATGGCCGCGGCGACCTGCATCCCGATATCGAGCACTTCGTGAAGATTCAAATGGTTGGCGTTCAAGTGCTCGCGCAGCGTCACGCCATCAACGTATTCCATCGCCATGAAACGCGTCGCGTCATGAATGCCGAATTCATAGACCGTGAGAACGTTTGGATGATTGAGACTCGAGACTGTCCGTGCTTCACGAATGAAGCGTTGCATCCACTTCGGATCGCTCGCTACCGAAGGGGGCAGGAGTTTAATCGCGACCGTGCGCTCCAACTCGCTCGTGTCCTGGGCAAGGTAGACTTGGCCCATCCCACCCGTGCCGATATGTGCGCGGATTTCGTAACGCCCGATTTTTATACCTTCACTAAGCGGCATTGCGAGAAAGACCGCTTGAGATTCCAGTTAAGCGGCCGTTTCGAACTAAATTTTTGAAAGGCGAGTTTGTACCTGGGCTACATCTTCCGCGTGTCGTCGAGCGCGATCATCTTAATCGCATTTCGCCCCGCGCGCTAGACTTGGTGAGATGGAAGATTTCCACCCTGAATCGAGACATTTCTACAACAAGTCCTGCCATCTGTCGGGATCGCGGCGCAGGTCCATAAGGGAAGTGATTAGAATCTCGTCGGTGCGGATCTGATAAATCAAGCCAAACGGAAACCGATGAGTTCGGCAGCGTCTGGTTCGTGGTGACAAACGGTGCCAGGCGGCGGGGTGTTCGAGTATTCGATTGACCGTAGCCTCGACTTCGTCCAGGAATGCCGTTCCAAGGCCATTCTCACGTTGTTCGTAATACAGTGTGGCTTGGGTCAGCTCTGTGAGCGCGGCTGACGTAAACCGATATGAGGTCATTTTTTGAGGGACGAGCGAACGTCACGCAATGCAGAAGGTCCGTCGATTGTCGGCAACTCTCCTCGATCAACAGCATCGATCCTGTCCTCTGATTCCGCCCCCCATTTTGCCTCAATCTCTCTGACCCGTCCGTCGTCCAAACTTTCCCAGAGAATATCAATCAACTTCGCGCGCTCGGCCGAACTAAGGTGCGGAATTTCCTTTTGAATCGATGTAAGACTCATGCCTTGAATAATTGACTGAACGCCTCGATCTGTCAAGAAGTTAGATGGCCGGCGCCGAAGAACCCCGCGGCGTACTTTAAGTGTTTTAGATTGAAACTCTAACGCGTTGGCGTGCGTAACCACTTGTTCATTTTGTCAAAGAACCCCATCAACAATCACTACATGAAAGAGGTGTTTATGCGTTCATTCGGCCAGACTCGCCGCTCCTTTCCTGGCTTGCTCGTACTCTCAGTTCTGCTCCTCGTGACGCTCGCAGCGCCGGTTTGGGCGCAGAGTCCGCCGCTAATCGACCGCGAACTGTTCTTCGGTGACCCCGAAATCGCGGGCGCGCAGATTTCCCCCGACGGTGCTTTCATCGCATTCATCAAGCCGTTCAAGGGGACGCGCAACATCTGGGTCAAGAAAACGAACGAGCCGTTCACCAATGCAAAACCAATCACCGCCGACACGAAGCGCCCAATCCCCAGCTACTTCTGGTCTCGCGACGCCAAGTACATCCTCTTCGTGCAGGACAAAGCGGGTGACGAGAATTACAACGTCTACGCCGTCAACCCAACCGACGCGCCCGCTTCAGGACAAGACGTACCCGCGGCCCGGAATCTCACCGACGTAAAAGGCATCAGAGCGGCTATCTATGCGGTGCCGCGCAACGAGCCCGACGCCATTTACATCGGTCTCAACGATCGCGACGCCGCCTGGCATGATCTGTACAAAGTAAAAATCTCGACCGGTGAACGCACACTGGTCCGCAAGAACACCGAACGCATCACCGCCTATGTCTTCGATCTCAAAGATCAATTACGCCTGGCAACTCGATCGGCAGAGAACGGCGACACTGAGGTGCTGCGCGTCGACGCCGACAAGTTCACGAAAGTCTACAACTGCTCGGTGTTTGAAACGTGTGGACCAGTTCGCTATCACAAGGATGGGCAACGAGTTTACTTCCAGACGAACAAGGGCGCGGGTATGGACCTTGTCGCTCTCGAACTGTTCAACCCTACGACCGGCAAAGAAGAGCTGGTTGAATCGGATCCTTTGAAGCGGGTGGACTTCGGCAACGTGTCATTCTCGGAAGTTACCGATGAGATGATCGCCACCTCCTACGACGACGAACGCGAACGGATCTACTGGAAAGACAAAGCGTTCGAAGCCGAATACAAGAGCTTGCAGAAACAACTTCCCGGCAAGGAGATCGGTTTCACTTCGACAACGAAAGATGAAAAGCTGTTCATCGTTTCCGCCAGCGCCGATACAGACCCGGGTACCGTCTATCTTTACGATCGCACCACCAAGAAACTGACGCTGCAATACCAGGCGCGCGAGAAGTTGAACCGCGCGTATCTCGCGCCGATGAAAGCCGTCACCTACAAGTCATCCGACGGCATGGAAATTCCGGCTTACCTGACATTACCGAAAGGCGTCGAACCCAGGAACCTTCCCGCCGTGATCGTTCCGCATGGTGGTCCATGGTATCGCGACAGTTGGGGCTACAACTCGTTTGCACAGTTCCTCGCCAACCGCGGTTATGTTGTTCTGCAACCGAACTTCCGTGGTTCAACCGGTTACGGAAAGAAGTTCATCGACGCCGGAAACAAGCAGTGGGGCGACAAGATGCAGGACGACGTCACCTGGGGCGCGAAGTATCTCATCGCGCAAGGCATCGCCGATCCGAAGCGTGTGGGAATCATGGGCGGCTCGTACGGTGG
>DATANW010000427.1:0-7804 GCA_036266055.1 Pyrinomonadaceae bacterium | reverse complement strand
AATGATGGGGGTATGATGGGCCGCCTCTTCGGCATGTCCTCCGGATTCAGCGGCTTCGGCCAACCAAAACATCAACTGATTTCCTCTCGCTGGATGATTGCGAAGTAAAACTCTCTTACAGCTTCAACAAATATTGCGACTACAAACGTCGACATGCCCCATAACGTGAAAGGCAGCGACAATACATCGAGTTGGTAAAGCGAAAAAACGAGGGCTCCAATCACAACATAACGGAGCATGAATTGCGCGAGCCGCAGCCGCGGCCTGGCGCCGCCGATGGAAAGCTCGAGTGCGGCTGCCGCGGAGTTCTTCAGCCAACGATGACTGAACAACGCCAGCAATCCGCCGACAAGCAAACCGGTTGTGACGCGCCATGGACCAATCACCGCGGACACAGCGACTGCCAGCCCGGTGGTAATCACCATCGTGCGGAAAATCCTCAGATTGATGTCATTGCTGGCTGTGTCGGACATTCGCAAAGCCGCCGATTTTAAATTAATACGTCTTGGAACTCAAACGAACAAACTCGAATAGGCCGGCCGCGGAGCCCAGGACGAGCCCGCCCACCAAACACCACGGCTGCGTCCCGAGCCACCTGTCCAGCAGATACCCAAAACCCGCCCCGGCGATGACCGAGGCGAATACGGTAAACCCGGCAGCGTAGGCGAAACCGGCTTTCCGGTTCTCTTCCGGGTTCGGTCCCGATGATTCCGGCGATTTCGGCATGCGGGGTCACCAACTCTCACGGGTCAGAAAGTTTTTAGGAACTTCGTAGAGCATCGCCCGGCGCGAGTGGCGCATGGAATCGTGAATAAAACAGACGTGCGTGCACCAGCACGCCTTGCCGCCGTCGATCGCCGCTAGCTCCGATTCGCGCGCGTGGTTGGCCCACAACGCGCCGAAGTCGTAATCGAAATCGCCGAGCGTCGCAAACTTCTCGCGCAACTCGCACGCGCGCACGTCGCCGTTGTAGTCGATAACGGCCGTCGTCTCACCCGCCGTGCACGGAAACGGCCACGGCGTTGATTGTTGAAAGTTTGCGTGCTGCGTGCGGTAGTGCGTCGTGATCGTGCCGACATACGCCGCGTTTTTGACGAACCGCTTGCTCGCGTCGTCGCCGGCAAACATGCGATCGCCGTAGCGCTTCGTGAGTTTCGCGGCGTGCGCGTATATCGCAGGCAACACTTCAGGCGGCACTTGCTTGATCTGATCCCCAACGAGCGTCTCGCCGCGGATGATGTTGAAGTACTGGCCGTCGAGCTTGTAATTGGTCCACATGAACTCCGAGAGCATTTCGATCTCGGTGTAGTTGGCGGCGCAAACAACGGTGTTCACGTTCAAACGGAAGCGATCCGTGTATTTCGTTTTGAGCGGGTACAGAGATTCGATGCAGTCGAGCGTCTTTTGCCAGTTGCCGGGAACGCCGCGGATGCGATCGTGAGTCTCGCCATAACCGTCGAGGGCTACATTCAAATACAGATCAATCGCGGGGTTGTTAGCGAGCGCGCGATCGACGATGTCGAACACGCGCGATTTGATCAGACCGTTGGTCGGGATGATGACGCGACCGACGCCGTTGTTCGCGACGAACATGTCAATGATCTGTGAGACGTCGCCGCGCAACGTAGGTTCGCCGCCGGAGAGCCACAGGTCAGTAATTTGCGGCATCGTGCGTGAAATCTTTTCGAGTTGCGCGAACGTCATGTCGCCGGGGTTATTCAGCTCGGCGTGATAGAAGCACGTTTGACAGAGCGCGTTGCAGCGTGAGGTGACGAAGAGGATCACCGTGCCGAGACGCTTTTCGCGTTTCGACGTGCGTAAAAGCTGCACAAATTGGACCGCCTTGTTAGTCATTGATAAAGGTCATGCAGGTTCGCGCGAGATAATGACAGCTTCAGTAGGCGATTTCAATTCATACGTTATGCCGCGCCATCGGATGCGACGGGAGAAGCCGGCCACGACCGTGTTGTAGAAATAGAGCAACGAGGCAAACGGCCATAGAAAGATGTGCGCCCACAAATCGCGGTTTAATTTTGATCTGTGTTCGGCAAGAGGCACAGTGATCGCGCGCCATCGGATCAGACTTTTTGCCGCGCCAAGCAGAAACACAGTCGTCAGAATGACCAGCACAGGTACCGAACCGCTAATCAGGAATAACCCAATCCCACCAAAGAACACGATGCAAAACAGCCCCGATCCCAACATCAGCGGCAACCACAAATGCGACGCGTAGACGCGCGTGATCTTTACCTGCCGCGTCGTGAACTCAACCAGTTCGCGAAAATCACAGTCGCCTACCGACGGCACGAGACAGTTGGGCGTGAAATGGATCGGAAGGTTCGCTTCTTTCAAAACTCGCGTGATCGTGAAATCGTCTGAAACAGTGCCCGCCCAGCGCTCCACGACGCTCAATCGCTCAAAAGTCGACCGCCGGATCGCAGTCGATCCACCCCAGCAAAAGTTTTTCTGCGTGTCTGCGCCGAGCGCCGAAGCGATCGATGCATTCCAAACACCACGCAACCGCGCCGCCAATCCACCGCGCTCCGGGACAAACCAGCGATAGCCAGTCGAAGCGCCAAGATTCTCGTCACTCAGCGGCCCCACCAACTTCCGCAACCACTCCTTCTCGGGACGCGCATCAGTGTCGACAAAAACGATCACTTCACACCGCTCGTCGATCTCCTTAACGGCCGCTATCAGGTTGTGTACCTTCTGACCCGTTCCGTTGGCTGGCCCACTGATTACAATCCGGCCGTCAAACCCTGCGACGATTTCGATCGCGGGATCCTGTGCGTCGTCAAAAACAAACAACACTTCATACGCCGGATAATCCTGATCCATCAGTGGACGCACATTCTCCGCAAACCCATCCTCGATACCACGCGACGGCGCGATGACGGACACAAAGGGATGAAAATCTCCCAACGCACGGCTCGTCTCACGACGCACGTAGCGGACAAAACGCACTCCATTCATCAACGATTGGAATCCAACCCACACGGCAAGGACGGCGAGGAGGTAGTAGACGTACACAAACGTCGGGCTAACCAAATAAGGATCCGAACGTCGCCAGGACCAGATCGCGCGTCACGCTGATGACTGGTTGCGGATAAACACCGATCACGAGCACGCCGATCACCGACACGACGAGCGCCGTTTGTAGCGCCGGCGACAGCGCGAGTGGCCGGTTGTCTGCGATTCGATCGCCGAGATACATCACCTTGATGAAGCGGAAGTAGTAGTAGAAGGAAACGACCGTATTGAGGATGGCCCAAACGGCGAGGACGTAATACCAGTTTTTCTGCTCGACGCGCCCGCGCTCGATCAGTCCGCCAAAGAGAAAGTACTTGCCGATGAAACCACCTGTCACGGGCAAGCCGCCCAGCGACAGCATAAAGATCGACATCATCGCCGCCATCACGGGCGCCTTCTGTCCGAGCCCGGCCAGATCGTCGACGTTATCGCCGATGATGCCGCGACGCCGCAGGCTGATGATGATTCCAAACGCGCCCATGTTCATCAACGTGTATACGAACAAATAGATGATGAGGCCGATGTAGCCGTAAAGGTTGTGGGCCACGAGCCCGAGCAGCAGGTAACCCGCGTTTGAAATAGACGAATACGCGAGCAGGCGTTTGGAGTTTTCCTGCGTCACGGCCGCCCAGTTACCGACCATGATCGTGATGGCCGCGACCAGACCAAGCAGCGGCGCCCAATCAGCGCGCATGCCGCCCAGCGCTTCCGTGAAAATGCGTGCATACAGCGCGAAACTGGCAGCCTTGGAGCCAGTCGAAAGAAACGCGGTCACCGACGTCGGCGCGCCTTCGTAAACGTCCGGCGCCCACATGTGAAACGGCACCGCCGCGACTTTAAAGAACAATCCGGCACTGAGCGCGATCATCGCCAGCAACATCAACGGTCTTAAACCCGCAAGCGCATCGTTAGTGAGACCCTGTTGGTTACTTAAAATCGCGTTTTGCACCGCGGGCACGAGTTCGTTGATCTTGATGCCGATTTGGCCCAGATTTGTCGACCCGCCAATGCCAAACAGCAGCGACATGCCGTAAAGCAGCACGCCTGACGAAAACGCGCCGAGCAGGAAGTACTTCATCGCCGCTTCGTTCGATCTCTTCTCGCGTTTCGTGAACGCCACCAGCACGTAGAACGTCAGCGCCATCAGCTCGAGACTGATGTATAGCGAGATGAGATCGTAACCGCAGGCAAGAAACATCATGCCGACGGTCGCGAAAAGAACGAGCGCGTAGTACTCGCCGTGCTGTTCGCCTTCGACATCGAGATAACGGGTCGAGATACCAATCGCCAATGCAGCGGAAATCAGAAATATGGCCTTAAACAGCAGCGCGAAGCCGTCGATCCGAATCATGCCGTAAAAACCATCGAACGGCAGGGTCGGTCCCATGGTCCACCATTGCAAACCAAGCGACACGAAAGCGAGCGCAATGCCAACCAGCGCGAAGTAAGCCGTCAGTTTGCTCTTGCGATACGGAAGAATGACTTCCATCACCAGCGTCACGCAGGCGCAAGCGGTCAAGATCAACTCGGGCACGATCAACTGAAGGTCCGCGAGGTTGAAGAGCGACGTTGTGTTGGCTTGTAGAAGCAGCATTGTTCTTTGTACTTAGTACTTTGTGCTTTGTACTGTGCTTTGTACTTTATTACTCTGATCTAGCTTCGCTTTGAAATTCTCACTCCTGCTAGCGAACAAAGTACCAAGCACAAAGCACTAAGCTCACTTTTGCGCGCGTTCGGTCGCGGGCGCCTGCTGCGGCATTCCCGGAATCTGGTACTCGGGCCGCACTTGTTTGACCAGGGCATTCACCGGCTGCTGAATGTATTCAAGAAACGGTTTTGGATAGACGCCGATCCACAGCGCGAGGATCATCAACGGCACCATGTAAGCCCACTCGCGAGGCTTCAGGTCGCGCAGCGCTTCATTCTTCGGATTGTCGATCTTGCCGAAAAACATTCGTTGGTAGAGCCAGAGAAAGTAACCGGCGTTGAGAATGATTCCGAGCGCTGCCCAGGCGGCCCAGTAGACGTTGGCCTCGAACGCGCCGCGTAATGCGAGAAACTCTGAAATAAACACGGCGAGCAGCGGCAGGCCGATCGCGGTCATGACCATGCCGAGAAAGATCGCGGCGTAACCCGGCATCACGTGCGACAGTCCGCCAAACTCCGCGACGTTGCGGGTGTGGCGTCGCTCGTAAATGATGCCGACCAGCAGGAACAGCGCGCCGGAGTAGATGCCATGATTGATCATCTGCAGCACGCCGCCGTTGACGCCGTTTGGATTGAGCGCGAAAAGTCCGAGCATCACCATGCCCATCGACGATACGGACGAGTAAGCGACCAGCTTCTTGACGTCACCGTCTTTCTTGACGACGAAGTACATCGCGGCCAGCGCGCCGTAGATGATGCTGACAATCGCCAGAAACACCACGACACTCCGCACGCCAAACGTTCCGAAGCTCGTGTGCCAACTCGATTGGTCCTTCGAAGCGCCGGGGAACATCGGCAGGTTGAACCGGTAGAATCCGTACGTTCCGAGTTTGAGCAGGATGCCGGCGAGAATTACTGAACCCGCTGTCGGGGCTTCGACGTGTGCATCCGGCAGCCACGTGTGAAACGGAAACATCGGAACTTTGATCGCGAAGCCGAGCGCGAACGCGACGAACAACAGGATCTGCATGGTGCCCATCGGCAACACCGATCCCATGGCCTGCATGAAAAGGATATTGAACGTGCCGGTGCCGGCGCCCTGCGCCAGACTATAACTGTTTACGGCAAGCTGCGTGGCCTCGTTGTTTCCGGCCAGCAAGCGAATGCCTTCCTGCGTGATCTGCCCCGTCAACGCTGCGTCTTGCGTCAGGAAGTACATCTTCAAGACGCCTAACAACATCACCACCGAACCGACCAGCGTGTACAGGAAGAACTTGATCGCAGCGTACAACCGGTTCTCACCGCCCCACACGCCGATCAGGAAGTACATCGGCACCAGGGAGACTTCGAAGAACAAATAAAACAGAAACAGATCCATCGACGCGAACACGCCGATCACTGCTGTCTGCAACAACAGCAGCAGCACGTAATATTCTTTCTCGCGCTTCTGAATGTATTCCCACGACGACAACGCCGCGATCGCGCCGAGCAGCGTCGTCAAAACGATCAGCAGCACCGACACACCATCGACGCCCATCTGATAGCGTGCGCCGATAACGGGTATCCACGTATGGTCTTCGAGAAACTGCATGCCGCCGATGCCCCGGTTGTATTTCAGCAACCAGAGCGATACGACGAAGTCGAGAGCAAACCAGGCCGTGGCGAATCTCTTGATCAGGTGGCCCTGATCTTTCTTCATCAGCGCTAAAATGAGGATCGCGCCGACGGCCGGCAGCCAGGTGATGATTGAAAGAATATGCAGGTTACTCATTTGAATGTAGTGGAAACTTTCAGTCTACTTTCAGAAGCTACATGACTGCCCCTAACATCTGTCTCAGCGCCCTTGCGATGTCACCAGCGAAGAAAATTGCTACGGCAACCATCAATCCCAATACCATTACGAGCGCGTAGTTTTGTGTAAATCCCGTCTGCGCGGCACGCAGCAACGGCGACATCAAGCGCTTGATGAACGCCGCGATCGTGTTGACGATCCCGTCGACGAAATATTTATCGAAAGCGCCGACGACGAGACTAAATCCGCGACTCACCGTGGCTAGTCCGTTGACGATGCCATCGACGATTCGCGAGTCAAAGGCAAAAACGCCGCGCGCCGCGTCCATGACGCGACGAGTGATGGCCCAACCGTAAAACTCATCGACCCAGAATTTGTTGTAGCTGGCGGCGTACAGAGGGCGGAGTCGTTGTGCCCAGATGTCAGGCAAGCGCGGATTCTTGCGATAGAACAGCCAGCCCAACCCGATGCCAATGCCGGCCACGATGAGCGACATGAAGATGAACAACCATTCCGTCGCCAGATGACTGATGTGAGCGACGTTTTGAACGGAATGCGCCAGATTGAACCAATGTGTTTCGCCGTGACCTGATTCTGTTGCGGGCTCGGAGGCAGGTGTCACATGTTCTGGCGCGGATCCGTGTTCAGCATTTTCCGGAACATTGAATTCGTGGGTCTGTGGGTTCCAGACGATCGGCCTTAACCAGGTATTGATGTTCAACCTGCCGCCGGGATGATCTGCCCCCGTAAACGGCTTGAAGGCTGGTCCAATACCGATCAATCCGCCGATCGTCGCCAACACCGCGAGCACGACCAGCGGCACCCACATCGTGCGCGGCGATTCGTGTGGCACATGCGCGGCGTGTCCGTGATCGCCGTGGATGTCATGAGTCTCGGGCTTATCGTGAAACCGTTCCTTGCCCCAAAAAGTCATCGCCATCAAACGCGTCATGTAGAACGCGGTGCACGTCGCGGCTATTGTTCCGATTAGCCACACGAGCCAACCGAACGGAATCGCCGTCGTCGAGGCTGCGTTCCACAGAATCTCGTCCTTGGACCAGAAACCGCTGAACGGAATGATGCCGCAGATCGCCAACCACCCGGCAAAGAACGTCCAATACGTGTACGGCATGTACTTCTTCAACCCGCCCATGCGACGCATGTCCTGTTCGTGATGCATGCCGTGAATCACGCTGCCCGCGCCGAGGAACATCAGCGCCTTGAAGAAAGCGTGCGTCATCACGTGGAAGATCGAGATTACGAACGCCCCGACGCCCGCCGCCATGAACATGAAGCCGAGCTGCGAAACGGTTGAATACGCCAGGACTTTCT
>DATANW010000426.1:0-2340 GCA_036266055.1 Pyrinomonadaceae bacterium | reverse complement strand
AATCCTCGCTCTTATTATTTTGTTTGCCGCCTCGTTGGCTCACCAGAATCCGGTGACGGCGGCAGACGACGACGGCAAGTTCGCTGTTTTAATCGACGGTCTTGGCAGTTATAGCCGGCCAGTCTCAACCAAGTCGGACATGGCCCAGAAGTTTTTCGATCAAGGTCTGCGCCTGGTCTACGGCTACTTTTCGCCCGAGGCGACGGCGTCTTTCAAAGAAGCTCTTCGTCACGATCCGGATAGTCCGATGTTGTATTGGGGGTTGGCACTGGCGCTCGGTCCGATTCCGAACAGTCGCTACCAGGCGCTGCCTGACGATCCAAAAGCGGAGGGTCGTAAAGCGATCGCGGAGGCGCGGGCTCGTGCGGCGAAAGGGACGCCGGTCGAGCAGGCGCTGATTGAAACGCTGTCCGTGCGATACGACAGCGATCGATATATCGATCGTGATCTTCGCGACGCGCAGTACACCGAGGCAGCTCGCAAGACCTACAAGCAATATCCACACGATCTCGAAGCGGCTTACCTGTACGCCGATTCTCTAATGACGCATCTCGCGTGGTCTTACTGGCGGCGCGATGGTTCGCCGTTGCCGGGCACCAGTGAGGCTGTCCGGACGCTCGAGAAGATGTTGGCGATCAATCCTAATCATCCCGGCGCGGTACATCTTTACATTCACCTGTTCGAGAGTTCTGCCGAGCCTGAGCGGGCGTTGCCACAAGCCGATCGGCTCGAGTCGATCATGCCGAAGGCGGGGCACATGGTCCACATGCCTTCGCACATCTATCTCAGAACGGGAGATTACGAAAAAGCCATTGCCAGCAATCAAAGATCGCTTGCAGCCGACAAGCTTTTCCAACAAGAGTGGGGCGATCGTCCGACTCCGAACCTGGGAAGTTATGGCTTGTCGTCGCGCACTCATGCACGGCATGCGTTGGACTTCATTCGTTACGCGTCGATGCACGCCGGCAATTACGCGCGTGCGATGGAAGCGGCGAAGGCGGTAGCAATGGGCCAGGCACATCAGGGAATGGGCATGACTGAACGTGGCGTTTCCATGCCATGGTTGATCAATAAGATCTTTGGCAAGTGGGATGCGGTCCTCGCTGAACCCGCGCCGGCGCATGGTTCTGCGTATCTCCGTGGTCTTTGGCATTACGCGCGGGGTAGTGCGTTTGTCGCCAAGGGCGATTACGCAGAAGCTGAGGACGAACTGAAAGAGTTAAAAGCTGCGGCTGGAGATCCATCGCTGAAAGAGATGCTTGCGGCTGTCAATGCCGCGCCTACGATTTTGGAATTGTCTGCGCTGGCGCTCGATGGTGAATTATTGTCGGGTCAGGGACGACACGCGGAAGCGGTGAATGCGTTCGCCGCAGCGGTCAAACTCCAGGACACACTGAAGTACACTGAGCCGCCGGATTGGGGACAATCGATGCGCTTGTATTTGGGTGCGGCCTTGTTGAAAGCGGGCCGGCCGCGCGAGGCGGAAGTTGTTTACCGTGAGGATCTACGAGATTTCAGGAACGATGGCTGGGCCTTGTTCGGCTTGGGCCAGAGCCTACGCGCGCAACACAAGCCTGCTGCCGCCGCGAAGGTTGAACAGGGCTTTCAGCGCGCCTGGAAAAATGCCGACGTTACCCTGCACGCATCCGTGTTTTAATAACCTCGATGAAAGCCATAGAGGTTGAGAACCTTTCCCGCTCGTTCAACTCCGTCCGGGCCGTCGACAACATTTCGTTCGCCGTAGACGCAGGCGAGATATTCGGGTTCCTGGGCCACAACGGCGCTGGCAAAACCACCACCATTCGCATGTTGAGCGGTCAACTGCTGCCCACGGCGGGCGGCGGTCGCGTCGCTGGTTGCGACATCATCGCCGAGCAACAGCGGTTGAAGCCCCTCATCGGCGTTGTGTCCGAACATCAGAATCTCTACGAACGGATGTCGGGTCGCGAGAACCTCCAATTCGCCGCCAGCCTTTACGGGCAGAATACTCAGCGCATCGACACCGTCCTCGAACAAGTCGATCTGCTCGATCGAGCGAAGGACAAAGTGCAGAACTATTCAAACGGCATGAAGCAGCGGCTGCTGATCGCTCGCGCCATACTGCATCGTCCGCAGATCATTTTTCTCGACGAACCGACGCGCGGCTTGGATCCCGTGGTGGGACGCGATATTCGCCGGTTGATCGTCGATATGTCGCAGCAGGGCGTAACAATCTTCCTCACCACTCATTACATGGAGGAAGCCGACCAGCTTTGCGATCGAGTTGCGTTTCTGAGCGAAGGGCGGATAGTCGCTCTCGACACACCTGCTAATCTCAAAACTGCCCACGGCAAACCGCAA
>DATANW010000425.1:0-5759 GCA_036266055.1 Pyrinomonadaceae bacterium | reverse complement strand
CTTACTTGATCTTTTGTGCGTTTTTACTCGATGCCGTGGAAGAAGGGACAGGACCAATGAAGACTCATACGATCCGAAAAGACTCAACTGCAACATTCACGCTGAAATGGTCAGTCGTTCGTTCCGTGATTTGGTCGCGCGCGCGAAGCAGCAAACTCATTGCCGGACGCCTCATTCTGTTGAGTCTTCTCTTGCTGACGCTGAGTGGGTCAGCGTTTGCTCAGGAGGAATCCTGCTCGCTCGAAGAGGTCAAGGTTGGGTTTCAAGCCAAGACGTGCGCCTTCTTCAATTACGAGTTCACGCTGAATGGCGCGGTAGCAAGCGGCATCGGAACCGGATGCATTTCGTTTGACTTGTTTCCGAACCTCACAAACAAAGCCTGGGCGAGTTTGAAAGTTAATGAGACCTACATTCTTGAGGGTGGACCAGGGCTTTGCATCACGCAAGTAAACTTCGACGTTCCGCAAGGCTACAAGCTTTTCATCGACGGGATTGAAACGAACACGATCATCAAGACCGATGGCGGAGTGATCTTTACCGGAGACGGCGAATGGGAAATTGTTCTGCGGAAGGAGTGTGAGTGCGGTCCGAACGACCCTGGTCAGACTTCTCCCAAGGCCGGCAGCGTCATCTGGGAGGCCGGCCTGGGGAACATCAAGGACGGTCGCTCGGCTGGGCCAATCAGCATCCGTGAAAAGGTCCTGTCATCCGCGATCTATACGCCGTCGGTTCTCGTTTACTCGCCGCCGGCAAAGACCAGCGACGTCGAAGTGCTTCGAAATGGCACGACGCTGCGTCAGATAAAAGCGCCGCAGGCGTTCGCTGACATAGTCGTAAACAGTGCTTCCGAATACGAGCTTCGTTATTACCGGCCTGCCGACGTTGGGCCAAAATCCGGCAGCTTCTACACGTTCCTCGGATCGCCGTACGTGACCTGGCGCATCACCAACCCCGATCCTGCGACCACTACCCGCCTGGAAATACACAAAGTCGAGGGCGGGATCGTTACAAATAAATCTGAGTACATCTGGGATCCGGCCATCGATTCGTGGACGTTGAAGACCGGATGGATCTCAGGGTCAAACTATCTCCGGACTGAAACAAGGACCGTTTCTTATCCGACTCAGGTTTCGCGTACCGAGACCTACATCGTCAAGGAAGGCGCAACTCTCGTCTCGAAACGAACCAAAACGTATCTCAGTTACCCCTGGGGCGAGGAACTGGTCCAGGAAGTTCTCGATCCCGATTCGGCCGCGCTCACGACAACCTACACCTATTACGAGAACGCTTCCGAGACGAACCGGTATCGCAAGCTCAAGACGATCACATTTCCCGATGGTCTGTGGGAGAAGTACGACTACGACCAGTATTGGAACATTCACACGATTATGAGACCGTGGAAAAATCTCAGCCTCGCATCGGCGACTGAGGCTAACAGTCATCTCACGATCTACGGGTATTCGAACTCGGACAATGGGGCCTTTGGCGTTTCAGTGTTTCAGCGAATCCTGTTTGACGTCGAAGAGAAGATAGCCGGCGTCACGGTCCGCAAGACTCGCTACAACCGGTCGATCGCCAACATCGATCCGGACATGACCGCGATAACGGAATCGAACTACGCGAATTCCGACAGCGAGGGTGTTCCCAGCAACCTCGTTACCGAGTCCGTCGCCACTGTCTATCGCTTCTCAGCGCCGCAGTTTCTGGCGAACCGGCTCGCGTCGATGGTCTATCCGGACGGGCGCAAAGAGACCTACACGTATGAAAAAGGAAACTTTACTCCCAACGTCGATCCCGCGTTGAGCCAGTTTGTGCCGGATGTGAACGGAGTGGCGGAGCGATGCACGCTGGTCAACGGCACCGCCGCTGCACCAGACGGCATAGCGTTCAAGACGACGAAGGAAACAACGGTTCGCGATCAGTATGGAAATGAAGTTTATAAGGAGACCTATGTCTACAACGGCACGGGTTACGAGCGCGTCGGCTGGACAGCGTCGCAGTACGACGACCGCGGCCATCTCGTATCCTCGCGCAACCATAAAGGCGAATTAGCGTCCGCCGTTTGGACTGGAGACAAAAAGATCTCCGAGATCGATGCCGCGGGAGTTGAGACGGTCTACGAGTACGACACACTGGATCAGGTGAAAACGCAAACGAAGAAGGGAATTGCGGCTGCTGGCGGTTTCCCGGCCCAGGGCGACATCAAGACTACTTTCACTTATGACGCGGAAGGCAATCAGACAAAGACGAAGATCGAAGGCGGCGCCCTCAGTCTTACCAGCGACCAAACTTACGATCGCACCGGCCGGCTTACGTCAGAAAAAGACGAGGCGGGATTGTTTACCAATTATTCCTACACGAATGGCGGGCGCACAGTAACCATAACGAGTCCCGGCGGCGCGACGGAAGTCACAGAAAATTATCTTGACCGGCAAATGAAAAGCGTGACCGGTTCAGCCGTGATTGCGTCGACCCGAGATTACGGAGTTAATGCCGACGGCACGCGCTACGTGCAGGAGTTCCAGGGCAGTGCCGGATTGAGTTCTCCGCGTTGGACCAAGACCACTTACGACTGGGTGGATCGCGAGATCAAGATTGAGAAACCAAGCTTCACGGGCAACAACCTGATTCAGACGTCAACCTACAACCCTCTCGGACAGCTTCAGAAGCAAGTAACAACAGCGAACGCTGTCAAGGTCGCAGCGGACAGGCTCTTTGAATACGACGAACTCGGCCGTGAGAGCCGCAGAGGGTTGGACGTCGATGCCAGTGATTCCCTTACGCTGCTATCAACCGATCGGTTAACTGAAACCAGCATCGTTTTCGAGAAAGTCGGCAGCGATTGGTTTCGCGTTACTACGCAAAAGTCTTATCTCACCGACAATAACGACACGCCGACTCTCGTAACGCAGCGCGAACGGCTCAATAACTTCCCACTCAACGGCACGGACCAAACAGTCGCGGAGATTACCGAAATTGACGCTGCCGGTAACTCTACAGTCACCACGACCAAGGTCGATCGCGCCGCCAGGAAAACAACGGTAACCACTGACGAGCCTGACTCGAATCTGAACGCGATCGATATCCGCATCAATGGACTCTTACAGTCGTCGACGCCTTCGACGCCGATGGCCGCGGTTACTTATGCGTACGACGCTTTGGGCCGCCGCGTTGGGACAACGGATCCGGCCGTGGGCACAACTACGAAGAGCTTCAGCACGGACACCGGTCAACTGACCTCAGAAACCGTTGGGGCCGGCACTATCAACTACGAATATCATCCGTCGACTCACGCTGCTGCCGGGCAATTAAAAGCGACGATCAACGCTGCCGGTAAGAAAACGTATTTCAACTACAACAGTCGCGGCCAAAAGACGCAAACATGGGGCGACGCCACCCATCCTTTGGAGTATGTCTACGACTCCTATGGACAGCCAAGCGAACTGCACACCTATCGCAGCGGACAAAACTGGGGCTCGGGCGTTTGGCCGGCGTCGACGACCGGCGCGGCGGACGTAACGCGCTGGACTTACCAGGCAGCGACCGGCTTGCTGACCCAGAAAGAAGATGCTGCTCTGAAAGGCGCGGCCTACACCTACGATGAACTCGGACGTCAGAAGACGCGAGTTTGGGCCCGCGGCATAACGACGACCTACGGTTACGACGCGAACACCGGCGAGTTGCGAACGGTAACTTACTCGGACAGCACTCCCGCTCTCGGCTACGCGTACGATCGCGGCGGCCGCCAAAGCACGATCACCGATGCCGCCGGATCTCGCACGCGCACGTTCACCGTCGAAGACGATCTGCAAACGGAACAAATCACGGGCGGGCTGCTCAATGGCGTGAATGTAACTGTCGGATTCGATGGGTTCCTGCGCCGAAACTCTGCTCAAAGCACGGTCAACAGCACGACGCTCAGTAGTCAAACCTACGGCTACGATGCGACTTCAAGACTGCAAACGATTACGAGTGGCAGCCAAACGGTCACTTACGGTTACCACGCGAACTCGGGGCTGCTGACTTCCACCTCATTTACCGGCGGCACAAATATCGCGCGCAGTTACGACAGTTTTGGCCGGATCGACAACATAACGACAACGCCTGCCGCAGGACCCGCGCAGAGCTTCGTCTACCAGCACAACAATCTGAACCAGCGCACGCGCGTTACACGGGAGGACGGCAGTTACTGGTCCTTTGTTTACAACGATCGCGGCGAGCTCGTAACCGGCAAGAAATACTGGTCCGACAATTCTCTCGTCTACGGCAATCAGACCGAGTTTGCCTACGACACGAGCGGCAATCGAACGACGGCGAAAGCGGGAGGAAATCAGCTCGGCGCGCTGCGCCAGTCTGCCTACACTGCCAATAATCTGAACCAGTACTCGCAACGCAGTGTGCCTGGTGCGCTGGACGTGACAGGGTTGGCCCATAGCTCGGCCAGCGTGACCGTGAACAACCTCACTACGGCTCGCAAGGGTGAGTACTTTTACAAAGAGCTCACGGTCGACAACAGCAGCGCTTCTTCCTATCCGCAGATCAGCATTGTCGGCGCGCGAAACAATTTCGGCGCTGGTGGTGAAGATGCGGTGACTGAGAAAGGCGGCCGTGCCTTTCTGCCGCCGGCGACGGAGTCGTTCACGTACGACTTCGATGGAAATCTGATTAACGACGGGCGTTGGACCTACAGTTGGAACGCCGAGAACCGTTTGATTGGCATGGAGGCGAGCGCCGGTGTGCCCGTCGAAGCCAAGCGGAAGCTCGAGTTCAACTATGACTTCGTGGGCCGGCGCATTCTGAAGAAGGTGAGTGTTTGGAATGCCGGAACATCGCAGTACGACCTTCAATCGGAGACGAGATTCATTTACGACGGTTGGACTCCGATCGCGGAGATCGCCTCGAGTAACAGTCTGATCCGCAGTTATGTCTGGGGCCTCGATTTGAGCGAGGACCTGGAAGACGCAGGCGCTGTCGGTGGCTTGCTGCTCGTTGACGAGGGTGGGAATCGTTATCAAGCCGGATACGACGGCAACGGCAACGTCACGACGTTAGTGAATGCGGCGACTGGAGCTATTGCTTCGTCATACGAGTACGACCCGTTTGGCAACACGCTGAAGGCCAGTGGCGATTACGCGAACACCAATCCCTTCAGGTTCAGCACGAAGTACACCGACCAGGAAAGCGGACTCGTTTACTACGGTTACCGCTTCTACAATCCGCAAACCGGAAAGTGGCTGAGCAAGGATCCACTGCAAGAAGCAGGGGGGACCAATCTTTATGCCTTCAGCACGAACGATGGTGTTAACGCTTTTGATTACTTAGGACTGAAGAAGAAGTACCGGAGTAAGAAGGGCGCCGGACATCACATCGTTCCGTGGTCGCTATTCAATGGCAAAGTGAATGATGCCGTCTATGAATTCTTCAATTCGGAGTTTGCACGAATTTGGAACGAGTATTACACGGAGCACAATGCCAAGGCTTTGGGAAACATCAGCCATGCGCAGTATACCGGTCTGGTTCGGGAGGAACTGCAGAAATTCCTCGGTAAGAAGAAGCTCAGGCAAATGACGGTGGAGGAGGCAGAGACTTTTCTACACAAGATCAAGAACATGCCCATGGGCAGCAGGATTAGATTGTTCAACGAGGGCATCATTAATGAAGCTGCCGAGTCAATGGTAAAAAAATTAGGGAAAGGCACCGTCCGATCCGCAGCAACGAGTTTGAGGAAAGCGCTCGGCATAGGAGCCAGAAGAATCCCG
>DATANW010000424.1:0-4119 GCA_036266055.1 Pyrinomonadaceae bacterium | reverse complement strand
GGCGAATCAAGCCGATGACGATTGATGGCAAGAGGGTCTATCAAATCGGCATCCCGATCCACTGGGGTTATCGCGGCATTGCTGAAGAAAAAGGCGAAACGTCGCTGACTCCGGCCAACGCGCTTTCACCGGCCGCGATCGATCCGAATGCGTTTACACCGGAGTTCAAGGGGTTCCTGGTGAAGATCGAAAAGGCGTAAGACAATGGCAAACCCACGCACATTTCAGATTCAGGAAATCTCGGCCCACACCGGTCCCGTGCCGGGGCGGGGCATGCGGCGTGAGGAACAAGTCTGTAAGTACATCGACGTGTCGACGTGCATCGGCTGCAAGGCCTGCGAAGTCGCTTGTGTTGAATGGAACGATCATCCGTTTCGCGAAACTACGTTCAACGATACTTACCAGACGATGCCCACGACCGAGTGGAACTACTACAACCTGATCAAGTTCGCGGAAGACGAACGCGACGGCCATCTGATGTGGCTGATGCGGAAGGACCAGTGCATGCACTGCGAAGATCCCGGGTGTCTGCGCGCGTGTCCGGCCGACGGAGCGATCATCAAATACGAGAACGGCATCGTCGATTTTCAACAGGAAAACTGTATCGGCTGTGGCTACTGTATTTCAGGATGTCCGTTCGACATTCCCAAGTTCAATCCCACGACGAACAAAGTCTACAAGTGCACGCTCTGCTCCGACCGCGTCGGGCAGGGCCTCGAACCAGCCTGCATCAAAGCCTGCCCGACCGGTTGTCTGAGGTTTGGCACTAAATCCGACATGGTCCAAATCGCCGGTTTACGCGCGAAGCAATTGCGGGAAGTCTCCGGTTTTGCGGACGCCGGCGTTTACGATCCGCAGTCCATCAACGGCACGCACGTGATCTACGTGCTGCACGACATCAAACGGCCCGACCGCTACGGCTTGCCGGCGAACCCGATCATTCCGCCCAGCTATACCTATTGGAAATGGTTAGCGAAACCGATCGGTTTATGGATGGGGCTGCTCGGAATTGTCGCCGTGTTTTTCCATCGAGTTGCGTATGGGCCAAAGCTGCCTGAGCCCGCGCCGCCGTCGGTCGCGACTGGTCCACGTGAAGAGATCGACGCCGGGCGAAAGGAGGCGCCATGAGCGTCGCTAAAGGCTTCGACGAAAAAGCTCGTGGCGGATTCGCTCGCTTTGGGACTACGCGGGTTGGTCCCGGCGAATTGTTGCGGCATCCCGTGTACACGCGTGTGTTGCATTGGTTCGTCGCGATCTTTTTCGTCCTCTCGCTGTTGACCGGCTTTGCCGTCTACTCGCCCTGGCTCTTCCATTGGATCGCGCCTCTCTTCGGTGGCGGACCTCGAACGCGCGCACTTCATCCATGGTTTGGCTTGCTGTTTACGGTCTTCTTCTTTTTCCAATTCCTGAATTGGATGGCGCCCATGGCGTGGAAAGAAGCCGATCGGCGTTGGATGAAGCGGATTCGCAATTACGTCACCAATGAAGATCCCATCGAACCGGACGACGTTGGATTTTTCAACGGCGGTCAGAAACTTTATTTTTGGGCCATTGTCGTGAGCGCGATCTTGTTCCTGATCACGGGCTTGCTGATGTGGTTTGATCATCTGACGCCGCGTTGGGTGGTGGCCGTGAGCTACGTGGTCCATGACATTGCGGCGTTGGTGATGCTTGGCGGCTTCATTATTCACGTCTATGAAGGCACGGCGCATCAACCGGGCACGTTTCGATCGATGATCGACGGCACGGTTACGGACCGCTGGGCGTGGACGCATCATCCCGGGTGGTATCGGACCGTCACCGGTCGCGACCCGCGGGAGGACTACGAGCGCGCGAAGCAACGACAAGAAGAGCAAATGCGAAGACGTGAACGTTCGGAGCAAGAGCTAGACACGCGCGAGGGTTTGTAACCCCCTTCTATTAATCCCCCAATCAACCGCAAGGTGCTGCTGATCTTTGTCAGTCGAGAAAGGATCTGATCATGCGTTTACCTGTACGTCTTACTTTGATTCCAATTGTTATTCTGGGAAGCGCGCTGGCAGTTTTTGCGCAAAGTTCCGGTTCGAATGATCCGCTAGTTCAGGTTTTGCAGTCGAAAGGCATCCTCACGGAAGCCGAAGCACGAGCGATTACCGTCAATGCCTCACCCTCGGAACAAAGAGATCGGCTGGCTGTGATGTTGCGCGACAAGGGCGTGATCTCGACGGCAGAGTTCGAAGCGCTCCATACATCCGCAACCGCCCCGCCAGTCACGATAACGAAGGCAGATTACAAACCAAGTTCGCCGCCACCTGCGGCCGCCGCGGAACCACAGGCGACGGCGGCGCCGGTTGTCGCCGCTATCGCACCGGTGCGCTTAATGGGAATAGATGTGCCGAAACGCGAAGGACTGATCCCGGATATCAAACTCGGCACCGGCGCGCGGCTCAAGCTCTACGGTATTTTCAAAACGAGTCTGATTCACGATTCATCGTCGCCGCAGGGAAACGATTTTCCGTTACCGTTGCTGGCGCAAGACACAGGTCCGAATGATTCACCCGAGTTTCACCTGCGCGCGCGCGGACTCCGGCTGGGAGCAAACTTCGAGTGGCTCGAGATCGCGCCGAAGACAACGCTCACCGGCAAGATCGAGTTTGATTTCGAAGGCGATTTCCCGCGCGTGAACAACCGCAACATCACTTCGATTCGCTCGAGTCAGCCTTCATTGCGTTTAGCCTGGGTGCGGATCGATCGCCGCTTCAGCGATAACAACAGCGCCTTTGTTCTGTTTGGCCAGGACTGGTCGCCATTCGTTTCGTCGACATTGCCCAACACAGTCGAAAACACAAACTTCGGCGGCGTTGGTTACGGCGCCGCCTACACCCGTATTCCGCAGGCGAAGTTTGGTTGGAACCACAAATTTGGCGGGTCGCGCGCTTTCCAGTTTCAACCGGAGTTCGCGATCGTCCTGCCGGCTTTCGGAAATCTGCCGGGTGACGTTTCCAATCAGTTGGCGTTTGGTGAAAGACAGGGAGTGGATTCTGAGAAACCCGGCGTCCAAGGTCGCGCCGTATTTCAATGGCAACTCGATAAGGCCTCGGGCGTGGTTCCGGCGCAAATAATCTTCAGTCTCGAACATCAGCAGCGCACGGCGATCGTCACCGCTGCAAATGTGCCGTTGGTTTTCCGGCCCGCGTTTCCGAACGGCGTCGAGGTCAACAGTGATAGCGATGGGTACTCAGCAGAGTTTCAATTGCCGACGCGTTTCCTGACCGCCGTTGGAAAGTATTATGGCGGGTCCGATTTGCGTTTCTTCCTTGCGGGGCAGTTGCTCTCCAACTTTAACGACACTGCCGGATTGACCAGCGTCGCGACTGCGACTTCGGTCGATGGCTCATCGGCTGTCGCTTTCGGATTCGACAACGGTATTGCGGTCGTCGCGCCGCAACGACCGGTCCGCGCGCAGGGTGGGTTTGTTCAACTGGGCTTTCCGCTGTCGAGACTCTTCGACGCCGATCCCAAAGGACGAAACGCCGGTTGGACTGCGTTCGTGTACTACGGTTTCGATCAGGCGAAAGCGCGCGACGCCCGGCGATTCGGTCTGCGTGGTGGACGTAGTGACTTGTTCTCGGGCAACATTCAATACAAATGGAACCAGTGGGTGACTTTTGCTTACGAGGAGGGTTACTACCGAACGCGTGCGGATGCTCGCACGGGGTTGTTGCCGCTGTTTCGCGGGATCCCGAGCTACACTTCGCACAACATTCGCTCGGAGTTTGCGGCCATCTTTACGTTTTGACGCGAGCGTTATCGTCATCATGAAATACGAAGAAGTTGTTGTTCAGGACTCTGACGTTCCGCAGGCTTCAGTGCGCATCTTTCAGCACCTGCTGAAGACTTACGCAAGCGAGATCAACAAGCTGAATTCGGTCTGGCACGAGTTCGCGGAAGACGATCTCGCTTTCAAACCACATCCGCGTTCCACGACGGTGCGAGAGATCATGGAGCACGAACTGCTGTCCGAGCGCCGCTTCTTTGGTGAGTTTCTCGGCTTGCCCGAAGTCCCGGCGAATGAGGTGCTGCCGCAGGATCGTACTCCGCAGGCGTACGCGGCGCGGATGGTTGAGCTCTCGCGCGAAC
>DATANW010000423.1:0-2439 GCA_036266055.1 Pyrinomonadaceae bacterium | reverse complement strand
TGAAGATCAGAAAAGAAAACAGTGCGAGCACGATCGCAATCGCGTTCGCGGCTTCGATCTGTCCTTCATTGAATTTCGCGAAGATGTAGAGAGGGGCTGTTTGGGTGCGTCCGGCCAGGTTGCCGGAAACGAGAATCGTCGAACCAAACTCGCCGACCGCCCGCGCAAACGTCAGCAGCGCACCGGAAACAATCGCGCCGCGCAACGACGGCAGCGTCACGTGCCAGAAGGTTTGCCAGCGGGTGGCGCCGATGGTTGCCGACGCTTCTTCGAGCGATCGACTCATCGTGTCGAACACCGGTTTGATGACGCCGAATGCGAGTGGGAACGTGACGAAGATGTTCGCCAGGATAATCGCCCAGGCGGTGAACATGATCTCGACGTGCGGCGTCATAAAACGGCCCAGCGTGCCGTATGGTCCCCACAACAGCAGCAGCGCGAAACCGGCGACCGCGGTGGGAATCGCTGTCGGCAACGATATCGTCACGATCAGCGCGTTGCGGCCCCAGAAGGTGTGACGCGAGAGCACGTAAGCGGCGAACAGTCCGAAGATCACATTGAAGACGGTGGCCCAAAAGCTCGTCGCCATCGACAGTTTCAGCGCGAACACTGCTTCGGGTGCGGTCAGCGCCGCCCAGAATTTATCGAGGCCGGTGCGCGTGCCGAAGATGAAGATCGACGCCAGCGGCAGAAACACGAGCGGCAGCATCATGAAAACGAGCATGCCGATGCTCAGAGGCCGCACGACGTCGAAACCCCGAACGTGACGCATTGCTGTCGCCGCAGTCGCACTCATTTTTTCTGCACCTGATCGCGAAAGATGCGTTCGATCACTTCCGGATACGCCTTGTCCCAACCGCCGAAATAGTCGATCGTGAGCGGCAGTTCGATGCGGCCGAATCCGGTGTTAGCTTGATTGAACGCCTCGTTCGTCGTCGAGTAAAAGTGAAACTTCACAAACGCCTGTTGCGCTTCGTCGCTCCAAAGGTACTGCATGAACGCATCTATGATCGGACGTTTGTCACTGGACACGTTCTTGTCGATAACCACCGCCGGGTGCTCGCTGAAGATCGTCGAGCGTGGCACGACGACGTCGATCGGCGCGTTCGCTTCTTTCATCAACAGCGCTTCCAGCTCGTAGGTTATGAGCGCGTCGCCGTTGCCGAGTTCGAACGTCGTTCGCGCTTCACGCGCGGAGCCCGGCGTCGAAATCACGTTTCTCCAAATCGCGCGCAGCGTTTGCAACGCGCGCGCCTTGTCGGGTTCGGTCGACTCGACTTCACTCTTCTTCAACTCCGAACCGTAAATGGCCAGTATCGACCACTGCGCGCCGCCTGAGCTCACCGGGTCGGGATGGATTACCTTGACGCCCGGTTTGCCGAGATCCGGGAAGTCGCGTATCCCCTTCGGGTTTCCCTTCCGCACGATGATGACGAAGGGGGTTTTGTTGACGATGCCGCCACTGGGAGAGGAATGCCAGTCGCTGGTTACGAAGCCGCCGTTCTTCAATCGCTGTGCGTCGCGTTCGATCGAGAGTATCGCCACCTCGGCAGGCGCGCCCTGCAAAATCTGGTTGGTGACGGTTTCCGATCCCGCGAATGACGACTGAAAGCGCACTTCCTGACCGTGGAGCTGTTTCCAGCGGGCAGTAAAAGCGGGAAAGATCGCTTTCTCGAGCGACTCCTTCATGATCGAGAAGCCGTAGAGTGTGATCATGATGTCGCCGCCCTCAGCCATCGGTTTGGGCAAGCAACTCGCCGCCACGAGCGCCACACACAAACAAGCTGTAGTAACGAACGCCACGTTTTGGGATGTAGTCTTCCTCATGAGGACTCTCGGGACCTCCTCATTCGTTTGACAGCCCAAATCCGCTGCCGCGTTAACAGTTAACTACGGGGGTTGCTCGTCTATACCACAGATTCTCAATTTTGGAAATCCGTGTCATCGGTGTCTCCTTCGTAGTACTATGCTCCGGCAATGCGTAGTTCCCTCGTGCGGAGAGCAATCAGTTTACTGCTCGCACAATCGCTGTTCGCGGCGGTGATCGCCGGTCAGCAGGAAACGCGTCCGCGGCGAGCTGAACCAGCATGGCCCGCGCCCGCAGCCTCCGATCCAATCGTTCCCACACCCGGTCTCGCGATTGGCAGTCAACCCGAGCCAACGATCCGCGTCGCGCTCACGACCAGCGCGCGTTCCGCCGTTATCTCAACGACAGGTCACTTGATGAACGCCAGCGGCGGCGGTTCGAAGCTGCTCGCACTCGACACCTCGCGTGTACGAGTGGATGCACGACTGCTTTCGCCATTGCCGGCGAATACTGAGGACGGGCTTTATCGCGTGGTAATTGGCGGTGCGTCGTCGCGTGAAGAAGCGGAAGTGAACGAGAAAGAGATTCAGAAGATCAGCGAGGACGATGCGCATTTAGCTTTCGACACCGCG
>DATANW010000422.1:0-2264 GCA_036266055.1 Pyrinomonadaceae bacterium | reverse complement strand
GGACACCTTGCAAATCCACCGCGACGCGATCGGTGATGGCCATCGCGTGATCATCGCCGACGATCTTCTTGCTACTGGCGGCACTGCACGCGCGGTTGTTGATCTGGTCGAGCAGCTTGGTGGAACTGTGGTGGGGCTAGTGTTTGTGGTGGAGCTTGAATTCCTGCCGGGTCGCGAGAAGCTCGCAGGCTATGATGTGCGTTCCTTGATCAAGTATCAATCTTAGTTACATGATACGATTTCCTCACATGTGCTCCCGTAGCTCAGCTGCATAGAGCGCTCGCCTCCTAAGCGAGAGGTCGCGCGTTGGAATCGCGCCGGGGGCACCAGTTTTTCACGGTCCACGAGTCTGCGCCTCAAACTATTTCCTGCGGAGATCTGAAAGGGATCGTGGTTAGTTGCAGCGATTCTGAATATTTTTGCGAAAGCTATGGTTGAGATCCAAAGCTCCCCATTGAGACGTAAGTCCAGTGACGTCTAATTCAGGATACGCTTCTAAACATCGATAGATCTCTCTATTCCTATAATCATTCGATTCGCCGCCTCCAGTAATTGGGCTCGCGACTGAAATGCATTACAGCAACGATTAGTAAAAAGTCCGGTTCGATTGTGTAGAGGATTGCATAAGGGAAGATGTGCGTCAGGCAGCGACGAATCTCGTCTTCAATCACTCGCCACCGCGTGGGTGATTCAAGAATTCGCTTAATGGCATCTTCGACGGCCTCTACGAACTCAAGCGCAACGCGAGGCTCTCGCTCCGCGTACCAACTGGTTGCTTGACGATATTCTTGCAGGGCGTCGGGATGAAATTCATATCGCATCAACGAAGGGAATCGCGCACCACCCGCAAAGCCTCATCGCCTGAGATGGTCCCGACGCTTCCGGTGCGCACTTCATCCCGTCGTCGTTTAGCCTCCTTAAGCCACAGTTGCTCAGTTTGTCCAAGGTCATCGTCTTCCAGGCTCTCAACGAGCAGATCTGCAAGTCGAGCCCTCGACTCACTGGGTAGTGACATCGCCTGTTTAGCCAGTTGTTCTACGGTAGTTGCCATAATTATTCATTCATCGTCCAAAGAGAAGCTGGCTCGAAGTTTAGCACTGCCTAGAGCTCAGCGCACCAGTTCTGGCCGTCTCGGCCTCTATTGTTTCGGCATTGAAGGCATATAGTGCTGCGGCGGCGCGTTTCGCCGTCTCAACATTCGCATTGGCGTAGCGGCAAGTCGTATTTGCCAGAGAATAACCAGGAAGTTCATCCCAGGTCTCACTTTCGCGAGGGCAAAATTCGCAAGCCAAAATCTGGACACGTGGATAGATTTGGCGTAATTTGGCCGTGCTTTCACGTTGCCTCACGGCGTAACGCCGAATTCGCAGATCACCCGCGAGGGTCGATTAAGATGCAGACAAGTTACTTGGCCAGATCATCATGAGCGATGTTTTCATCAGCTATGCGCGCGAAGACCGGGACAAAGCCGAACGCCTGGCCCGCGCATGTGAGCAGCATGACTGGGTTGTCTGGTGGGATAAGGTAATTCCACCCGGCAAGAAATACGCCGACGTCATCGGTCAAGAGCTTGCGAGCGCGAAGGCCGTCGTAGTCCTCTGGTCGGGCGCGTCCGTGGCGTCCGACTGGGTAAAGGACGAGGCCCAGGAAGCGGCGAACCGCGGCATCCTCGTCCCGGCTCTAATTGAGAAGGTCAACCCGCCTTATGGCTTCAGACAGGTCCAGACCGCGGACCTCTCGGACTGGGACGGTTCGTCGACACACGCGGAGTTGCAGAGCTTCGTCCGCGCGATCGGCACCCTCCTCAACCAGCCGGTCAGCGAGTCTGCCGTTTCGAGCACCTACACTAATACAGTCAATCCACGCATCCCTCTCTATCTGACGGCTGGAGCGGTCCTCGTTCTGATCCTCGGCTTTGCGGCTTATCGTTTCCTTTCCCAGCGCGGTACAAACCGTAACCAAAATCAGATCGCCGCAGAAAACCGGGCAGCCGCCAACGAAAATCAGACGGGCGGACGCGCCCAGATTTGCGACAGCGAGTCGCGCCACACCGCTGCGGACCTGACGGGCAAAGGATTGATGATGATTGACCCCGGCGGTAATCAGGCTGCCGCGGTTCTCCAGTTCAACGAGGCCATTAGTGAATGCCCTGACTATGCCGACGCGTATTTCTTGCGGGCCCAGTCGTTCGTCGCGCTGCAGCAGATCGAAAAGGCGATCGCCGATTTCAAGAAGGTTGTGGAAATAACAAACGACGCGGACAC
>DATANW010000421.1:0-5370 GCA_036266055.1 Pyrinomonadaceae bacterium | reverse complement strand
CGAGCGTCGACGCGCGTACTACCCGTTGTTCTTCCTGCTGTTTTCCACCGCGTTGATGATTATGACGATGCGTTGGAAGCGAATCTCGGAGTACTGGCCCGTATTCGCGGTGATGTTTGCGGCGTTTTCGTTGCAAGCGTGGTTGCGGCCCGGCTTTCCTTCCTATCTGACGCGGTTGCCGGAACACGTGTTGGAGGAGCTCAAACCGTTTCTCGATGGTGTGACACCCGACAGGATTGACTGGCGTGAGTGGGCCAGGATAATCGGCGCCGCGTTCGTGGCGTTGGTGTTGGGCGTGGTTCTGTTCTTCAACCTTTGGTCGGTGACGGACGAGATCGGCCGCAGTGAACCGCACGACCATTACAAGGATGGTGCGGCGTGGATGCGGGCCAACATTCCGCCGGGACAGATCGTTTTCAACACTGACTGGGACGATTTTCCGCGGCTCTTCTTTTTCGATCCGACGCACTATTACGTGTCCGGTTTGGATCCGAGTTATCTATTCGAGAAGAATCCAGATCTGTCGCGGTTATACGATCGGATCACGCTCGGGCAGCAGGACAATCCCGGACCGCTGATTCGCGATCGTTTTGGGGCGCGCTACGTTTTTTCCGACAACGCGCATGACGACTTCTTCGAGAAAGCGCGGGAGAGCGGCTGGTTTGACGTCGTTTACGAGGATCTTGATTGCACGATCATGTATATTCGCGATGAGCCCCTCAGATCGGAGGAAGGCGTGCTCGGCCTGCCTGATGAACCATGAAACTTAAATGCCTACTAATTCTGTTTGTGTTGTTCCTGACGGGTTGTAGTGGATCGACGAATCAGACCGCGAATCAGCCGGAGGCGTCTGCGTCTTCGTCGCCGCAGTCGAGTGCCCAATCAAGTCCGGTAAGCGAGTTTGAGAAGGATCTGCAATTCATTCGGAACGGGCGGTTCACGTACGTCTGGTTGATCTCGCGCAAGGACGGCAAACCGCTCGAGCCGGGTGACACCATCTTTCTCAAGGCAAATGCGCCGCAGGTGGTGGACTGGGTCAGGACGGACGAAGGAAGGAAAGTATTTGCGGGGACGAACTTCAACCTCGAAGAAGGCAACCTGGAAGTGTTGAAGCGGCGCTACAACATGGAAGACTATTCGGGTAAATGAATCCGTGTTAGCCGCCGACGCTTAACACAATCTTTCCAAACTGCGCCCGATTCTCGATCAACTCATGCGCCTGTCGCGCCTCGCTGAGCGGCAGCACGCGATCCACAACGCCACGAATCTTCCGCTGCTCGACAAACTTCATTGCCTCGAGCAATTCCGCTTTTGAACCCATAAACGACCCGAGTATGTTGAGGTGACGATAGAAAACCTGTCGCAGATCGGTCTGCGCGTCGTAACCACTGGTTGCGCCGCACGTCACGAGCCGGCCATTTGGTTTTAGACTCGCGATCGAGCCGGGCCAGGTTGCCGCGCCCGTATGTTCGACCACCACGTCAACACCCTTCCGATCCGTTAGTCGCCGGACTTCTTTCGGCCAATCGCTGTTCGTGTAATTGATCGTTTCGTCCGCTCCGAGCTCGCGTGCAGCGATGAGTTTCTCGCCTGAACTCGCGGTTGTAAGCACTCTCGCGCCGCGTAGTTTAGCGACCTGTATCGCGATCGACCCGACACCACTGCCGGCGGCGTGAACCAGCACCGTCTCGCCGGGCTGGACCTTCGCCCGGGTGACGAGCATGTGCCACGCGGTGACGGTCACCAATGGCAACGCAGCTGCCTCTTCCCAACTCAGTTGCGATGGCTTCGGAACGATGTTCGCGCCAGGAACCGCGACGAACTCAGCATAACCACCGTCGCGACGGTAACCGATGATGTCGTAATCGCGGCAGAAATTGTCGTTTCCACTCAGGCACGCTTCGCAGTGTCCGCACGAAACACCCGGCTGGACCATCACCTCGTCGCCAACCTTGACCCACGTAACCAGTTCACCCACTTCCTTCGCCACCCCGGCGACGTCGTTGCCGAGGATGTGCGGCAGCGGAATCTCGATGCCCCGCAACCCGCCGCGCGCCCAGATGTCGAGGTGATTCAAAGCACATGCCTTGACCTGCACGAGCACCTCGTTGGCGCGAATCTGCGGCGGCGGGACGTCCGTGTACTCGAGCACCTCCGGCCCACCGTGCTGTCGAAAGATGACGGCTTTCATTAATTCGCACCGACTGCTTCGGGCTTGTCGGCAGCCTGTTCGCGGGCGTGGTAGGAGGAGCGGGTAAGGGGACTCGATTCGACGTGATGGAAACCCATCTCCATGCCGATGTCGCGCCACTTCGCAAATTCGGCGGGCGTCACGTAGCGCTCGACCGGCAGACGCCGCGCGTGCGGCTGAAGGTATTGACCGATGGTCATGATATCGCAGGAGACGGAACGCAGGTCCTTCATCAGTTCGACAACCTCGTCGAACGTTTCGCCCAGGCCCACCATGATTCCGCTCTTCGTCAACATGCCCCGACGTTCGCGATCGCGTCTCGCTGCCGCGCGTTCGAGAAGCGTCAACGACTGCTGGTAAACGGCATCGGGTCTGACGCGACGATAGAGTCGCGCGATCGTTTCGGTGTTGTGGTTGAGGACGTCAGGTTGAGCGTCGAGCACCGCGTTGAGTGCGGCTTCGTCGCCGTTGAAGTCGGGAATCAGAACTTCGACCTTGCATTCCGGATTCAATGCACGCACCTGGCGAATGGTTTCGGCCCAGTGCGCAGCGCCACCGTCGGGCAGATCGTCACGATTGACTGACGTGATCACGGCATGTGCGAGGTTCAGATGGCCCACGGCTTCGGCAACGTGACGCGGCTCCTCGGGATCGAGATCGCCGGGCTTTCCTTTTCCAACCGCGCAGAAACCGCAATGACGCGTGCAGATGTCGCCGCCGAGCATGAACGTCGCGGTCCGGTCAGACCAGCACTCAAAAATGTTCGGACACCGGGCTTCCTGACAGACCGTGTGCAGGTTGAGGCCCTCGATCAGTTCGAGCACCTTGTTCTGATTGGCCGGATCGCCCAGGCGGATGCGGAGCCATTCTGGCTTGGGTTGACGAATCTTCTGATTGTTGCTGATTACGCGTAATTCACGAGCCATTTGACTAAACCTTAGCACGACCTACAGCACTTTCACGAGCAGCTCCGGATCGATGTTGCCGCCGGAGAGAACTACTCCGACGCGCTTTACCTCCGCGGGCAGTTTCCCGAACATGACTGCCGCGGCAGCCGTCGCGCCTGAGGTTTCCACCAGCAGTTTCATGCGGAAAAGCAGAAAGCGAAGCGTCGCGATGATCTCCTCGTCTGAAACTGTGAGCACGTCGTCAGCGAGCTTTTGAATGATTGGAAACGTGAGTCTTCCCGGGATCTGGACGCGCAGCCCGTCGGCGATCGTCGCGGGCGGAGGAATTGTCACGCGCTCGCCCTTCAGCAGCGACTGGCGCGTGTCGTCGGCATCCGCAGGTTCGACAGGGAAGCAGCGGATGCCGGGGTTTGCAGCCTTTGCCGCGGTTGCGACGCCCGCGAAGAGTCCGCCGCCGCTGCACGGCGCGAGCACACAGTCGAGATCCGGAACGTCTTCCAGCAATTCGAGTCCGCAGGTCCCCTGACCGGCGAGCACGAACTCGTCGTCATACGGCGGGACCATCACGAGGCCTTCGCGCTCGGCCAGGTCGAGTGCAAACGCTTCCCGGTCTTGTTTCAGGCGATCGTAAAAGACGATCTCCGCGCCATACTCACGCGTCGCGGCGACCTTTGCCTGTGGCGCGTCGGTCGGCATCGCGATCAACGCGCGCACCCCGGCTTCACGGCCGGCGAGAGCGACCGCCTGCGCGTGATTGCCGCTCGAGAACGCAACGATGCCACGGCGTTTCTCTTCGTCCGTCAGCGACTGAATTTTGTTCGTCGCGCCGCGAATCTTGAATGCGCCGGCGCGTTGAAGGTTCTCGCACTTGAAGAAGACTTCTTTGCCCGTGGCTTCGTTGAACTGGCGCGAAGTCATTACCGGCGTGCGATGAATGCGAGACGCGATGCGTTCGCGCGCCGCCTGGATCATGTCGATGTTAAGCATAGATAGCTTTGGTGTCTCTTGGTGTTTTTTGTGCCTCTTCGTGGCTAAGACTGAGTTCAAACACCTCGGCGAAGTTGGCGATAAGGCGATCCTCGACGGCGCTCAACGGCGTTTCGTCGCCGAGCAGTTCTTCCATCGAAGTCACGGGCTCACCTTCGCAGGCGATTATCAAGTTGAAATAACTGAGATCCGTATTCACGTTCAGTGCAAAGCCGTGCGTCGTGATCCAGCGCGCGATGTGAACTCCGATCGCGGCGACTTTACCGCGCCGGGTGTGTACGCCCGTCAGACCCTCGATGCGAAACGCCTCGATACCAAAATCCGACAACGTCCGGATCAAAACTTCTTCCAAATCGCGGACGTAACGATGGACGTCTTCGCGATCCGGGCTGAGGTTGATAATCGGATACCCGACGACTTGCCCGAGACCGTGATACGTGACTTTCCCGCCGCGATTCGTTTCGAACAACGTCACACTCCGCTGCTTCAGTTCTTCCTCGTCGAGCAAAACCGACGAGCTATCGCCGCGACGCCCTATCGTGAGCGTATGCGGATGTTCGAGCAACAGCAGCGTGTCAGGTTGGGCGCCGGTTTTGACGGCCTGTTCGGTCTGTTTCTGGAGCGCGAGAGCTGACTCGTAGTCCACGAGCCCCAATCTTTGGACCAAAAGCTTTCTTTCTCTCATCATGCAACCAGGCTGTGGACTTTGTGCGTCATTCTAACAGCCGCGTCAGTCTTTGGTACAATCCGGTCATTCCCCGCTGAATCCCGTGTTAGAGGAGAAACGTTTTGAGACTCATCGCTATCGCTGTACTGACCACAATCTTCGTCATTTCGGGCAACGCGCTGGGCCAGACGCGCCGCCGGTCGACTTCGTCGAAACCGAGCACCGCGACCGCGGCGGCCCAAAAAACGGCGCAAGTGCGCACGCAGGGAGCGACACGCGTCGCCGAGCAGATCAAGCTCTTAACCAAATTTACTTACCTGCTTGGCGGCATCAACAGCGGGATCGCAGCAGCTGACGAGGAGATACGGCGAAACCAGGCCACGCCGCAGCAAGTGCAAACCAACCAGCAAAGCAAAGCTAGAGTGAAGCAGAGTATTGAAAGTTTTCGTGAAGGCTTGGACAAGCTGGAAATCGACTTTCGCGCGACGCCGGAATTGCAACCGTTCTATATCAAGCTGGCGGGTGTGGCCGCCGGAGCGGCGACTGCGGAAGAGCAGGCTACGGCAAATCAGTTTGATGCGGCGGGTCGATCGTTACTGAACGTGATTAATCGGCTG
>DATANW010000420.1:0-6285 GCA_036266055.1 Pyrinomonadaceae bacterium | reverse complement strand
GTATTCATGATCTTGTCCAGTTAGAACGGCGATGAACTCGAAATTGGGAACGTCCGTTATTGACCCACCACGATCCGGCAAATCCAATGAGGATTATCGTTGGCGGTAAGAACATATACGCCCGACGTAAGTCGCAATCTTTTCTTCCAGTCTCTTGGTCTGCCGCCCACGATTACCTCGGCCACACGCCCATCTCCCTGGCGCTCCAGACGCACATTGACCTCTCTGAGACCGGTGCGATTGCCAATGATGAAAAGGTGTTCACCGGGCTGTAACTGCATCTCGTTCGTTTCAAATCCCTCCGGCCGCAGTGCCAGTAAAACAAGCTTCACTTCCGGACCAGCCTCTTGGTCCTGCGATTGATCCAGGATCGAAGGAACCGCTACAGGCGCAATGGCATTGGCCATACTCTGCACGTCTGCACTGCTCTTGATAAATTGAGCGTTGGCTATCGCTACGACTAGAAAAACAACAGCCGCCAGAACGAATACTGCTTTCATAAGTTCACTCCTACTGAGTGCCGCGAATCCGACTTGGTACCACTGATCCGGGGCAGACTACGCCTGTGTTCCGACCGGAGGCGATCGGACAGAACGATTCGAAGACAGAAATCGGACCGAAATCCCGCTTGATCCTATCTGTGATGTGGGCTTTTGCTTTTCAACTACGAGAGACTGTGCGAGGAGTCATCACGCAGTTGGTTCGAAAATTCATGAAGGGGGGAGCACAACTCGAAAATTCATCGGCATTTTAATCTGGTCCAATGAAGTAGTCAATCAAAAACCTGTACAACAAAAACCTGTACGAACCCCGACTGTGAGGATCAGGGTTCGATCAGGCCGTAGTTGCCATCGTTGCGTTTGTAGATCACTCCCAAACGCTGCGTGTCAGCGTCGCGGAAGACGAGGAACTGGTCCGGTTCGCCGGAGAGACGCAGCGCCGCCTCTTCCGCCGTCATCGGTTTCACCGCATAACGACGCGCGGGGATGATTCGTGGTGGACGGTCGGCGGCTTCGATTTGTCCGTCCGGGTGGGGCGCGACGCTCGCCGTCGATCGCGCGCCCTGCGTGCGATCGATGATCTTCTTCTTCAGTTTTACTGCCTGCTTCTCAATCTTCGCCATGGCGCGCGTCAGCGCCATGTACATATCGGCGTTCGTATCTTTCGCCGTCAACGTATGATCGCGCCAGTAAACAATGATCTCGCCGATCTGGCGGTTCTTTTCAACGTCGATCACAACGTGTGTAGTTAAAGTCGTATCACCGTTGAAAATGTGGTCGAGCTTCTTGAAATGATCTTCAACATGACGCCTGATTGCCGGCGACACATCGACGTGTCGTCCTGTGTATTCAAATTTCATCAGTCACTTCCTCCTCGGTCTTAAAAGAGACTAATGCGCAACACGCGGCCCACTGATGACAGTCAGCCAAGCGCAAGGATTACAACGTACTACTACCTAAACTTTCGCGTCGTATAAGAGGGGCGTTAAACGACGGCGCGACGCTCGCGTGACCCGGGAATCTGCATTTGATCGCGATATTTCGCGACGGTTCTGCGCGATAACTTAATTCCATCCTTCGCCAGGATCTTTACTACCTGGTCGTCAGTAATCGGATTATGCGAATCCTCTTCCTCGATCAGCTTCTTGATCTGCAACTTGATGATCCGCGTCGAGATCTCTTCGCCGTCTTCATTCAACATGCCTTCGGTGAAGAAACGACGTAACTCGATCACTCCCTGCGGCGTGTGCGCGTACTTGCGATTCACCACGCGCGAAACAGTCGACAGGTGCATGCCGATATCTTCGGCGATGTCTTTCAACATCATCGGCTTGATGTGTTGCACGCCGTGATCGAGGAAATCTTTCTGTCGTTGCACGATCGACTCGACGACTTTGTAGATCGTCTGCCGGCGATGTTCGATATTGCGCAGCAGGTCAACTGCCGAACGCATCTTCTCGCGAATAAAACTCTTCGTTTCGTTGCTGACGCCCTGGCTCAGCATCTGTTGATACTGCGCGCTCACACGCAGGCGTGGACTGCCATCGTCAGCAAAGTAGATCACATACTCGTCGTCGTCCTCGTCGAGCTTCTCGATGTAGATCTCGGGACTGATCAGGATCGGCTCTTCTGAGGAATACCGGCGACCGGGATATGGATCGAGCGTGCGAATAAACTGTAGCTCTTCGAGCAGGACCTCGACGTCGACGCCGATCTGTTTCGAAAGATGCGGCAACTTGTGTTGCTGCAGATCGGCGAAATGCTCGCTGATCAGTTTCGACGCGAGACGATCACTTTCACCGCGCACTTCGAGTTGGACCAGCAAACACTCTTTGACGTCGCGCGCGCCGCAACCGACCGGATCGAGACGCATGACGGCCTGGCGCGCTTTCTCCATCACTTCTTCGGAGACGTTTTCCATCGCGGCCATCTCTTCGTTAGTCGCCGCAAGGCGGCCGTCGGCGTTGAGATTGCCGATCACACAGACGGCAGGATCGACGAGCTCGGCATCGATCGTGCTCATGTGCAGTTGCCATTCGAGATGTTCCGCAAGTGACGGCGGACGCGTTAAGAACTGTTCGAAAGTGGGCGCATCTTCTTTGTATTCGATCTCCTGCGTTTTGTAACCGGGATCGAGATAGTCCTGAAACTCGCGTCCGAAATCGATCTCTTCAAAAGCATCGTGCGACGCTTCATCGACGCCGCCGTCGCCTTCTTCACCACCTTCGGCGGCATGAACCGCGTCGCCCTCCGGCGCAGCCATGGACGCAACTACATCCGGATCGCCGGAACCGTTGGTCGCCGGACTACCCGGCTCGGGCGCTTCACCGAAACTAGCATCTGCGTCAGAGCTCGCGAGATGATCGAGCACCTTCTCCGCCAGCTCCTGCACCTCTTCCTGACTCGGCACCTCTTCGAGGACAGGGTTCTCCAGCAACTGCTGCTGAATGAGGTCCGACAGTTCCAGTGTCGTCATTTGCAACATCTCGATTCGCTGACGTAACTGCGGCGTCAGCACGAGGCGTTGCGAAAGGCTGGTGGTTAGCTTTAAAGACATTCTTTCAGATCAGATTGCCAAAAAACTCGCTTGGATTTTTGGTAATTATCGCGGCCTCGACCGCACGGGGAGGATTATAACCGATCAATGCCCTACTCTGTGCAACTCCATTTGTTCCGTAGCAGAATCTTCACATGCGGAACTTTTCACCAAGATATAAGCGCCGCACTTCCGGGTCGTCCGTCAAATCGCGCGGTTGGCCCGAACGAAAGATCTTGCCCTCGGCCATTATATAAGCCCGGTCCGTCACGCCAAGTGTCTCGCGCACATTATGATCGGTAACTAGAATACCAATGCCACGATTTCTTAAGTAGAGTATTACATTTTGTATGTCGTCGACGGCCTTCGGATCGATACCCGCGAAAGGCTCGTCGAGCAAAATGTAGTGTGGCTCGGTGGCAAGGGCGCGCGCGATCTCGGTGCGACGGCGTTCACCTCCGGAGAGCGCGTCGCCGCGAGTGTTGCGGACGTGTGCGATGCCAAACTCTTCCAACAATTCTTCCAAACGCTTCAACTGTTCGCGCCGCCGCAGACCGACAGTCTCGAGCACCGCGAGAATGTTCTGCGCCGCGGTCATCTTGCGAAACACCGACGGCTCCTGTGGAAGATAGCCGATGCCCAAACGCGCGCGCAGGTACATCGGCAGCTTAGTCAGATCCTGATCTCCTAACAGCACACTACCGGAATCGGGCCGCTCGAGACCGACGATCATGTAGAACGTCGTGGTCTTTCCCGCGCCGTTTGCGCCTAACAGTCCGACGACTTCACCAGGTTCGACGCGCAAACTCACGTCGTCGACAACTCGGCGCCGGCCGTAGTGTTTGACGAGATTATTACTGCGAAGCGATTTCTTCAGATCCGTGTTACTGATTTCCGGCTCCAGATCGATTTGTGGCAACAAGGTGGACACGGATTTGAGCAATCAGGGCTTTTTGATCTTGTGGCTGGAGCGTACGCGGCCCGGGGAGAGTGGTCCACGAGCATCGTCGGCGGTGACTTTATCGTCTCGAAGATTGACCGTCAAACGAGCGCCTTGCGTGTTGCCTTGCTCGGTATCTTCAACGCGCGCCGGGTTTCCTTTTAGCACCGCCACTTCGTCGGCGGTAGTGTATTCCACCCAGTCGCCGGTGCCTTTTCGATTAGGTTGCGTCAACACCACGTTCCGTTGAGCGACGGTCTTCTGCATCTCGTTTGACTCTTTTTGCAGGTAGACGTCGGCGACGCCGCCGGTGAGTCGATCAGTTCCCTGTTTGATGTCGACGTTGCCTTCGTAGTGGATCGTGCGATCCGGATCGGAGTAGAACATCGAATCGGCGGACGCAAACACCGGCACTTCCGTCAATTGGTTTTCGATGCGCCGCTTCGAGTTGTAGATCGTGGTCTGAACGTGGCCCGACGCTTCCATTCGTTTGTCGTTGACGTAGAGGACCAGCTTATCGCCGCGCACGTAATTGTCTTCCTGCCATGCACGCGCGTTGCCGAAATACACTGCCTGCCCGCTTTCGTGACGAAACTCGCCGCGTTCGCTGGCGATGTAGACCGGGCTCTTCGTTTTCGAAAAGGGTGTTGCGCCGTTGGTCTGCTCCTGACTGTAGTACGTCGTGGTGGTCTTGCCGCGCGCATACGAAACCTTGTTCGCGAGATCTGAATCAAGCTCGACCGCTTTCGTGCGTCCACGTGCGTCCCACACGGTTGGATCACCGCCGCGGAGTCGCATTGTTTCATCGGCAGCTACGTAAGACACAGTGGCGGCGACGCCGTTGCGGTCGAGTTCATTGAACTTGCCGTCACCCTGCGCATCGACGCGTTCGATGTCCTGCGTATCTTTGACGAAGACGGCAGACATGTTTTGCGACGTCAAGGTGCGAGTGCCGCGCTTTGGCGAGGGCTGCACGGGATCTATCGTCGCTTTCGATCCGCCCGTCGATTTGCATTCGCGCGCGAGATTGCCGGCGTCGAAGAAGTCGCAATCAAATCGCGGCGCGTTCAGTGTCTTGCGTTCGGCGCGGGCGCTATTCACGACTGGTTCGATAAACAACTCTGCATTGCCTGAAGCTTCGGCCTTTTCGAGATCGCGACCGGTAGCGCGCCACGCGAGTCGCACGGTGTCGGCGGTCAGTCGTTTGTTTGCCGCACGCGGATCGTTTGCTTTCGACTTCGGAGCACTCAGAGTGATAGTCGAACGCTGACCGGTTTGCATCTGCTTGAGCAGACTGCCGTCGGCGCTTGCCTGAAATAAAACTTCGAGACTGCTCGCGCCGTTGAGTTGCATGTCGGCGTCAGCGTCGAGCGAACGAGCAACGACGTTGTTGTTTGCGACGGCGCGTTGCAGGCGTTGGTCCTTGTCGAGAAAGAAGTCCATGTCGACTGCAGAGACTTCCGCGGAGTGGCCGGGTTGCATTGAGCGCAGATAGGAATTGCCGCGAAGTTCGGCCCGCTCGAGGTGCTTATCCTGGTTCAGGAAGGCGTAAAGATTTTCGCCGCTCAGTATGTCGCGGTCCTGTTCGAACGTAACGCCACCTGAGAAACTGAACTTCAACGCTTCTTGTTCGAACACACCACGCGCCGATTTGATCAGCACTGGTCGAGCGCGGGACGGCGATTTCGCAGCAGTTGCGGCAGGTACGTTCGGCGCGACTGTGATCTCGACGTCCTTTTTCAAATCGAGACGTTTCGCTTTTTGTTCGACTACGGCGCCGATCGATTTTCCGCTCACGTTTTCACGCTCGAACGTGACGGCGGCGTCTGTTTGGGCCACGCCGCTGTTTTGATCGAACGACAACGTTTCCGTGCCCACTTTCAGCTTCTCTTTGGTCTCGATGCGAACGTTTCCCGAGAACGAGAGAATGTTCGTGTCGGGGACGTAGACCGCGTGCGCCGCCGAGATCTGATCCGGCACGTCGCCTTGCGGCGGAAAGACCTGCATGCTCACGTTTTCAAGTTCGTGATGACCATCCGAGAACGTAGTGTCTTTCGACGCTTTGACCAGCAGATACAGACGATCGTTTTTAGTGACGCGCTGTTCGTAACCTTCCACCACGCCGGTGACCTGTTTCGACAGCTCGGGTCGCTCCGAACGTGGTTTGAACTTTTCCGTGTTGCGAAGTTTGTAGTATGAGACGGCGACGAGCGCGATGCCCGACACGAGCAGCGCAAACGCGACGAGACGCGTGATCATCGGCACCCTGGCCCGTAGGCCAAGTGCGATCGCTCGTTTTCGCATCAGTT
>DATANW010000419.1:0-3262 GCA_036266055.1 Pyrinomonadaceae bacterium | reverse complement strand
CGCGAAATCTGCACTCGACGGCACGCCACCGGAAACACCACGAACATTGAAAATACGGCCATTGGTATCAACGTTCCGATTGCGACGCCGATCAAACCGTACCAGCGCACCAGCAAAACACTCAACACCAGATTACTGATCGCCATGCTCAAATTTGAAATCGCCAGGATTTTGTGCAGCCCCGATCCCTTCAAAATCACCGTCGAAGTGGCATTCCCGACGCGCAACGCGACCACGATACTCAGAATGTAGATTACGTTTACGCTGCCCTCGAAATTCGGCCCCACCCACAAGATCACCAGCGGACGCGCCGTCAACCCGAGCACCGTCGCAAGCGGCACGACCATCGCTAGCGACAACCGCGTCCCCTGAATCAGGATCTTTTGCAGCTTGTCGAGGCGTTCGACAGTCGAACTGTCGACGACGACGGGAAACAGCACGCCGTTGAGCTGATCCGTGATGCGCTGAACGATCTCGATCAAACGTTGCGCCACGGCCCAGACTGCGACGGCCGCAGTTCCCATGAACGCGCCGACGACGATCGCGTCGGTTGAATAGTTCAGCTTGTTCGCGAGGTCGATGATCAGAATGAAAACGCTGAATCCGGTAATTTCACGAAGCCGATCGCGTTTGAAAAAACTCGGCCGGATGCGCAGCGCGGGAAACACGCGGTAAGCGTTCAGCGCGTAAGCCACATAACTCAGGATGCGCACCGCCGTTGTTGCGGCGACGAGTTCGCGCAAACCGTAACCCGACAGCAACACGGCGATGTTTACGCCGGCCACAGTGATCGCAGTCACCACCGCCACGACGCCGTTCAGATACTGTCTTTGAAAACCATTGACGATGCCGCCGAAAACGCTGACCGGAAAACCAAGCGCCACGAACGCGCTGATGAACAAAAACACGATCTGCCCGGTGCGCACCTGGTCCGGCGTCAATTCAAAAATGTGGTTCAGGTTCAGCGCGATCACGAGCGCCGCCCCAAACGTCAGCAGCCCCACACCGCTGAACACACAAAACATCGTGCTGGCGATCTCGTTCAACGCCTTGACGTCGCCCTGCGCCCGGTACTTCGCCGCAAATCGGACCTGCGCGACGCCGTACCCCATGTCGAACATCGAAAAGTAAACCGTGATCGATGCGACCAACACCCACAGTCCATACGCAGACTGCCCCAGGTGCCGCACGTTGAAAGGCAGCATGAAAATGCCGATCAAAAGCTCCGTCCCGGTGACCAAATAGTTCACCGAAACGTTCTGGAAGATCAGCTTTGTCTGGCTTATCTGATTTGACACAAGAGGCACAAGAATCACAGAAGGCACAAAACCAAGAAGCATTAAACCAGACCAAGACTAACACTCATTACCTGTGCTATGGGTTTTGTGCCTCTTGTGTCTGTTGTGCCTTTTGTGTCCAGACTTTCTGCCGGTCTTTCCAACGCTGGCTCACGATCCCGGCGAAGAACCACAGCCACAGTTCATCTTCAAAATGCGCAATCGAGTCGCGGCGCGCCAACGCCGTCCACATCGATACAAACTTTTTCAGACACGTACGATAAAGATATCTTGGCACGCCCGCCACGTGCGGCACCTTTGAAAAATCGAGCGCCGTGCTCTCCGGCGACTCCATGTCGAGCCGGTTGTTCTGGTAAAGAATCGCGCGGCTGATCCCGTGCCAGTAGAACCACCGCCGGAAATACTTCTTCGTCAAACGATCTTCCGGAATCACGTGGTGAACAACCAGATCGGGTGAATAGAACCCACGCAAACCCGCGTCCCGCGCTCGGTTCGCCCACTCCCTGACTTCCTGACCCAGCAGCGTTCCCGCTTTGCGTCCGATGCTGTTGTCCCACAGACCCGCCCGCTCGAACGCATCGCGCCGAAAGACCATGTTGACTCCCAACGGCACGCGGTCGCCAAACTCTACCGGCTTTGGTCCATAGTCGAGCAACGCGATCACGCCCCAGTGCTTTCCACCTCGGTTGGGCAGCCAGTCCGGCCGCTCGCCCGACCAGATCGGCAGCGCTTTTCCACCCACGTAATCGCAGTTCAGTTCGCGCAACGCTCGCTCGGAATTGACCAGCCAGTGCGGATCGACGCGGACGTCGTCGTCGGTCACCGCCAGAATCTCGCCTTGCGCAGCGCGGATGCCGGCGTTCAAAGCCGCGGAGCGTCCCTGTTCCTTTTCGAAGACATATCGTAGCGGCACCGGGAACGACTTCACGCCCTCGACGACCTCGCGGGTGTTATCCGACGAGTTGTTGTCGACGACGATCACTTCCCACGGCTCGTTCACCTCCTGGGCCTTCAGGCTTTCGAGTGTTTTGGGCAGCTCATCAGCCCGGTTATATGTGGCAATAATCACTGAAAACTTCATCATCAATTCCGGCAACCTTGGTCGATTAAGTCTATAATCCAGATACAAGTCTGAAATCGGGAGCTATCGGGGATCGTCCGTCCACGATCGGAACAAAAAAGTGTGGACGGTGTAATCAACTGACGGCCCACGCTTTGCATCGGAATGGTCAGTCGACATGGCAGTCTGAGCTTAGCGTGCGCGCGCCAAAAGTAAAAGGTTTTGCGCGTTACTCATTAGGGCCCAATCCATATTGCTATAAATGTCGATTGAATCTTGGATTCGCGTTTTTATAGCAGCTTCGGCGTCTCACCCGATCGGCGTCGAACAGGTCGTTAATTGTTTCTCAAACCTGTTCTCTTTTTATGCGTAGCAAGACCCTGTTCGTCACATTAGCATTCATTCTCCTGACTTCTCTTTCGTCGCTTTCGTCGCCGGCTCAGGCTCAGACGGTGGACCGTCTCTGCGATACCGCCTTCGAAGATTGCCGAAACCCGCTGTGGAAACTGATCGACCAGGAAACTGTCGGCATCGACATCGCCTACTGGTTCATGCAGGACAACTCGATCGCCGATAAGGTTATCGCCCGCTGGCAGGCAGGTGTTCCAGTCCGAATTCTCGTGGACCCACGCGCGAACCCGACCTACGCCGGAAACGAGCAGATCCTTAATCAGTTCAAGGCTGCCGGCATTCCCATGCGATTCAAAGAGGGCGGCGGCATCCTGCACTGGAAGATGATGCTCTTCGTCGGTCAGAACCAACTGGAGTTCACGGGAGCAAACTACAGCTCCAGCTTCTTCGTCCCGACCACACCGTATGAAAATTACATGGACGAGGCGATCTATTTCACCAACGACCAGTCGCTGATCAATAGCTTCAAGACGAAGTACGACGATCATTGGAC
>DATANW010000418.1:0-2941 GCA_036266055.1 Pyrinomonadaceae bacterium | reverse complement strand
ACAAAGAATTAAGCACGAAATTCATCTTCTCAAGTACCCCAGGTCTCTCGCTTTCATCACTAGCGCCGCGGCAAGTGGCGCGGCGGATCTCGATCCGTACCCACCGCCTTCGACGATCACGGCGATCGCCAACTGCGGTTTTTCCAGCGGCGCAATACACAGGAACCAACCGTCGATTCGCGGATGCTCTTCGTCCATGATCACTTCGTCGTACTCGCGAATGATGTTGCCCTTGTTGTCTTTCTCGACGCGGTGTCGTGTTTTTGGCTGGCCTGTCTTCGGATCGTAGACGGGAACAATTTTCTGGGCCGTGCCTGTTTTGCCTCCCGTGTTGATGCCCGCTGCTTTCACTGGTGCGAACACTCCACGCGCAGTGCCGCTGGGACCACCGGTGACGAGCCCCATGATCTGTCGCAGTTGTCCCGCAACTGCCGGCGACAGCACTTGATTGAACGCCTGGGGCTGCTGGTTGAACTCAATCTTCGGCTTCATCAACTTGCCATCAGTGTTGCCGATCGTCGCAGCGGCGAGGGCCATCTGAAATGGCGTCATCTGTCCGGCGTAGCCCTGGCCGTAACCAATCAGCGCCAGGTCGTAACGAGTGACCTGCTTGCCCGTAACGATCGTCGCTTCGCGTGGCGCCAATGCGCGTTTGATGGCGTCGCTGCTGGCGTTCCAAAACTCCGGCTCTTTTCGTCCACGCAATGCTTCGGCAGGCGTGTCGTAAGCGCCGATGCCGAGCAACTGCGCGGCGCGTTTAAGACGTTCTGGTCCAAGCCTTACACCCATTTGCGCGAAGTACTGATTGCAGGAAACCTCGTACGCCTGATCGATGCCGATCTTCCCGTGCACTTCTCCGGGACCACCGTCGTCGAAGATCACGTTTGCGCCCGGCGCTGCGTAGTAACCACCGCCGCTGCAAGTGAACTCGGTGTCATGTTCGCCGGCGAGATACGCGGCGATCATCGTCACAGTTTTGAAAGTCGAACCGGGAATGTAATACGCACCAAGCGCGCGGCTAACCAGCGGTCGATCGCGTTCGTTGGCCTCGAGCCGAATCCACGTCGTTTCATCGTTAACTTCGCTCAAGCTGTATGAAGGCTCGCTATACAACGCCAGCACTTCGCCCGTCTGCGGATTCACGACGACGATCGCGCCATGCTTTCCTTTCAACAGATCCACCGCCGTCTGTTGCAGCGTGCGATCGATCGTGAGCCGCACATCCTGGTTGCCTTTGAACTCGACGCCGCGGCCTCGCACGACTTCCCATGCTTCCGGCAACGCGCCGCTCTGCACGCCAAACAACGCGCGCTCGAGACCCGGATCGCCGCGATCGGATCCGAACAAGTGCGCCATCGCCTTATCCATCGGATACTCGCGACGGATCTCGCCGCTCGCGTTGCGTTTGTAGTAAGCCAGCGGCTGGTCCAACCGGCCACTGCGATCGAGAATCCAGCCGCGCAACGTCGATTCAGACAAACGTCGCACGCGCAGATCTTTGTAACTCAACTGCTGAAACTTTTCGTTCTGTTCAGCCGCGTACCTGGCCCAGTAAATGTGAAACCCGAATAGTCCAAAGGCGAGCAGCACAAATAACCACCGCAGTGCGCGGAGACCACGATTCGTCGAAGTCGAACCGAGTCGCTTCCGCACTTCTTTCGGTAGATCTTCCGGAACCGCGGGTGACGCAAAAGGACGGCGGCGACTACGTACCAGCCCAAGCAACAGCAACAACAGCACCAGTCCAAACCCACCGACGTAAATCAACGTGAACAGGGCGGGCATTCGCTCCGGCACGTGGGGAGTCGGAAGCGGAGAAGGTGAGGGAGTTTGGAAGAGAAGAAAGAGAAATGTGATTAAGGTCATCCAGTTCTACTCACTTTTGCGCAATCGCACTTCCACATCTCCAAAACCAATTACGTCGCCGTCTTCAATCAATCGCGACTCGCCGTACGCGATACGGCGACCGTTGATGAAGGTACCGTTGGTGGAACCGGTATCGGCGACGAGGAGAGTGCCTTCGGCTGTCATGAGCAGTGCGGCGTGTATCTTCGACACACTACCGTCGTTGAGTGTCAGTTCGTTATCGGAAGCGCGACCGACGTTGAGACGTCTGCCGCCCGGTTTGAAGATCAAAGGGATCTCACGAGTTCCGTTTTGCTGCGTGATGCGCGCGATCACCTGAATGTCAGGCATCACCGGCGCGCCTGAAGGAATCGGCATGCCGCCCTTCTTCGCGCGTCGTTCTTCGTCCTGGCGTCGCAGGTCTTCTTCAAACTCGCCAAACGTCGGATCGACCGAGATGCCGGTCGTAAAAATATCGACTTCGGCTTCCACCGTGACGGCGCCGAGGGTGCGATAACGGTGATCGTTGATGTGATCGATCGCGGCGGCGAGGACTTCGTTTTTCAGATCGTGCAGGATTTCGGGCGGCGCTTCAGAGTGTGTGCCCCATTCGACTTTGAGAATCAGATGGTGCGGCGCGATTCGTCCGCGCCGGCCTTCGTCGCGGACGCGTTCATCGATCAACTTCTTCATCCGATCGATGAGTTTGGAGGTGGTGAGTCCGCTGCGCGGTTCGACGGTGCGTCCGAAGCGGCGGTCGACGACGTCGCCCATTCCTTCAAGGACGCGGCGGAGGATGCGTTCAGGCAACGCCTCTTCACGCCGTTTTTTGTCGCCCGGGTCGGTCTTGAGCTTGTCTGTCGAGTCGCCAGCGTCAGTCATGTACAGTCAATACGAGTTTTCTGCCGAGGGGTTCGGCAAGTGCCTGAATGAAACACGGATCGACTCGTATTCTAGATCAACTCACGCGAGCGCGTCTTGCCGGAATGACGGCGGAAAAGAGCAGAGCGCCTAAAGCGAACAGAGCACCCCATACAATACCGCCGAACAGGTTCATTGGAATGTAGTATGGATCTCCGCTACCGATCGCGCTGCT
>DATANW010000417.1:0-62034 GCA_036266055.1 Pyrinomonadaceae bacterium | reverse complement strand
GAAGAAGTGTTCACGCAGGCGCGCGCCGAGGACGACTACGGCGTCGTGTCGATGGACCTGCATTTTTCCGTCAACGGCGGCGAAGAAAAGAAGGTCAATCTTCAGCAACTGACGCGCGACTCATCGCGTTCCCTCAGCGGCGCCTACACGTTCTTTCTCGAGGAATACGGTCTCAAACCCGGCGATTTCATCTCCTACTACGCGAAGGCGCGCGACGCGAGCAACGAATCCACCAGCGACATTTATTTCATCGAAGTGAAGCCGTTCGAGATGGAGTACAAGCAGGCGCAGCAGCAAGGCGGTGGCAGTGGCGGCGGTGACCAGGAACAGAACGCACTCTCCCGCCGGCAAAAAGATCTGATCGCGGCCACGCACAAATTGATTCGCGAGGGCGACAAGTACACCGAACAGGAACGCAAGGACGATTACGAAACAGTCGCTGCGGGTCAGGAAAAACTGCGCACTGACACGCTCGAGTTTATCGATCGCATGGGTCGCCGGCTCGGCGGCACTGACGGACAGAAGCAAGTCGCCGAGATGGCCGAGCACCTCCGACTGGCGGCAAAAGAGATGGAAGGCGCGCCGCCTCCGTTGCGAAAACAGACCGGCAAAGACGCGCTTCCTCCGGAACAGCGCGCGCTGCAGCGGCTGCTCGCGGCCGATGCGATCTTCCGCGAAGTTCAGGTCGCGTTCGGCAACCAAAGCGGCAGCGGCAGCGGTGGTCAACGAGAGCAACAGGAACTCGCCGGTCTCTTCGAGCTCGAACTGGACAAGATGAAGAACCAGTACGAGACCGTGCAAAGGCAACAACAGCAGCAGGCGGAACAGCAGAAGAGCGAAGCCGAACGGCGTTTGGAAGAGCTTGCCCGGCGACAGCAAGCCGCACTCGAGGAGCAGCGTCGACGTCAGCAACAGATGCAAGCCGGAGGATCGGGCGGCAGCCAGCGTCAGCAGCAGGAGATGATCGACGAAACGCGTAAAGCCGCGCGTGAGCTCGAACGTCTGTCGCGCGAGCGTCGCGATCAGCAGATGCAGCAGTTGGCCCAGCAGCTCAATCAAACAGCCGACGAACTGCAGAAGGCGCAGGCGTCGTCGCGCAGCAATCCGAATGAGTCGATCGCGCAGAACGAACGCGCGCTCGATCGTTTGCAACAGGCGCAACAACGTCTCCAGCAAATGAGTGGCGCCAGCGGACAGCGCGGCGGTCAAACGGGCTCAGCCGGACGGCAACAGCAGCTCTCCGATCTACGACAGCGAGCGGCACAGGCCGCCTCGCGTCAACGCGAGATCGCGAAGGACATGGAAAACCTGTCGCGGCGCGGCGGTCAGAATGCGCAGGACGAGAACTCTCGCAAAGCGCGCGAGCAATTGGGCGAACGAAAGGACACGCTCGCCGATACGGTGGCGAATCTGCAACAGGACATCGAACAGTCGGCGCGCGCGATGGGCCAGGGCAACCAGGGCCAGCAGCGAACCGCGCGACAGTTGCGAGAGGCAGCGGATTCACTCGCGCGCGATCGCGTCGCCGATCGCATTCGCGAGAGCAAGCGGTCGCTGAACGGGCGACAGCAGCAAGGCCAGGCAGGTCAGCAAGGACAGTCCGGCCAGCAGGGACAGTCCGGGCAGCAAGGCCAGACAGGACAAACAGGACAGCAAGGTCAGGAAGGCGGAGCACGCGCGGATGAACGCGCGATCGAACGCAGTCTGAACAACCTTTCGGAACGATTGCAGGCGGCGGAACAAAGCGCGCGCGGCACGAACGGTTCGAGCGCTGAAGAGAACCTCGATCGCACGCGTCAACTTGCAGACAATCTCGACTCGCTCCGCCGTCGCCTCGATGAACGCGCCCAACAAGGTCAACGCGGTCAACAAGGTCAACAGCAGAGCCAGCAAGGACAACAGGGTCAACGCGGCCAGTCGCAACAAGGCCAGCAGGGACAGGGTCAAGACCAGGGTCAAAAAGGCCAGCAGGGACAAAACGGCCAACAGGGTCAGCAGGGCCAGGACGGTCAACAGGGTCAGCGCGGTTCGCAGGGCCAATCCGGACAACAAGGTCAACAGCAAGGTCAGCAACAAGGCGGGCAACAATCTGGCGGCACTCAGAACGGCGGCGAGGGACGCAACGGCAGCAGACAGTACGCTGGACCACAATGGGGCCCCGTCGGCGACGGCTGGGGTGACAATCGCCAGTTCTCCGCCGAAGTGCGTGAACGACTCCGCGAAGCGCAGGACCTGCGCCGCGAGTGGGGCGCGACGGGTATGGGCGCAGGCCGCCTCGACGAAGTCATCGAACAGCTCAAGAAACTGGCCGATGGCCGCATGGAAGGCGACGCTGCCACCGCTTCATTAGTCAAGCAAGAGGTCATCGAACCATTGCGCCAACTAGAACTCGAATTGAGCCGCCACTTGCAGGAAACAAGCGGACGCACAAACCTCCGGCTGCGAGACGAAGGCGCGGCCCCGGAGAAATATCGCCGCGCAGTCGAGGAATACTATCGGAGACTATCGGGCGCACGCCCGCGGCAGTAAACCCGTGGTCCAAACATGAAGTTCGTAATTCCATTACTCATCGCTGTCGCCTTGCTGATCCCGACGGTCGCGGTTTCGCAGTACGATCAGTTCGGTAACTTCCGTTCGCGCCGTCGCGCCACGACAACGAACGCCGACACTGGCGCGTCATTCGGCGAGTTTACCTTCGTCCGCACGATCTACGAATCACCCTTCCGCGGTTACGGACGTCGCGGCTACGGCGGCGGCACCTGGACCACCGACTATCCCGAAGCAGACAACAACTTCATCGTCGGCCTGCGCGAATGGGCGGGCACGAACCTCAAGATCGCACCCCGCCCGGAAGCGCTCGAAATTATGGACGAGCGCATCTTCGACTATCCGATCCTCTACGCGGTTGAGCCCGGCTTCATGGAGTTGTCTGACGAGCAGGGCAAACGGCTCCGCGAGTACCTCATGCGTGGCGGTTTTATCTTCCTCGACGATTTCTGGGGCGAACCCGAATGGCAAAACGTCCAGGAACAGTTTCAGAAAATCGTCCCCGAATACGAGATCAAAGACCTGCCGTTGTCACACCCGATCTTCCATTCATATCTCGACGTCGAAGAAGTCGTGCAAGTGCCGAACATCTACAACGCGCAGCGCGGAGTGACGTCAGAAAAAGGCGGCATCGTTCCGCACTACATGGGTGTCGAGAATAAGAACGGACGGCTGGTGGCCTTCATCGCACGCAACTGCGATCTCGGCGACGCCTGGGAATGGATCAACGATCCCTCTTACCCGGTGAAGTATGGCTTGCCTGCTTACAAGGTGGGAATCAACGTGGTGATTTACGCGATGAGCCACTAACACTCACTTGCGTGGCTTCACAACTGTAAGTTCAATCTGCTTCTCTTCTTTACTCTGCAACGAGATTGGTCGCGCCGTCGCAGCTTGCGCGCGCACAAAGTCCTCGATCGATTGCAACGGTTGCCCGCCGGCCGGCCACGCAAAAAGAAGATAATCTCCCGGCGCACATCGCAACCTGAACTCGCCGGCGGCATTCGTCATTGCGACGACGCGTGAGCTACGCAAGTGCCACAACTTCGGATCGCTCTTCATGAGAAGTACGCCGCCCCCCACCGCGGGTGATCCGTCGTCCTTCGCTTGCATGCGGCCCGTCAGCGTCGCCAATCCCTGGCCGACTGTGATGCGGACCCCGCTAACTTCGGCGCCTTCGTTCACCACCAGCGGCTCGCGCCAAAGGTCCTGGCTGCCCAGCGTGATCGACTTTACGTACATATCGCGAACGGTCGGCGCTGCAGCGTCGAGCAGCACTTCACCAGTGGGCGCATTTTCGATGATGAAGGTCCCGTCGGGATTGGTCGGACGAGGAATGCTTGCCAGAAGTTCGTTCCCGCCTCGTTGGTCTACCATCAACGCCACGACCACCGGCTCAGATCCTTCGAGGACGACATTACCAAGAATCCTGTTTGCCTCCGTCAACTCGATCGTTACGTTCTTCTTGTCCTCGTCGGCGATCGTCAGCTCAATCTTTCGGAACGTGACTCTTTGTGGATCTATCTCCGGTCGCCGACCATCGTCTTCCACGTCTGCCGGGTCGCTTGTCGCCTTTTTGTCCTTTCGCGGCGGCGAAGCGAAAGCCGTGAGGTCGTATGTTCCCGGCGGCAGATCGCTGAAGTTCCATTCTCCCTGCTCGTTGGTCTCCGCGAAGGCTGGATAAGCTCTCGAAAGGACCCCGATGTCCCTGAAGAAGCTGCTGTCTTCGTTGTCTTCTCGCGACATCGTCTGAAACAAAGACGAGAGCGAAAGATCGACTCTCGGTTCACCCTTGCGACGCAGAGTCAGCGCGGCGCCCCGCACCACCGTTCCGTTCTGTCGCCATTTGACTACGCCGGAGATCTGATGCAGCGGCTCGTCGGTGAGCGTGATGCTGATTCCCTCGGCTTCCGATCCCGACTGAATCTGAACCGCCTTGGCTTCGGAAACGCTGACAACGCCCGGATAGAACGCCGTGGGAACACCCTGCCCTTCCAAACGGCTCATCTTCTCGGCGCTTATCTTCCCGGTGATCACGCCGACGAAATATTCTCCGTCCGGCAGGCCGTCGACGCGGTACATGCCGCGGTCGTTGGTTTGTTCCTCTTCCGAAAAGAAAGGCGCCACCACGCCGTTTTTCCGGCGGAAGAGCACGATGCGACCGTTAACGACGGGTTCTTTGTCGGCGTACGTGATGGTGCCGCTGATCGAGCCGGCGCGGACGGCGCGAACTTCGCAACGCACCGAATTTTTTCCATCGACGGTGACTCGCGTTTGGTCCACGTCAGTGTCACTGCTGATACCAAACTCGTTGATGACGAACGACGAGCGGGGAAACAGTAGACCAGGCGCTTCGGCAACAACAAAGTAAGAGCCCGCAACGACTTCATTAAAACGAAATTCGCCGCGAACGTTCGCAGCCGTGGTTCTCTGGGGACTGCGTTTCATGTTCGTGTACAACTTCACTGTCGCGCGGCGCACGGGTCGTCCCGTATCGGCAACAATCACGCGACCGGTGATGATCGACTGGCCCACCGGGCGTTCCTGTTGCGCGATTGCGATCGCCGGGAGACAAGCGATCGTAACGAGAATGAGGACGCAAGTGCGTGTTATTGAGCGCATCAGTTTTTGAAGTCGACGCGTATCGTCAGTCCTTTTAGTTTTTCGGCAGCCCGCACCTTAATCCGCGTATATTTCTGAGTATCTTTCTGGAAGTACTCGTCAGTGAGCGGGCCCGGCAGGTTCTTTATCTGCACCGAAGTAAATGCCGTCACGAAATACTCTCCGGGCGCGCCGGCGAAGCTGAATCTGCCTTGAGCGTCTGCCTGGACCATCAGCAGTTTGCCACCGGTATTGCGGCGAGTTGCTTCCGTTGCGGGAGCAAGCACGACTATTACATCGCGCGCGGCCCGTTTTTGTGTTGCCTCCGGTTGTCCGGGCGGCAGCGCGAGCTCACCTTCGATCGTGGCCACGTCAGTCGCGATCGCGACTACTACATCGTCAATGACCGTCTCGGCCGTCACCGTTAACGGCGACTGCATTAGATCGACACCTTTTCTCGTTACGGCTTTCAGGTACATCCCTTCCTCAGCCCGCCACGGCAACTCGAACCAGTACTTTCCGGGCGCTACGGCAAGCATCTGAAACGATCCGTCTTCCCTCACATATTCATCGCCGGTGGGATATCGGTGCCGGCCCGAGTCGAGAGGATTGAATGCGGCGCGCGCGCCGACGTTCTCGTCATCCGCCGTTACCAGTCCGGGGAACAGTCCGAACCCACGTTTAGGTATCTTGCCATCCACCGTTACTTTGCCGCCCACTGTCGCGCCGTAACGGAGTCTGACATTGGGAACAATCACGTCTCCATTCTCTACTCGAACTTTGATCTTTTTGGGTAAGACGGAAATATAAGTGCCACCTTCTCGCGTTATGACTCTGACGGATCCGCCGATCGTTAGCACATACTCTCCCCCGGGAACTCCCATCAGACGCCAACTTCCATCCTCTTCCGACGTGGTCCTCGTCTCAATAGACTCATCGACGTCTCCGGCTCCGTCGCTGCGCGAAATCATTACTTGAGCGTAAGCAGCGGGGGCGTTGTCCGGTGCCAGCACTTTCCCTGACATGGTGTAAGCCGCACGCTCCGGCAAGCGTATGTCGATACCGGTCGACTCGCTGCCTTCGACAACGGTGATCGCCTGCGCGTCTTTGATATTTGTGGCTGAAGGATAGTAGGCGACCATCAACTGGGCATTCATGTATCCGCCTTCCTCGATAGGTTTCCCGTCTGTCGCAATGTGGGCCTCGTGAACGCAAACCAGATAGTCGCCCGCAGGCAAACCGGCGATGCGATAGACGCCTTTCGCATCCGTCTTGAGCCCTTTTACGTCGGATGGGAGGTCGCCAATATCAGTGCTTACCGGCGCCCACTTCCCGTTTTCACTCCGCAGAATTTTGAGATTTGCATCGGCCGATGGTTGATCGTCTTCGGTTACAACGCGGCCGGTGATCACACCACCTCGCAGCGCCTGGAGTTTCACGTTGACGCTGTCACTACCGTTGACGACGACTTCCGTAAACAGGTCTCGTTTGTCGCTCAACCTGAACCGCGCAATCAATTGACTCTGAACGCGGCCAAAATCCTGCGGCTTGAGAATTCCCGGCGAGTCGACGATGAGAACGAAACGACCGGCCGGAACGTGCCGCATCATAAACTCGCCGCGGAAATCGGTGATGCCGATTGTCGTACCCGGACCGTTGTCATTCGCGAGCAACATTACGCGCGCGTTTCGCAGTGGACGGCCTGTGTCGGCGTAAGTAACAACTCCGCGGACAGTGGAGCCTCCGATCTCTTTGGGTGGTTGGCGGACGCCTTGCGGCGCGGCTTTGTTAGCCGAGGCGAAGATCACGAGACAAACTGTGAGTGCCGAGAGAATAATTCGGGGCGCGAGGCTCATGTCGATTGCTTTAGACTCCGGAGGACGAATAAAGGCGCACCAAGTTTAACTTAATTTTTTCGCTTCTTGGCCTTTTTGATCTTCATCTGTTGGCGCAGGAGATCGGTCTGCGCGAGTGTTTTTATCCGTGTTTCTGTTTCACTCACATAAACACGGATGACAATCCAAATACCTTTTTGCGGTTAGGGGGTTAGCGGCGGGAGCGCTCGCTGGCGACCTTGTCGCGAACGTCACGGTCGTCGTAGGCGTCCATGAAGAGATACTTGCGCCACTCGGCTCGCGCCTCGGCGTAGTGGCAAAGCACGACTCGCTCGAGCTTTACACGCAAAGCAGTCTGCGAAGTAAGCAGCGGCATGCGTGCTTCTGAAGGAGTGCGATTGCCCTTGCGGTTGTTGCAGGAGACACACGCCGTCACGATGTTCATCGGCGAGTTATCTCCGCCACGAGAACGCGGCAGGATGTGGTCCAAAGTCAGGTCGCCTCCCGTCTTCTTCACGCCGCAGTACTGGCAACGAAACTTGTCGCGCATGTAGATACGCGTGCGCTTCATGCCTGACGCTTCGCGGCGCTGCCGCACGTTGATGTAAATTCGGCGACGAATAACAGACGGAACGGGGAATTCCGTCCGCGCCGAACGCAGCACGCGATCGCCGTCGAGCTCTTCGACGGTCACCGTGCCTTTGAACGTCATGATCACCGCTCGCGCGACACTGACAGTGCCGAGCGGTTCGTAAGTTTGGTTTAGTAAAAGTACTCGTCCGTCGAGTGCCATGACCCGGCACCTCCTTTCCTGGATTTGCAAAGGGCGACCACCCGGCCGCCCTTCGCTGCTTTACACAGGTAATTATTGTTCTTCTGTTCATATCGAAGGCCGACGCATGTCGTGCCTGCTCGTGGGATCACCTCCTCTCTTTGTGATTGCGTTCGTGTGGGGTGAAACGGGGATCAAGAGCGGTAGGTGAGGACGGCAAAGACCTCGCAAGGCGCGAAGTCACCGCTCTTGAAACTTATGGGCAGTGGTTCGTGAGTTAACCCTTCACACAAACCACTTGCTTGATCTCGGCGACTACTTCAACCAGATCTTCCTGGTTCTTCATCACCATTTCGATTGACTTGTAAGCGCCGGGAATTTCGTCCAGCACGCCCAAATCCTTGCGACATTCAACTCCCGCTGTCTGGCGCTCAAGGTCTTCCTTCGTGAAGTTACGCTTGGCTGCGCCGCGGGAAAGCTTGCGTCCGGCGCCGTGGGAACAGGAGTTAAAGCTCTCCGGTAGACCACGTCCCTTGACGATGAACGACTTCGCCCCCATCGATCCGGGAATGATGCCGTAGGTTCCTGTCGCCGCGTTGATTGCTCCCTTGCGTGTGACGAAAACAGTTTCGTCGTAGTGCTGCTCGAGAGCGACGTAGTTGTGGTGACAGTTAACCGCAAGTTCGGGTTTGAATGGCTCGCGATGATTGAACATGCTGTTGAATACCTTCAACAGACGCGCCATCATGATTTCACGATTCTTCATCGCATAGCGTTGTGCCCACTCGAGGTCTTTCCAGTACGCCATAAACTCCGGAGTTCCGGAAATGAAGTAGGCGAGGTCGGGCGCCGGCAGTTCGTTCAAGCGCCACAAGCTTTTGGCTGTGGAGATGTGACGTTCAGCCAGCTCCTTTCCGATGTTGCGTGAGCCTGAGTGCAGCATCAGCCACACAAAGTTCTCGGTGTCGAGACAAACCTCGATGAAGTGGTTTCCGCCACCGAGTGTGCCCAGTTGTCTCATCGCTTTCGCTTTGCGATCGCGAACGCCGGCGTGAAGCTCGTCGAATTGGTTCCAGCCCTCCCAGTATGACGATTCATCAACCGATTCGTTGTACTGCGCGAAGCCGGTTGGAATCGCTTCTTCGATCTTCAAGCGAAGCTCTTTGAGTTTGCCGTCGAGGATGCCGCTCTTGAATGGCGTTTTTACTGCCATCATTCCGCAACCGATGTCGACGCCGACTGTCGCGGGGATTACAGCCTCCTTTGTGGCAACGACTGAGCCAACCATGCTTCCCTTGCCCAGGTGTGCGTCAGGCATCAGCGCGACGTGCTTGAACAGGCATGGCAAGCGTGAAACATTGCGCAGCATTGATTGTTCTTCAAGGCTGAATTGGTGGTTCGCCCACGAGAGTATCTCGTGTTCGGCGCCACCGATTGGTAGCTTTTCGTAAGGCACTTGTTGACCTCCTTTCGTAGTTTAGTTCGCAGAATTTGAATTTGCGATATGCGGTTGAACGTCCGTGGTTACTATCTCGGGTCGCGCGTTGCAAGACGCGACTTCCTTTTCGATCGCATCGCGAACAGCATTGACGACTTCAGCGATCAGGTTGATTTTCTTCAGGCTCTCGCCGCGCGTGACTTCCTCTGACATATCAAAACTGAATGACACGCGATGGTAGCAGTCACCGAAATCAAGCATCACGGTTCCATATCTCCAGGACAGCTTTTTGTCCGGTATGCTGCTGGTGTCTTGAACAATGCCGATAACAAAAGCAGGCATTGCTTCGTCTTCGTTAAGAAACTCGCGGCGCTTCACGTGATACCGCGTGGTTTGCACTTCGCCCATTACTTCTGGTTTTCCTTTCTAAGCTGCTAGCGCAGCGGGGATTTGTTTTTAGCTACCTCATGGGCCATCACCGCCTTTCTCGTGTTTTAGTTTCCTCATTGGTTTCTTCCTTTCGCAATCTCGAGTTCACTTGTGTTAAAAGACAGATGAAGGCAGAGAGAAACGTGACTCAAGACACACTTCGAGGCACACTTCTCCTGAGGATGGCGAACTCACGGACTCTCGCAAAGCACCGAGTTCGTCATCCGGAAGGCTCCCTGCCTTCATCCCGCAAAAAGGTATTTCGATTGTCAAAAAACAATAAGAGCGGGCCTAAAGCCTCCGAGGGAAGCTGCCCGCTCCATACAATTCTCGCTATTTTTCTTGGAGATTTGGGAGCGGGAGTCCGCTCCCGCTGAATTATTGCCTGCTGTACCGGCTCGCGCCGATCGCCGTATTTCGATCGAATTCGCCGTCAAACGTGCCGGTGATCGACAGTCGCGGATCGAGACCATAAACGGCATCCGCCGGCCGCCAATTCATCCTGTGGTCTCGTGTCGCTTTCATCATCGGCAAAATCTTTTCACGGCTCCTTTCGATCAAAGGTTCAGGCGCAAGCTGTTTTGTATACGGCAGGACCACTGAGCGTGTCAAGAAAATTTTCGCGAATCCCATCAATAATTTTTTTGCGAAGACATCAACCGTGCGAAACGCTGCGCCGGTAGATGCCCTGTGGCGGCGCACCTCGGGAGACGGTGTTCACTGCGGGATTCAGGTAATAAGTGTTCGTGCCTCCGGGATAGAGGATTCGTCCCGTGTAAGTGGGATTGGAAGAGTTCATGGTCGTGCTCATGTCGACGAGAGTTTGAGGCAGCGACCTGTACGAACCGTGGACGTTTGTTATCAAGCCCAGGTCCACCGTGACCTGAGAGCAATCGATGCCAATCACGGAACTCGGAATCGGACTCGCCGACGGATAAGCATAAGGTCCAATTAAACCCAGACGCGAAGGATAGACCTGATTGTGAAATGCAAAGAAGTCGTAGTCCGAGTAATTGACATCGGCGTCCGCGCCGGAATAGTAGACCGAGACCTGGCCGGCGATATCTGTTATCGCATTACCAAACTGGCCTGGTTGAAAAATAGCCGCTGATACGTCAGCCGCCAGCATGATCACGTTGTTGATACCGGAAGTAACATTCGCAGCTTTCAGACCCAGCATGCCCATCATGAGCATGTAGTTGCCTTCGGAGTGGCTGATGAGCGTGAGGTTCAAAGGCTTGTTATTGATCCGGATTGCGAGCAGGCTTTGGATCACAGTGACGAAGCTATCTATGCTGCCGTTTATATTGTCGCGAATGGTGCCCGACGTATTGACTACGGGCCAGTTGATCTGGGTAGTCGCGTAGTAGCTTGCAAGTGCGGAAACTGCAGTACCGTAGCTGGGCCAATCGAAAGCTATCAGCAACCCACCAAATCCGCCGGTGATGCCGAGGGCCGATCCAAAAGCCGCAGATTCGGTGATCGCATCGTCAAATGTATTTCCCAGACCGTGTATGTAAACGGCCAGGTTAGCGTTGCCGTTTGAGTCGACGGTGTTTTGCAGGTCTGTCTGCAGACTACTGAGAAAATTGCTCGCGTTTGTGGTGGAGTAATCGTCCGGGGATTGATCGTATTGAGTATTCGACATGTAGTACGACAAGTCGCCCGGGGTGACGTACGACGCGGAGTCAACCCAGATTGTTTCCGGATCGCTGCGGTTGGTTATGAAGTAACTGTTGTTGAATGTCGGGGCAGTCATGTTTTCCTCCTGAGGTTGAGAAGCTACGCCGGCGGTTTGGCGAAGTAGCCAGGGCGGTGGCGGAGTTCGAGTTTTTCTTTGCGCAAATCGGGATTGGTGATTTCGATCGTGACTTTGCGATAAGAGCCGTCGCGGCGTTTGTTCGTCGAGGAGTAGGCGATGAGATACTGCGTCCGCAGCTCCTTTTCGATCTCTGCAAAGGCCGCTGTTAAGTCAAACCTCTTGTCGGGAAAGAAGGCGCGGCCACCGGTACGTTGGGCCAGATCGCGCAGGCCGTCTTTATCTACGCCTCTAAATTTCTTGCTTCCGATTCCAACTACATAAACAACCGCCTCAGCGCCGAGCGTACTGGTAACCGCATCGGCAATCGCCAAACGGCTCGTCGTGTCGTACCCGTCGGTCAACAAAACAATCGCGCGTCGACGCAGGCCGGGCGTTTTTGCAAGGACGTTATTCGACGTAAGCGCCACCGCGTCCCAGATCGCCGTCGTGCCTTCTTCAGGAGGCGCCATCAAACCTGGACCAGTCGGTATACCCGTCAGTGGACGCCCGCCGCCAAGATAATTCGGCAACGCAATCTCGACGCGCTGAAGAACTTTGTAAACACTCAAGACGTCGCGCGTCATTTCCTGTTCGACATAGGCCAGTCCCGTAAACGGAATGATCGCGACCAAATCGCGGCTCGATCGAAAAACATTCTCGATGAACGTGCGCACCGCGGCCTTCTCGTCGGGCAACGTGTACTCCTGCGACTGGCTAACATCGATCAAAAACGCGATCGCCAGCGGCCGATCAGTTTCTCGCTGAAATGTGAAAACCTGCTGCGGCACGCCATCCTCGAGCACACGAACATCCTCGGCCCGCAGCGTCGTGATGAACCGGCGATCCTTGTCGATTGCCGTGAACGGAAGATTCGTGACGTCCGTGTCGAAGCGGACAACGTCGTCGTCCTGAGTGGCAGTCTGCGAGTAAAGCGCTGGCGCGATCATTAGGACGAGCAAGATGAGGGCAATCAGTTGACGCACGTTTGTCCACGGATTTTACTGCGGCAAGCCTATCTTTTGCACGAGCGCAACGAACCGCGGCTCGGATCGAAGACTGTCCAACTCCCACGCCACACTCATCAGCGTCATGCGAAAATCGCGTTCCTCGTATCCTCGCTCCAGCCACGTAAGCGCCTCCTCTTTCTGATCGAGTCGCGCGTAGTAGGTCGCAATTACAAACGGAGGAAAGCTGCGACCACCGGGCTGCTTCAAGATTTGATCCAAACTCGCCTGCAAATACGCTTTCCAACCAGCCCTGGCATAAACCTGGTTCGCCTCTGCGAGAATCTGTGGCGGCAGTCCGGAAAGTTTTCCAGACATCGTGTACTCCTCGACGGCCTGGTCATATTGGCCCAACGCTTCGTAAGCGCGAGCGAGGAAGGCGTGAGTGCTGGGAAAGTTCGGATCGAGCTCCAGGGTCTTCTTGAATTGCGCGATGGCTTCATCGTAGCGACGCGCGTCCATCAGGATGTCGGCGTAGATACGATTCATGATCACCGAGAACGGATCGAGTTGCAGCGCACGCTGGATCTCGGCGAGCGCTTCATCCCGTCGCTTCAAGGCTGAGAGGTGCTCGGCCAACCACTGGTGCGCCGTCGCGTAATTCGGGTTGAGCTCGATCGCGCGCCGGTACTGCTGTTCGGCGGTCGTGAAATCGAAATCGTAATAGACCAGGATCTGCCCGTACGATGCGTGCGCCTCGGCGAGTTTGTCATCCAACTCGAGCGCTTTCAGTGCGGCCTGTTTGGCTTTCGGCATTAGTTCTCTCGGCGACTCGCTGCTGTAAACGGTAAGCAACGTGTACGAGTCGGCGAGACCTGAATACGCCAAAGCGTAATTCGGATCCTTCGCTATAGCCTGTTCGAAAAACGTGATCGACTGCTTGAAATCAGCCGGCGTGCGCTTGTTCCAGTAGAAGCGGCCTTTCAAGTAGAGCTGATACGCTTCCGGATTGGCCGTGTACTGCTTTTCCATGCGCGAACGATCGACGCCGGACAATGTCGGTCGCAGGTTATTGGTGATCTCGCGCGCGATCTCACGTTGCACAGACAGCATGTCGGCAAGTTTACGTTCGTACTGCTCGCCCCAAAGCTGTTTGTTGTCGCGAATGTCGACCAGCTCGGTGCTGATCAGCACTGCGTCGCCATGTTGCGTCAAGCGGCCGGTCAGCACGGCCCGCACGCCAAGCTCTTTGCCGATCGAAAGGGGATCGTCTTCCCTGCCCTTGTAACGAAACACTGAACTGCGCGCGATGACCCTGAGGTTCGGAAGCTGCGTCAGGTTGTTGATGATGCTTTCCGTGAGACCATCCGAGATCCAATCAGCACCGGGATCCTTGTTCTGATTCACGAATGGAATGACGGCAATCGACTCAACCGCCACTTCCGTGTTCTCGGCGTGCAAATAAGATCGAAGGCCAAACGCAACCGCACTGCCGACAAGCAACACGAGCACGATAACAATCAGCGCCGCAAACTTGTGCCGCTTGATCTCGCTGACGATGAACTCCGCGCTGGAAGCTCGCGTCGAAGGCGAACTCGGCACGACGGTCGGCTGATTCTGGACCACCGTCGACTCAGCATTCGACAGCGTCTTCGCCTCGCGACTCACCAATGACACCGGAGGCGCTTCGATCGCACTCTCCTGCAATTCGCGCCGGATGTCTTTCAACTCGATCGCCACGTCTTTGATGTTTTGATAACGATCGTTCGGGTCCTTCGCGAGACAACGACGAACGATGCGCTGCAAATCGGGCGGCGCAGTGGGATTGAATTGCGAGATCAACGGCGCGGGTTCGCGGATGATCTTGTAAAGCGTGTCGATCGTGTCCGTACCCGCGAAGGCTCGGTGTGCGGTGATGGTTTCAAACAGAATGCAACCAAACGAGAAAATGTCCGAGCGATGATCGATCTCTTTCGTCTTCCCTTGCGCCTGTTCGGGCGACATGTAGCCCGCGGTGCCAAGGATCACGCCGGGAATTGAGTGCTGCAGGATCGTCGGCTCTTCGCTGCTGGTGCTGCGCGGTTGAGGTTCGACCAGCTTCGCCAGGCCAAAATCGAGGATCTTGCCGTGACCGTCAGGCGTGATCATCACGTTGTCCGGCTTGAGATCGCGATGAACGACGCCCGCGTCGTGCGCCTTCGCCAATCCTTCCGCGACGTGTTGCAGCGCGCGCAGCAGCTTCGAAAGTTCCTCACGGTCCTCGTGAATCTTCGCGCGCAACGTCGAGCCTTCGACGTATTCCATCGCGATGAAATTCAGTCCGTCAGACTCGCCGATCTCGTAGATGTGGGCGATGCTCGGGTGATTTAACGACGCCGCCGCACTTGCTTCCTGCTTGAAACGGCGCATGCGATCCTGATTTGAAGCGACTTCCGGCGGCAGTACTTTCAACGCCACTCGCCGATTCAAGCTCGTGTCCTGCGCCAGGTACACTTCGCCCATCCCGCCTGCGCCCAACAGCGAGCGAATCTCGTAGCGACCGAGTTGTGTTTTGGGGGCCAGGGGCATCGACGCCGCATTCTAGCCGAACCGGATTATGTCGCGCACTAATGCCTGGAGTCTGTGTTATATTCCGTTTTGCCGGCCCGAACGGCACTGTCTCAACAACCTCACTCACAAATCGCGCAAATCATGAAAGTTTCGAACCCGCAGTTTAGTGTTCAGACGCTGTTGTTCGGCCTGACGATCTTCGTCAGTTCCGCGCTGCTGTTCTCCGTCCAGCCGATGATCGCGAAGATGTTGCTGCCGCTTCTCGGCGGCACGCCCGCGGTGTGGAACACGTGCATGCTCTTCTTCCAGGCGGTGCTGCTGTGCGGTTACGCGTACGCGCTGCTGGTATCGCGTTGGCCGTTGAGGCGTCAACTGATCGTGCAACTCGCGGTGCTCGCGCTCGCTTTCATCAGTCTGCCAATCGGACTCTCGTCGTCGTGGGTCAACTCGGTGCCGCCGGCGGACAATCCTTCGGTGTGGTTGTTGTTGTGTCTCGGCGCGTCGGTGGGGCTGCCGTTTTTTATTATCTCGAGCAACAGTCCATTACTTCAGAAATGGTTTTCGCGGACGGCGACCGACTCCGCCAACGATCCTTATTTTCTCTACGCCGCTTCCAACGCCGGCAGCTTGCTCGCGCTGCTTGCGTATCCGGTCGTGCTGGAGCCGTACTTCACGTTGCGAATGCAGAGTCGCATTTGGACTGTTTGTTACGGCGGGCTTGTGCTGTTGATAGCGATCCATTGCCTCTTTTTACGGAACACCGATGAAAAGCAAAGTGAAAATAAATCCGTGTTGCCGGTCGAGAAACTCACGGTGGGCCGGCGAATGCGCTGGTTGCTGCTGGCATTCGCGCCCTCGAGCCTGATGCTCGGCGTAACAAACTACATCACCACCGACATCGCATCAGTCCCGTTACTCTGGATCATCCCGCTCGCGCTCTACTTGTTGACGATGGTCTTCGCGTTCTCGCGGAAGAAATTTTTCTCGCCGCGACTGGGTGACCTGATTGTTCCGGCGGCGACCATCATGCTGTTGATCCTGTACCTCGGCGATCCTTCCGGGGGCGGCTCGCGCATGCTGGTCCTGTTCCACTTAGCTTACTTCTTCTTCGCGGCGTTGATGTGTCACTCACAACTCGCCGACGATCGTCCCGGTCCACAACACCTCGCGCAGTTTTACGTCTGGCTTTCACTCGGCGGTGTCCTGGGCGGAATCTTCAACGCGATCGTGGCGCCACTCGTGTTTCGCTCCGTCGTCGAATATACGGTGGCGATCTTGTTGACGTGTGCTCTCTTACCCGGATTGAAAGCCGGGCATACGGGTCCGAAAGAACGGCGACTGGACTTTGCGCTGCCCGTAGTGATAGGCGCGCTCACCGCCGGCCTCGGCTGGTTTACGTACAAGGTTGCGCCGATGAAGTTGAGCGGATTGGTGTTCGTCGTCGCGTTGCCGCTGTTGTTCGCGTATCCGTTGCGCAAGCGTCCCTTACGATTCGCCTTGTCGTTAGGTGCAGTGATCCTCGCGACCTCGCTTGTCAGCGGCGTCGGTCGCACGACGTTGCATGCAGAGCGAAACTTCTTCGGCGTCTTGCGTGTGTTGACGGATCGTCGTCTCGATCTCCATTCATTTCTCCACGGCAGCACTGTCCACGGACGACAGAGCACGAAGCCCGAGCATCGTTGTGACGCGCTCTCTTACTATCATCGCGAGGGACCTCTGGGACGGATCTTCACACAGTTTCAAACGGCAAACAGCGCGGGGAACATCGGCGTTATCGGGCTCGGCACTGGCGCAACCGTCAGTTACGCACGCCCCTCCGAAAAATGGACCTTCTACGAGATCAACCCCGCAGTTGTCGCCATCGCCAAATCACCGCAATACTTCACGTATCTCAGCAACTGCGCGGCAGCGCCCGTCGAGATGGTGCTCGGCGATGCGCGATTGAAACTGCACGACGCGCGCGATCAGTCGTACGACCTGCTCGTACTCGACGCGTTCAGCAGCGACTCGATCCCGCTGCATTTGATCACGCAACAGGCCGTCGATCTGTATCTCTCGAAACTCGCGCCCGGCGGCATGCTCGTGTTTCACGTCTCGAATCGCAACCTGGATCTGACGGGGGTGGTCGCGGATCTCGCTAAAAGCCGCGGGTTGAGTGGGCTATCGATGCTCGACCTGACGCCGACGCAGCCGAATGGAAAGGATCCTTCGCAGTGGATCGTGCTGGCGCGCGACGGCGCCAGCTTCGGTTCACTGGCGAACGACAAAGACGCAAAACCTCTCGTCAGCACCGGAACGGAAGACGTTTGGACCGACGACTTCTCGAACATCCTCAGCGTCTTCAGATGGCCGAAAATGGGGACACATTGACCGGAGGCCCATCCTCGACCTCGACCTCGTCGATTGTCTTTTCCCACGCTTCCGGCATCAGGCTTTGCAGCAAACGAACACAACGGTTCCAACGCAGGAGCGCGTCGTCGTTATCGTGCGGACGAATTTTCTCGGCGTCTTCAAAAAACCTCATCGCCTCTTCGAATTCGGGTTTTACCGTCGGCGGTGGCAGCCCCGCACGCAGTTGCGCTTTGGCTTTTCGCTCGTGCAACAGGCCGCAGTAATAGACGCGTTCGTAATTGCTCGTCAGCGCTTTGAAGACCTTCGACGCTTCAGCGTAGCGGTCCATCATGTTGCCTTTGAACTGGTCGGTGATCGACAACCCCAGCAGTCGCAGCGCCTCCTGGTGAGTCGGTTCGAGCGCCAGAATGTCCCGGCAGATCGACTCTGCTTCGCCCGGCTCGTTCAAGTTGCGATAGAGCTCCACCTTCGCGATGGCCTCGTTGATTGCCGCCCGTGATATCGGCTTGAGTTTAAGCTCCATTTTTATTTCCTTTCAGTTTGCGCAGGAACCAGCGAACCGGATCGTAATAGTCGTCAATCACCCGTTCCTTCAAGGGGATGATGGCATTGTCGGTGATGTGAATTCCCTCGGGACAGACCTCGGTGCAGCACTTCGTGATGTTGCAGTAGCCGATGCCGAGCTCGTTCTTCAGCAGCGGCGTGCGCGAGACGTTGTCGAGCGGGTGCATTTCGAGACCGGCGACGCGCACGAAGAATCGTGGACCGCCAAACTGCTCCTGCTTGCTGTGGTCTCGCAGCACGTGGCAAACGTTCTGACAGAGAAAACACTCGATGCACTTGCGAAACTCCTGCACGCGATCGACGTCACGCTGGTCCATCTTCCATTCCACGTTTGCGGGCGCACTGAACGGCGGGATCTTGCGGTTGACCCGGTAGTTCCACGACACGTCCGTGACGAGATCTTTGATGACAGGAAAACTCTTCATCGGTTGCACCGTCACTGGTTCCGCGAGCGGCAGATCGTCGAGACGCGTCTTGCACGTCAGCCGCGGCTTGCCGTTCACTTCCGCCGAACACGAGCCGCACTTTCCGGCCTTGCAGTTCCAACGCACGGCGAGATCCGGCGCGGCGTGTCCCTGAACGTAGTGCAAGGCATCGAGCACGACCATGCCGGGCACAATCGGCACGTCGTACTCCTTCAACTCGCCGCCATGGCGATCGCCACGAAAGATTTTGAAGATCGCGGTTTTTAAATCAGTGCTCAACTATTTCCCTCAGGTCGGGCGGCATCTCGGCTATAGGTGATTGTTTTAACTTCATCCGATCGCCGTCACGAACAATCACATTGTTCTGTTTGGCCCACGTGTCGTCGTAGTTCGGATGATCGATCCGGCTGTGCGCGCCCCGGCTCTCCTTCCGTTCGCGCGCGCTCAACGCGACCGCCTCTGAAACCGTCAGCATCGCTTTTAAGTCTCGCGCGAGGTGCCAGCCGGGATTGAACAAACGCGAACCGTTGACCTTCACTCGCGCAGCTCGTTGCTTCAACTGATCCAACGCCACGAGTCCTTTTTCAAGGTCTTCTTCGTTGCGAAAGATACCAACATAATTCTGCATCAATTCTTCCAGCTCGCGATGAATCTGGTAGGGACTGTCGCCGCCGGCGCGCTCGAACGGCTCGAGCATTTCGCGTGTCGCTTTCTCGACGTCACCGCCATCAATCTCAACCGGGGCGGCTCGCTTTGCATGTTCGGCCGCTGCAGTGCCCGCGCGCTTGCCGAATACCAACAGGTCCGACAATGAATTGCCGCCGAGCCGATTTGCACCGTGTAATCCGGCCGCCGCTTCACCCGCTGCAAACAAACCGGGCACCGTCGCTTGCGCAGTCTCCGCGTCGACCCGAATGCCGCCCATCATGTAATGACACGTCGGTCCAACTTCCATCGGTCCCTGCGTGATGTCGACGTCCGCAAGCTCGCGAAACTGGTGATACATGCTGGGGAGTTTTCGTTTCACATACTCTGCCGGTTTGTGCGAAATGTCGAGATACGCGCCGCCATGCTCGGTGCCGCGGCCTTCGCGCACCTCGGTGTAAATCGCGCGCGCCACGACGTCGCGCGTCGACAGTTCCATCTTCTCGGGATCGTAGCGCTCCATGAACCGTTCGCCTTGTTTGTTGCGCAGGATTCCGCCTTCGCCGCGCACGGCTTCCGTGACGAGGATTCCCTGCACGCCCGGCGGCCAAACCATTCCCGTCGGATGAAACTGCACAAACTCCATGTCGATCAGTTCCGCGCCGGCATTGTAAGCCAGCGCCATTCCGTCGCCCGTGTACTCCCACGAGTTCGACGTGATGCGCCACGCTTTGCCGATACCTCCCGTCGCCATCACGACTGACTTCGCCTTGAACACGACGAACCGTCCCGTCTCACGCCAGTAAGCAAAAGCGCCGGCGATGCGATCGCCGTCTTTGAGCAAGCGCGTGACCGCGCATTCCATGTAAACGTCGATGCCGAGATGCACGCCGCGATCCTGCAACGTGCGGATCATCTCGAGTCCGGTGCGGTCGCCGACGTGACAGAGTCGTTTGTACGTGTGTCCGCCGAAGGCGCGTTGCAGGATGTCGCCGCTGCTGGTCCGATCGAACAACGCGCCCCACTGTTCCAATTCGCGTACCCGATCCGGCGCTTCCTGCGCGTGAATCTGGGCCATGCGCCAGTTGTTGAGAAACTTTCCCCCGCGCATCGTGTCGCGAAAGTGCATGCGCCAGTCGTCAGCGGCGTCGACGTTCGCCATCGCCGCAGCGATCCCGCCTTCCGCCATCACTGTGTGCGCCTTGCCGAGCAGCGACTTGCACACCACCGCGACACTCGCGCCCTGGCCCAACGCCTCGATCGCCGCGCGCAGTCCGGCACCGCCAGCGCCAATGATCAGTACGTCGTGTTCGTGTGTCTCGAACTTTTCGTTCACAGCAATCTCAAATCGTGGATTGTGCCGCTCGCAACCAGCCGAATGTACAGGTCTGCGAGACCGACGGAGAACAAACTCAACCACGCAAACAGCATGTGACGTTCGTTGAGAAAAGTAAGCCGCTTCCACGCCCCGTGCCGCGCACCGCCGAAGGCGACACACGAAAAGCAGTCGACCCTGCCGCCCGCGAGGTGCCGGAGCGAGTGACAAGAGACCGTGTAAAGCGAGAGCAGAACGATATTGACGAGCAGGACCACGGATCCAACGCCGATGCCGAACCGCCCGTTGAACCAAAACGCGTGAAACGCGTCGTACCAGAGAATGATCAGGAATAGGAGCGCGAGGTAGAGAAAGTAACGATGCAGGTTCTGCAGGACCAGCGGGAACGCAGTCTCACCGCGATAACGACGCGAGCGACCTTCGCCGACTGCGCACGCGGGCGGATCGAGAAAGAACGCGCGGTAGTAAGCTTTGCGGTAGTAGTAACAGGTAGCGCGAAAACCGAGTGGACCACCGAGAATCAGTAGCGCCGGTGACAAAGGCCACCAGCTCGGTTTGATGAGCGGGGAATAGAATGGAGAAAGGTATGGTCCCCATTCGTAATAATTGTTTTCAAACGCGCGCCAGGTGGCGTAGATGCTGAAGGCGCCCAGCACAAGGATAACCGGCACGAGTTCAACCCACCACGCATCGCGCCGTGTCGATGCGCCGAACCGACCACGTTGAACTGCGGTCCCGGGTTCAGCCATAAGGCCTCCCTGTGGAAATCTCTTGTCGTCGCGCCCGCGCGCTTTATCCGTGTTTCGTTAGCGTTTATCCTGGTTTTTAGTCTCCGAACCTACTTCCCTAACGGTGGGGAACCACGCAAATTTTGCCGCGAATTCTAGCTGAGGTTGGGTGCGGATAGCCAGGTTTTTAGGGAAGTGTTTAGCGGTAGGTCAGGCTGCACAAGCTGCGCGTTTCGAAGACGAAACTTTTTCGCGCCTGATCGCCTTCCAACCGAATCGCACCGTGCGAGCCTGTGATGCTGATCTCTTCAATCCGGAAACGGTCCGCTACGCTGGGATGATTGATAACAACGTAGTTCACGCTGAACGAGCAAGCAGCAAATAGGACCACCATCAGCAGCACCAGTAACAGCAATGATCTCGCGTGGACGGTCGACATAGTTATTAATCTGCTCCGATCACGGCGGCGATCGTCGGCCACATCTGTGTGGCCCACAGTTCGTAGCCGTCGTCGGAGGGATGAAAGCCGTCGCTCGAGAAATACTCCGGATGCGAAGGCAGCTCGCGTCGAGTGACGGTGAAGATGTCGAAGATCGTGACTTCGTGTCGCCGCGCGATCTCTTCAAGACGTTGATTAAAACGTTCGAGCTGCCGCTGGTACTCAGCACGCAGCGCCGCAGGAATTCGTGGCGCACTCGAAACGTCGGGAATGTTCGTCACTACGATCGCGGCCTCGGTCTTCTCTTTCAACGTACTCAAGATCTCGTCGTAGTTCTTCGTAAACTGCTCGATCGTTAAGCCGTGGCCGATGTCGTTGATGCCGATCCCGACCGTCACCAGATCCGGCGACTTCTGAATACCCGGTTGCAACTGGCCCCGCAGCAAATCGTCCGTAGTAGCGCCGCTGACGCAAAGGTTCGCGAGTTCTGACGAAGGCCGGTTTTCCTGGATCCGATTGAAAAGCCGCGCCACGTAACCGCCGTTCGTTGCCCCCACTCCCGATCCAGTCGAGTCTCCCAAAGCCACATAAACGATGGGGCCAGCCTTCATTTCAATCCCCCTTGATCCATTCGTCGCACCACGGTCGCGATTGCATCCCCCGAACAAACCCATGCACAACAGCGCGACCACGCACCACGCGCACGCCGCCTGTAAGACTCTTCTGCGTCCGATTTTCACGTGTGCCCGCATTCACTCGGAGTGTATGCACTTCTTAGTGATATGTCAGTACGCACACGCCCTTCGGTCCCTGAGCGAAACCCCGGAGCGCCTGCTCACCTTCGAACTTCATCGCACCGTTCGCGCCGGTAACAGAATGAGTTTCGCGTTGAAGTATCTGGACCGCATCACCGTCCTTCAGTTGAAGCCAATTATGTTGACTTTCGTTTCTTCGTAGACTAAATCAGTAACACGGATAACAAAAATGAGAACGATCAGAACGCTCAAACTTGCGCTGCTACTCTTAATGTGCGTCACGGCACCGGCCCATGCCAACCCCGATTTCAGCGAACTGGAAAAGCTCGTTCCCGAAGAACTCAAACAACGAAACACGCCGGGTGCGGTGATTGCGATCGTCAGCGGCGATCGGGTGGTCTATCAAAAAGCGTTTGGCGTCGCCAACATCGAGACCGGCGTTCCGATGCAGCCGGAGATGCTGTTTCGTCTCGGGTCGACGACGAAGATGTTCACCGCTGCCGCGCTCGTCAGTCTCGCGGAACAGAACAAGATCAACTTAAATGAGCCGATCGGAAACCGCGTCAAAGGCTTGAACGAGAAAATTGCCGCCTTAACGCCGCACCACTTGTTGAGCAACTCCGCCGGCGTCCGCGACTTTGCGGCGCCGTCTGTTTCAAACGACGATCCAGCGCTCGGCAACATGGTCCGTTCCTGGAAAGACGAGATCTTCTTCGCCAACCAGGGCGAGATCTACTCGTATTCGAGCGCCGGATTCTGGTTGTCAGGATTTATAGTCGAAGAGCTGCAAGGCAAACCGTACGGCGACTCCATGGTTGAACTCTTGTTCAAGCCACTCGGCATGGAACGCACCACGCTGCGGCCGTTGATGGCCATGACCTATCCGTTTGCCAGTCCTCACCAGCCCGTCGACGGCAAGCCCGTGATCGTGCGGCCGTTCTTCAACAGCGTGGCGATGTGGCCCGCGGGATCGATCTTTTCAAATGCGAATGACCTGTCGCGTTGGGTGATCGCGCTGCTCAACGAAGGACGCCTCGACGGCAAACAGGTCTTATCGCCAACACTGATCGCCAAGATGTTCGGACATCACATTCCCGTTCCGGGTGAGAAGGATTCGTACTACGGCTACGGTTTGACTGTGTTCAAGTACAAAGACGTCGAGTTTGTCGGGCATGGCGGGTTTAGCCGCGGCTATGGCTCGATGATCCAGATGGTTCCGTCGCGCAAGTTTGCCGTGATCGTTTTGACCAATAGGAGTGGTGAAACATTGCGGAAGAGCCTGAACAAAGCGATGGAACTGGGGCTCGGTTTGAAAGACGACCAGCCCGAGAAACCGGCGGCCGTCGTTCCGCCGTCACCCGCGGAGATGCAGGAATACGCCGGTTCCTATTCGCACGCGCCGCAAATATGGGAAGTCTCAATCAAGGATGGAAAGCTGTACGTCAAAGTCGAGGGTAACGAGCACCAGCTGACGAAGAGCGGCGAGCGGAAGTTCACCTTCGGCGCGAACAATGAAAACGAGCTGGTTTTTGTCCCCGGGAAGAGCGGAAAAATAGAATTTATCTTCACCGAGCTGTATGCAGCTAAACGTGTTCCGTAAACACCGATTTCAGGAATATAATGCTCCCACGTTCCGAGGGGCCCAATGTACAGAGCTGAAGCATGGCGGTGCGACGACTCGGAAGATGACAATCTTCCCGGTTCCCCGTCTGCCTCAAACCCAAATGTCTTTGACCAGTGCCGTCTCCTCGATCTGCTTGGTCGCATCAACTACAAGATCATCAGTGGCAAGCGAGTCTATGTCGAAGTAGACGGCGTGGTTTACAAGACCTTGTACGGCGGCTACTGGCGCAGCGTATTCACCGGCATCGAGCATTACCTACTCAGATGCGAACAGGTTTCAGGGAATGCCTGGCGCGACGTCACAGGCGACGGTAACGGCTCGATCGATCTCCCCATTGCTTATTCCAAAGAAGGATGGACCGCGCGCGGTCACTCGTTGTCGTTCATCCTCAATCGTGACTTTGCTTAAATGAAAACTCAATTTTCTACACGGATCCTTTTGATCCTCCTCTTCGTCGCCGCAGTGTGCCTGTCGGGCGCAGCCCAGACGGCAGCACCGTTGACCCAACAGATGCCCGTCGATCCCGCGATCACGATGGGCAAGTTTCCCAACGGCCTGCGTTACTACATCCTGGCCAACAAGAAACCGGAGAAACGCGCTGAGCTTCGTCTCGTCGTGAAAGCCGGGTCCGTTCTTGAAGACGACGATCAGCGTGGGCTAGCCCACTTCGTCGAGCACATGGCGTTCAACGGCACGAAGAACTTTCCCAAGCACGATCTGATAGCGTTCATCGAGTCGTTAGGCATGCGCTTCGGCGCGGATTTAAACGCGTACACGAGCTTTGACCAAACCGTCTACATGCTTCAGGTTCCGACTGACAAACCGGAAGCGATGGACCGCGCGTTTCAGGTGCTCGAGGATTGGGCGCACAACGTTTCGTTTGAACCGGCGGAGATCGAGAAGGAACGTGGCGTGGTGATGGAAGAATGGCGTCTCAGCCGAGGCGCCGGCATGCGCATCACTGAAAAGTTATTTCCGATCGCGTTCAAGGGATCGCGTTATGCGGAACGGATGCCGATCGGATTACCGGAGATCATCCAGCACGGCAAACCGGAGCGCCTGGTCCAGTTTTACAAAGATTGGTATCGACCGGACTTGATGGCCGTCGTCGCCGTCGGCGATTTCGACAAAGCCGCGATCCAGAAACTCATCAATACGCATTTCGGCTCATTGCCGGCCGCGACTAACCCGAAGCCGCGCCCGACTTACGACGTGCCCGATCGCACTGATACCGCTTTCGCCATCATCACCGACAAGGAAAACACCAACACGACCGTTGAGCTCAACACGTTGTTGCCCGCGGAGGAAGAGGGCACGATCGGCGTCTATCGTCAGAAAACCGTCGAGCGGCTTTTTTCGGCGATGCTAAACGAGCGGTTCTCGGAGATCGCGCAAAAACCGGACGCGCCTTTCGTCTTCGGCGCTGCCGGACGTGGCCCTTTTCTCGCTCGCAGTAAAGACATCGCGTTTCTGTCGGCCCTCGTAAAAGATGGGGAAGTTGAACGCGGTCTGCGTGCGCTGCGCGTCGAGGCGGAAAGAGTGGCGCGCTTCGGCTTCACCGAGACGGAGTTGGCGCGCCAAAAAACAAATGTCCTGCGCGCTTACGAGCAGTACCTGATGGAAAAAGCGAACACGCAGTCCGCCGACAAGGCCGCCGAATACATTCGCAACTTCCTGCAAGGCGAAACGCTGCCCAGCGCCGACGATGAATACGAACTGCACAAACGTTTCCTGCCGGGGATCACGCTCACCGAGATCAACAAACTCCCACATGAGTGGTTTCCTGACAGCACGAAGAATCGCCTCGTCGTGTTGACTGCGCCGGATCAGGCTGGTGTGAAATTACCCGATGAAGCAAAGCTGGCCGCGATCATCAAAGAACCACCGCCGGCGGATCTCAAAGCTTACGTCGATACCGTTGGGACCGCGGCGCTGCTCGAGTCACTGCCGGCGCCGGGTAAGATCGCCAACGTCACCACGAACGAAAAGGCTGGTCTAACAATCTGGGAACTCAGCAACGGCGCGAGAGTGGTGATGAAGCCGACGACGTTCAAGGCTGACGAGATTCTGTTTCGCGCGTCGAGCCCCGGCGGAACGTCGCTCGCGAGCGATGCGGATTACATTCCGGCCAGCACAGCGACGCAGGTGATCGGCGCCGGGGGCTTAGGCAAGTTCAACCTGATCGATCTCGGGAAGATGCTGACCGGCAAAGTGGCGTCGGCGAGTGTTTACATCGGGGAGCTCGAAGAAGGATTGACCGGACAAAGCTCGCGCAAAGATCTCGAAACGATGTTCCAGCTCATCTACCTGCGCTTCACCCAACCGCGGGCCGATGCGGACGCGTTCGCAGTGCAGGCGACGCAGATGAAAACGTTGCTAGCAAACCAAACCGTGGTGCCGGAGTATGAGTTTTACAACGAGCTGACGAAGGCGCTTTACCAGAACCATCCGCGGCGTCAACGACCAACTCCAGCGACCGTAGACCAGTGGAATCTCGACAAGTCGCTCGCGTTCTACAAAGATCGGTTCGCCGATGCGAGTGACTTCACGTTCTATTTCGTCGGGAGTTTCGAGCCGGAAACGCTGAAGCCGTTCGTCGAGCGTTATCTGGCGTCGTTGCCGTCGTTGAAACGCAAAGAGACGTGGAAAGACGTTGGCGTGAAATATGCGCCGGGTGTCGTCGTGAAGCGGGTTGAGAAAGGGATCGAACCGAAAAGTCTGTCGATGATCGTGTTCGATGGTCCTTTCGACTTCAATCAAGGCAATCGCGTGGCGTTGCGGGCCATGGCGGAGATCCTGGAGATGCGGCTGCTTCAGGAGTTGCGTGAAGAACTCGGCGGGACGTACAGCGTCAGCGTCAACGATTCGTATCAGAAGTATCCGCGGCAGGAGTATTCGATCTCGATTCAGTTCGGTAGCTCACCCGATCGGACCGACGATCTAATCAAGCGCGTGTTTGAAGAGATCGAGAAGTTCAAGACCGAAGGCCCGAGTGTCAAACAGCTCACTGACGAAAAGGAAGCGCTGCTGCGTGAGTTTGAAACGAGCAGCACACAGAATGGATACCTGCTGAACCAGATCGCCTCGCGTTACTTTCATGGTGATGATCCGGCGGGCATCTGGTTGCTGCCCGAGTTTTACAAAAAGCTCGATGCGGACGCGATCAAGGAAGCTGCGAAGACGTATTTGAATACATCGTCGTACGTGAAAGTGTCGCTGTTTCCGGAGAAGAAGTAAGCACGTCAACGCCTCGCGCGTGGGGTGTTATGCCCTATTGGACCACTCACGCGTGAGGCGTTATGCCTCCCTTTCAAATTTCTTTTCTATCAAAGCCTCACGAAACAGAATAGCGTGGTGGTCCTCCAGCGACGTTCTCGCGTTAATAGAATGAGGCTTCTTCGAGCCCTCTAAAAAACTCTCTCAACTCAACCCTCAAGACATAGGAGACATAAAATGGAAAACCCACCAAAAGTCGCTGACGCGAAATTGGAATCCACTGCAACATTTCCATCGACCTACTGGCTCACGTACGTGAACCCTGCTCCGGGATGGACCGAGATCATTGTGCCAAGCGCCGGAACGCTCTGGGTCTACTACGGACCTGCTGTGCCGGCGAAACAGATCTACGTCTGGCATCAAGGCGGCACCACGTCACCGATCAATACCGGTGAAAACACGATCAAGGTCGGCACCGGCGACATGATCGTCTACCAACTCAACAACCCAGGCACTGACTCCATCAAGCTGGGCTACCAAATGATCTGAGTTTGAAATTGCGGGGCGCTGAACGTTTAAGTTCCTTTGCGGGTTAACGTCTGTGCCCCGCTTCATACTCTTACCTGACGCCTGTTAGATTCGAGTCGTATCTGCGGAGCACTTGACGAAGGTCGCCGGAATTCCGGCGGCCTTTCTCTTTTCCATGCCATATTGGTAATTCAAATGCACTCGAAGAACGCCTGTGTGGTCTGCCTTTTTGCTTTGCTTTGCTTTCTCTGACAACCTGTAATAGAGTGCGCCGTGTTCTTCCTGATTCCCACTGCATAGGAAGCTCACATGACAGCCTTACCACGTACACGCGGCTTGTCTGCGGGTAACTGGCAATACTCATACTAACAACAACCTGAATGCGTCCCGCTGATTGGCGTGTACATCGCGCTCACGTTCTTTTGGGGCAGAGCAACTCTGACGTTAGACAGCACATGAGGCCCTACCGCAGGGCGTAACCTCGAAAGAGAGAAAACGCGATGAAAACTCCCTACACGATCAAAGAACTTGATGCTCTGATCCATGCTTGCGTCTCTTTCACCGAGCAGCACGAGCCGAATTTCTATACCGGTAACATTGCCGGGCGAGACGGCGTGAGCTCTGACATCCCGTCCGTGGAAAGAATGATGGATTGGGTCGCGGAAACGGACAAAGGGCTATTAGAGTCCTTGGGTTTTGGTAAAAACAACGTGGTGTACTTCCGGCTCGGACGCGACGCACAGCGCATCATGAACGACGGAGGCTTCAAAAAGTATCTTCGCAACAGAACGGTGAGAGAACGCCTTGAGCGCGTGCGAATCTGGGCACCAATAGGCATTTCACTTCTGGCCGTTATTATTTCCATACTTGTCTGGCAGGCTCCCAAAGGTAGTTCTAGCAGAATCGACGATCTCACCACTCAACTGAACGGGCTGCGGAGTGATCAAGAGCAGACCAAGGCTATGGTCACGGCTATACAGGTGGATAGTCATAGCGGCATGTCTCCGCCATTGCCGACTAACACGCCAACCAATGGTGGCCTGACTATCGACGTATCGCCGCCTACAACGAATTCAATCACTGGCGACGTCGTTGGCGACTTCACTGCAACAAACCCATCAGCGCCGCCTGCCAAGCCCTGGCTGCTCCTATCAGCCGTCGCCATGTGTGCCATATCGTTTTTCCTTCTTCATCAGGCGGCCCGGTTTCATGTTTGGGTCACTACGAAGGATAAAGCGGCGCCTAATTCATCAGTTGGAACTGCCTTCGGCTATGTTATCGCGCTTTTGATGGTCATCTTATCGTCTGTATACCTGATCGTCCGTTATCCTCCTGCTGTTGACGACCGCAACGATCTCGGGGCGGTCGTCGCTTGGTATTTTCTCCACCAGCCTTCCGAACTTGCAGCGGGAGTATTGCTGGCCGGCATCGTGCCATCTGCCATTGCGACATTCACGTTCGCGATGGCGGGTTTCATTATGCGCGACATGGGGCAAGAGTTGCCGCCGCTGTCCCGCTCCCCAAGAACAGCTCTCGTAGGGGCGATCTTTTCCTTGATATCACTCGCGGGTAGCATTGCGGGTCTGATCAGGTTCTTTGCCTGGATCAAGGAGCCATGACGCTGGTCAGCCTAAGCCGCCGTCTAACGGCATGCGGCGGACTCGCACAGCGTCGCCATCATCGATTTACAGGGATGTTAGAAGAAACTGAGCATTCAATTGGTAGTGTCAAAATCCAGTTGCAAAGACTGTCCACTCTGGGCTGACTCAAGACTCTATCGAAGCGCTGTCCCTTTGTGCCAAACTACTGCGCCCGCCCGTTTGGAAAAAACTGAGCACTTCTGTCGTTGGGGTCAACAAGAAGTTGCGAAGATTGTCCAATGTGGCGAGCACTAATCTGAATAACCGATCCAGGACTTGACGAGGCCGCTGGAAGTAACTTCCAGTGGCCTCTTCTCTTGCCAAACCGAGGGTAGAGGCGTGAGTTTTCACCTACAATCATTGCCTGTGTTCTCGTGTGAACCCAGTTGCGCGCACACAGCGAAACTAGGGCAATAAACTTACCAACTAATTGGGCTAGCAAAGCATGAACGCAAAGCATGCTGCGGAAAACTCCCCAAACAAGTGAGAGAATTTCATGTCTTGTGCGCGTTTTTGAAACAAGCTTTGCGGGGTCGCGGACGAATGCGGCGCAAACAAGAATTCAGATTCTATCGGCGCAAAGAAAATAGCTCCTCTCTTACCAGTACCACAAACAGATATACACAAGACGCTATCTTCCCGGCATGCCCATTGCTCATGCGTAGTCAGGCTAGTTCGCTAGCCTCACGTGAAAACAGAAAGGAGAAAGTGTCGGCGTGTCTCACCATGGTCCACTTTTCGCTTTAAACCTCGCTATCGAGCACGCAACCTTTCCAATCTTGCCTACCGTCAAGATTCTCAAAAAAGCACCGCACTCAAAAATGATGAGGGGTGAGACCTCTGCCCCCTACAAGGTTTCGCAGCGGCCTCCGCCCTGACAGGAGGTAATAATGACCAGGATTAACGTCACAGATGCATTCGGATTACGAGGGATTCATAGAAGAAACTTCATAAAGACCATCGGCGTCGGGGCAGCCGGCGCAGCCGTGATGGGCACTGGAGTTTCATCATTGGGCCTGGTAGTGGCTCAGGCTCAAACCAGTCCAACCCTTTCAAAGTACACCGAACAACTTCCCATTCCCCCTGTTGTAAATGCCAAAGGTGGCGGCGCCTTCTCACTTCCAATGGCCCCGGGCCTCCAACGGTTCCACAGTGCTCTCCCTCTGACGCCGACATGGGGCTATGGCGGGATGTCATACCTTGGCCCAACGTTCGAAGTCAAAAGAGGTGTTCCCATCATCGTCACTGCGCGCAACAATCTCGGCGCCCATCCGCTCGCTTTCGCGATTGACACGACCTTGCACGGCGCAGTCGATACTGACAGAACCACTCCACGCACGACCGTCCACCTTCACGGTGGTAACACTGAAGCCGGCAGCGATGGCCACCCGGAGGCAACATTTCTCCCCGGCAGAAGGTTTGATTATCACTATGCCAACAATCAGGAAGCGACAACTCTCTGGTATCACGATCACTCGCTCGGCATCACACGTCTGAACGTTCATGCCGGTCTGGCGGGCATGTATTTGGTAAGAGACTCGCGCGACACCGGACTCGCCGGCAATCCAATCGGTCTACCGTCCGGCCCATTCGAGCTCCCGCTAATCATTCAGGACAAAATGTTCAACGCGGATGGAACCATGGCGTTTCCGCCAGGCCCACTCACAACCTGGTCTCCGGAGTTCTTCGGCGACAAGGCAGTTGTGAACGGCAAAGTCTGGCCCAATCTAAACGTCGCGCGCGGCGTCTACCGCTTTCGCATCGTTAATGGCTCGAATGTGCGCGTCTATAATTTGTACCTTTCAAACAAACAGGCGATGTTCCAAATCGGAACTGACGGCGCAATGTTGAACGCTCCAGCTCCGCTGACGCACCTGCTGCTTGCACCGGGGGAGCGTGCCGATATTCTTCTGGACTTCACCAACATGGCGCCAGGTACAAAGATCCAAATGAAGAACAATGCACCCGCGCCGTTTCCGAACGGGCCGCGCAGTCCGCAGCAAGGTGGCATCTTCCTGCGCGAGATAATGCAGTTCACTGTAACCAACACGACGGGATTTACCGGAGGGATTCCTGCGACTCTACGCGCAACACCCATCGCAGAGCTGCCGGCGCCGAGTCGTATTCGCAACGTGTCGCTGGTCGAGATTCCCGATGCGGCGACCGGCGAACCAATCATGGGACTGCTCAATAATCTGTTTTGGACCACCACGCAGATCGAGCAGCCTAACGTCAATACGCTTGAGCAGTGGAACATCATCAACACCACGGGCGACACACACCCGATTCACATTCACCTCATTCAATTTCGTCTGCTTGGTCGTCAGACGTTCGATGTCCCGGGTTACACGGCAGCGGTTTATCCGGTGGTCGATCCAATGACGATGGGCACTGGACCATTTCCAGTGCCGTCAGCGGATGCTTTTGCACTTGGCAACCTGAGAGGGCCGGATGCAAACGAAGCAGGCTGGAAAGACACGATCCAAGCGAACCCAGGTGAAATTACGCGCATACTGGTGCCGTTTGGCGCACAAATCCCGGGGATCCCGTCGGGCGGCGTACCGTTCGGTCAATCATTTACGGGCAGCTACGTGTGGCACTGCCACATACTGGACCATGAAGACAACGAGATGATGCAGAAGTATGAGGTTGTCTAGGCGGGGTTAAGAAATCCCTGTGATAGTTATGGCTTCGCTGCTGCGGCTAAACCCGTGGCAGCCTGGAGCCGTGACCTGGCTGCGTAAGGTGGATTCAATTCCCAACTCGAATCACTTGTCTGAGACGGCATCCGCAACTGTTGAAAGAGCCTGGGCACTTCTGTGGGTTGTAGTCAAGAATAAGTTGTGAAGATTGTCCACTGTGCGGAGCCACGATTCCTGAATGAAATTGAAGAGGACACCGCCAGGTGGCTTCAAGTTCTTTGTGACCTGATTAGGTATGGGGCTGTAAGAAACAGCCGAACACGTCAGCTACTTCTCAACTTCTACTACGATATCTATCGGTGAGACATTCGGTATCTGTTGTCCAGATAAACTATCAACAGCACGCAGTAGAATATGAAATTTTCCCGGGCAAATCGCTCTTCCTCTGATTTGACGAGGTAGTAAGGAACCCTCTCCTTCATCTGGTGAATCCAACTCAACAAAACAGTTGGTATCTCCAAAAGTTTCCTTATGAAGCCGTACAAATTCTGTGTATCTCGTTAAAGGAAGTTTAGGAAGATCGATCTTAAGGTATTGTCCCGCCTGAGCGATGTACCGTCTGGGAAAAGGACTCGCTTGAAGCATTGCATTGATCTTCTTAGAGTCTGTCATACTCAACTCTCCTAAACGACCCCGCCTGTGGGTGGTAAGGCCGACATGTTCGTAAGGGCATTATAGACGATATACCCATATTTTCCATATGTACGAATGTAATCGTAGGAAAGATGGTAATAGCCCAGATGTCCAACGCTTGTACCCCAACTGTTCTTGAGAATGAAGTATGGCCTGGCCGCCGCCCGATTGAACCCAACGATAAGCATTGCATGTCCACCGCGCGACTGTAGTGGGTTGCCAAACTTGTCCAGAATAACGTCCAGCACGCCATCATCCTCTGGCTCTCCCCAAGCAACATTGGTAGCAAATACAACGTCATGCCCTTTACAAATTAACGACTCGAGATAGTCAGTGTTGGCAATACTAGGTCCTAAGAGACCGATGCGATCGATAATCGCGAACTTTCCTATACCGTACGTAGCACTTTGTTGTATCGCTAAGGCCGGTCCAGGCATGCAATGCTGATGAACCGTTGGTGAATCTTCATACGGACAAACGTTATCGAGGCATACACCATAGGTGGACAGGTAACTTGCAGCCACAGTAGTTCGCAATCCGTCGTCACACTGATTTCTCTTCTCCATGAGCATGAATAACCAGTTGGCGTACTGTTCAGAAAGTATTGTCTCATTCCCATCACGCTTTAAAATCGCCTCGAGACATGCTACGGAAGCAAAACAAACACAAGTACCTCTATCCTCTTGATCTTTTATCGGAGTTTGGTCGGCCAGGTGATCCACCTCATCACCACAGTCTGCGTCCATCTCGGGTGAATTCGAATCGGCATCCCAGTAGGGGGTTATCATTTCTGCCAAAGCTTTTTCGTGGGCGTCCAGGTTGTCGTGCTCATCCTCTCGATCAAGACGAAAAAACTCCTCGCCGACTTTTATTTCATGTCGGCCATGACCAATTAAGCGATACATTTCCAACTCTTTGTTCGTTGCGAATCGTTTCGTATTAAGCCTTGAGGCGTAGGCGGTCATCGGGTCTGGACTTATTGAAGCCATGAGAGTTCTCCTTCAGATTTAGAGTTTTGTATTCACATCACTATCAGGAAAGAGTATCCAGGACTGGAATTGAGGCCGAAGATTTTGAGGATACCCGGGCCGAACGATATTCCGTGTTCATTCTAAAGTCAAAGGTTTCTTTGTTAAGTTTTGACGGGAGCCTACGCGTCTACTGGTTTGGGAATTACGGTTGCGAAGTTTGTCCTTTGTGGGCTACCAAGGGGACAGCGCCGCACTTGTAGGGGCGATTTCGCACAATGCTCGCGACTGGGAGTGATCTTCAAATTTAGGCCGTTTCTCAACTGTTGGAAGAAACTGAGCACCTCCGTGGTTGTGGTCAAGAAAACGCTGCGAGGATTGTCCACTGTGGGGAAGCATTGGCAGAGAAACATAAGACGAGTTCGGTGAGTACGGCTCTTGAGGGGCAGCTCTCGAACGCTGATGTGGTCTGCCTTGCTTTCTCTAACGGAGTGTAATAGATTCTGCCGCGTTCTTCCTGACTCCCACTGTATAAGGAAGCTCACATGATAGCCTTACCACGTACACGCGACTTCTCTGCTGGTAACTGGCAAATACTCCAACTAACAACTGATGCGGCCCGCAGATTGGCGTGTACGTGATGCTCATGTTCTTTCGGGCGGAGCAGACAGCAGGTCCTTTTGGAAAACCTCGATTACGCGGAAGGGATTTAACACCGCACCCCGATTTTTAGCCGGGGCAATATACACATAGTTAGACCCACAGAAGACAATGGCTTACTGCGGCAACCACGGCATCGACTATGCGGGCAGCCTGTGCCCGCGCTGTGATGCTGAGCAGCGTCACCGGGAGTTGTTGAACGCAACTGCGAGTGGCCTGGCGGATACCGTCGTCGCAATGCGCGCCTCGGATTATCGACGAGCAAATCCAGGCGAGTATGAATGTCCCCACTGCAAGTATATCGCCCTCAAGTCCGACGCAACGCGTTGTCCACTTTGCCGCGGAGAGATTGACGGCGGCTATTGGAAAGAAGTCCGAATTCGTGAACGGGCTGAGGCGGAAAGAAGAAAGATTCAAGTTGAGCAACAGCGATCCATCGATGAAGCGGCCGCTAAAAAGCGTGAACGTCAGGCGGCGAAGGCTCAACGAGAGGCCGAGGAGCGACGACAACGGACAATGATTTTATCAATAGCAGGCATCATAGCTGGTTTCGTAGTTCTGGGGCTGTTGATCCAGTGGCTCCGTCAGTTCAGCGGCTTACAGATTTGCATAGGCGTGTTCGTACTTTTCATGGTAATCGGGGTTCTTGGCGGGATCGCCGAGATCTTCGACTAGAAAATCCGTGGAGAATTGCGGTCCAACAACGCGTTGCAGCTGACGGCGATAGCATTCTTTTCTTACGTAGTTTTAGGATCCTAGATACATTTCAATGTCTGCGAGCAAGGAAGAAGGGATCGAAGCCCGGAACAAGTCATAAATTCTGGAAAAGGAAACCTCCACGAGCACTTGTCGTCAAAGAGTATTGAGAACGGTCCATGAATGACGTAGTCATATATCCGAAGAAACGGAAGCTGTTTGCCATCGCTATGGGTGCTTTGCTGTTCGTCATCCTCGGCTTCTACTTTGCCCAGAATCGTGTGGAGATGGGGTTGCCTCTGCGGGTCGTTATTATCACCTCTTATGTAGGTATTCCTTTCTCCGGTCTTTGCTTGATTTATGCAGTCTACCGGCTGTTGATGCCTACGCCCGTGGTGGTCATCAGTGATGAGGGTATCTTTGATAATGCATCTGCGGTTGGTGCAGGGATGCTCAGGTGGGAAGAGATCGCGGATGTATTCGCGTACGATTTCATGGGGCAGCGAATGTTGGGCATTATTCCTGTGAATGAAGAAGTCGTCCTCGGTCGTCAATCACGTCTGAAAAGATTAATGGCGAAGATGAACAAGGGTATTGCTGCGGCGCCGTTCAACATACCTCAGCAGGTGCTGCCTATCTCAGTTGACGAGTTGCTCTGCAGGGTTGAGGAGCGCCGGCGAGATCCGCCGGTAGGCCGCGCATAACACCCGGCATGAAACGGACTCGCTGCGCAGCGTCGACTGCATCGAATTACGCTGATGTCACGTCGACCGATGCGCTGGCCAGCCGCCAACGGCATTGACCCTACTTGACCTGGATTGAAATGCCTTTGGATTAACTGCGTAACAGGCCACCACCCGAAGTTGCGCAGAAAAGAATAAAAGTCTGTCTTCACGCTCTCTCGTATGAAGTATCGTATCGCTATCACTCACGCGCCCTCAGACGCCGTAGTTGCGACCTCTATTCGACAGGCGCTCGAAGGAGTTGCACTCAAATGCCAGTCTTTAACACCACTCACGTCGGACGACCAGGAGGAACATGCCTCGCGCATAATCGATAAAAGTGACGCGATGGTCCTCGTTCTCTCTGCTGCGGCCAATGGCTCAGAGCGTATTGAAAAGCAGGTCGAAAAGATGGCGAATCGTGGCAAGCCCATCATCACGTTTCGCACAGACCATGCGCCACTATCAAAGCGGCTTGAGTTCTATCTCAGCACGCCACATTGGCTCGATGCTTCGTCACAACCACTGGACAAACATCTCGCTGAATTGGCCCTGACCACGCGAAGACTCTTAGACGAGCGCCGACCTCGCACCGCAAGGAAAGGCAAGACTGCGGCAATCCTGGGGATCTTGAGCCTGCCTATTAGTTTTCTTAGTCCGCTAGCGGTATTGCTCGGAATTCTGGAACTGAGGTCAATCAAGGCGGGCCGCTCTTTGCGATCGAGCCATAGGTACGCCTGGATTGGTATTGTCACCGGTTCTCTTGGAATGGTTATTTGGGCGGCTTCCATTTTCTACTGGTGGTACTCGGGCATAGATCCAAGGGATTGGTGGGGGCCCGCTGAGTAATTCTGGAGGGACAAATTGAGCAAACATGTGTTCATCAGTTATGCGATAGAAGACCGAGAGGTCGCTGACGCCATCTGCGAACTTTTGGAAAGTTCAGGCAGGCGATGTTGGATTGCGCCGCGAGATATCTTGCCGGGAAACGACTGGGGCGAGTCGATAATCGATGCGATCAATAACAGTCAACTGGTAGTTCTGGTCTATTCCAATCATGCCAGTCGTTCTCTGCAAATAAAACGAGAGATAGAACGCGCATCGAGCAAGGGAGTTACGATTGTCCCCTTTCGCATTGAAGATGTACCTATTTCCAAGTCGCTGGAGTACTACCTTTCTGACGCTTATTGGATCGATGCGTTATCGCTTCCGATCGCCCCACATCTACAGTTGCTTCAAGAAGTGGTGGCGCGCGTGGTAGAGGCACCAGCAACGGACGCTAAATCACTGACTGATCCGCTTAGAGAATCCAACCTGGCCGCAAAGCATGCCTTTAAGCGGCGGCGCCGTTATTGGCCACGCTCCAGAAAGGCAAGGATTATCGCGAGTATCGCCGGGATTACGCTGCTTTTGGCGATAGCTTACCTGGGGATAAGGTACTGGCGAAGCGCCGGCACTTTTGAAGCATACCTCAGTCGATCCGAAACATACGCGGCAAATGGAGAATTTGATCGCGCCATTGAAGAGCTCAATCAGGCGATTACAATCGCGCCGGATAACTGGCTGGGATATAGATCCAGAGGGGGAATGTATTACACGCGTGGACGCCGTCGAACTGTGACAAGTGATTTTTTGCTCGCCATATCCGATCTCAAAAAGGCCATTGAGCTAAATCCCGGGGACGACGACCTCACCTGGCAACTGTTGGGACAGACACATCTGTGGATGAAAGAGTGGGATGCCGCGGAGCCGGCCCTGACGACTTCTATCAAAATCAATCGTCGTAATGTCGCATCGCTAACAGGACGGGCTTATATCTACCAGCAGTTGAAAAAGTACGACTCCGCGCTCACCGACCTTGCTCAAGCAGTAGAAAACGCGCCTAACGATCCACAAGTCTTACAAGCGCTCGCCGACACGTACTTTTATAGCAGAAATTATAATAAGGCGGTTGAGTGGTATGACGACGCCTTGCGAGTCTCACCTAATAATCAATATCTGAAGATGCGTCGAAGTGAAGCCTCGGACGCGCTCACCAAGGTTGGTGAAGCAAAAGCTGACAAGGTTGCTGACCAAAGACGTTAGTTGACGTCGAACCCCACGCCGAGTTTGACTTTGTGCCCACGTTTCGGGCATAGAAACTCCTATCAAGTCCAACAACAGAATCGAGGGGCCATCTAGATGAAGAAGCGAATCCATGCAATCGTTTCGTTCGCCGCCGTAGTGTGTTTCGCACTCGCGTGCACAACCACGCCGACCAACACAAACACGAACTCCGGTACCGCTAACAACTCCGCTCCGCCTGAGCTGAAGTCGGCGTTCGACTCAATCACCGCCAACGACATCCTGCAACACATCAAAGTTCTTTCAGCGGATGAGTACGAAGGACGTGGGCCGGGAACAAAGGGTGAAGAGCTTAGCGTCAAATATATAACCGAACAGTATCAACGCATCGGTTTGAAGCCCGGCAATCCGGATGGGACGTATGTTCAGAAGGTGCCACTCGTTGGATTCACCGGCGCGCCCACAGCCTCATTCACGGTCGGGAGCAAGCAGATAAACCTGACCTTTCCGCAGGACTACGTTGCAGTTTCACGCCGGTTCGTCCCCGAATCAAAGGTGGAGAATTCCGACATGGTCTTTGTTGGTTATGGAGTAGTGGCGCCGGAGTATGGATGGGACGACTACAAAGGCCTGGACGTGCGCGGCAAGACGATCGTGATGCTGATCAACGATCCGCAAGTTCCTGATCCGAACAACGCGACAAAGTTGGACGACAAGATGTTCAAAGGCAAGGCGATGACGTACTACGGTCGCTGGACCTACAAATATGAGATCGCCGCGCAAAAGGGCGCCGCCGCCGCAGTGATCATTCATGAAACCGGCCCCGCTGGTTATCCCTATGAAGTCGTCTCCGGAAGCTGGTCTCGCGAGAACTTCGATATTCAAACGCCCGACAAAAACATGGGCCGGGCGGCGGTGGAATCATGGATCACGACCGACCGCGCCAAGGAGTTGTTCACGGCCGCGGGTCAGGACTTCGATGCGTTGAAAAAGGCGGCCCTCTCGAAGGACTTCAAGCCCGTCGCGCTCAATGCAAAAGCAAACATGTCCGTCAAGAACACAATCCGTGAAATCAATTCAAACAACGTCATCGGCAAGCTTGAAGGATCCGACGCTGCGCTGAAGAACGAATACGTTATCTACACGGCGCACTGGGACCATCTTGGACGCGATCCAAAACTGACTGGCGATCAGATTTACAACGGCGCGCTCGATAACGCCTCAGGCGTCGCCACAATGCTCGAGATGGCTGAAGCATTCACGAAACTCGCTACCCCTCCGAAACGATCGATTTTGTTTCTGGCAGTCACAGCCGAAGAAAAGGGCTTACTCGGCGCAAAGTATTATGCGGAGAATCCTCTGTACCCACTGAACAAAACACTCGCGAACATCAACAAGGATGGCGTCAACCAGTGGGGCAGGACCACGGACATTACGATGGTGGGCGACGACAACAGCACCTTGATCGACTTGCTGAGTGAAGCTGCCACTGCCCAGAAGAGAGTAGTGAATCCCGATCCGGAATCAGAGAAAGGTTTTTACTATCGCTCCGATCATTTTGAATTTGCGAAACAAGGAGTTCCGGCGCTCTATACTGATGCTGGGATCCACTACGAAGGGAAAGATGAAGCGTACAGCAAACAGAAACGCGACGAATACACCGACAAGGATTACCACAAAGTTTCCGACGAGATTAAACCTGACTGGGATCTCACGGGAGCAGTTGACGACGCGCAGTTGCTGATGATGATCGGTTATCGAGTGGCGCAAGGCGACAAGTATCCCGAATGGAAAGCGGGCTCCGAATTCAAAGCCAAGCGTGACGAGATGATGAGGGGCCCCGCCGCAAGTGCTCCAACCACGCGATAAATAAAGACAAAAGAAAAAGGTCACCGGCAAGGGGTGACCTTTAACTTTTGTGAACGTGGACCGGTGCGTTTCGTCTACTGAAACTGATCCTATAACTCAGTCGCAGGGGCAGATGAACGGATAGTTTTTGTTATTGATTAACGGCTTCACTCCGAAGAAATCGTTCAGCACTGATTCAGCTGTGCAGTATGCGCCTTCCATCCAGGCCTGATCGTTTGAATAAGCCTCTCCAACGATGAAAATGTTCGCGTCGGCTCCGTCGATCAACTGCGACGGCTTGCGAATCTTCTGCTGCACGTCACACATATCGTAGTGCGCTGCGTACGCGTGATAGCCGGCATTAAACGGCGGCAACGACCAATCCATATAAGTCGCCTCTAAGGGTACGGGCACTGCCGTGTAATCTGCGTTTGGTCCAAAGTGCACGGCCGCGAGTTGCTTGCGCAACATCTTCACCATGATGTCAGGCACTTTGCGCGGGCCGTCCAGCGGTTGATAGTCCGCTGAAATCGGCACCTTGCGTTGTCTTTCCGTTCCCAGCTCCAGCTCCTGCCAAAACGAGGTGAACTGCTCGTCGTCGTAACTCGCAAGAATGCCGTAAATCGGAGTCTGGTTTTGGTCCATTGCGTTATTTCCAAAATAGACAATCATGCGTATGGGTGTATCGGTAATGCTCGGCCCAATCGTGTTGCGCTGAGATAGATTCAGCAGCGACTCTTCCTCCGTCAGCGACAACCGTTCCTGTATGGCCTGTTCCACCGTCTGGATAAAGCTGGACGCAGGCGTGTAAGGAGTCTCAACTATCGTCGGATTAGTCGAGTTACGGATCTTCTGGATGTACTTTTTGGGAAAACCTTTCGCGGCCAACTGCGCGAGCACGTCGTCAGTCACTTCGTAAGCGACGATGGGCGCCGGATAAGGAGGAGCGGGATTGGCGGTTTCGAGCCACCACGGCGAGCTGAAGAACATGCCGACTTTGTACGATGGCTGGAGAATGGCAGACTCGAGATACAACTGCACTTTTTCGTGATTGAGCACGTCGAGCCCTTTGTGATCTTCGTAGCGTGTGGCCTGCGATACGAGATCCAGCGAAAAGCGCGGCATGGCCAGCCATGCTGCATCCGTGGTGCCCGCGCCGGATTTCTTGTTGGGCTTGTCGCGCTTTGCGAGCGTGTAGTGGATCACCTTGTCGATCTGGAGAATGGAGTGGAGGCGCGTGTTGGGATAGTACTTGAACTCGACACCTTTGCTTTTTGTCAGGCTTACGATGGCGTCAAACAAGGCGTTGGACACACTGGAATAACCCGTCGTCAACGTTTTGTATTCAGCTCCAGGACCAAACTCGTTGTTGGCTTGAACTGCATCCGCCGAGTTCCAGTTAATGATATTCGACGTGTAGCCGTTTCCGTCCGCCGTGTAAGCAAAGCCTTCAGGCCCCAATTGATCGAACATCAGGTCCCAGTAACCGATGTCGGTCATGCGATCGCCTTTTTGAAAAACAGACGACTCCGGCAGGTCGACACTGATCTTTCCGTTCTTGTAGAAATCACACCATTGGGCGCGAGTCATGTTCGTCGCCTGGGTCGTTGTCAAGGCAACGTTCTGAAGCACGGTAAACCCCGTGTCGGGAGAAGTAGCACCGCCGTAATGATCTACGTTGTAGGGTGCGGGATTATTTGAAGTGACGTCATTCAAATAAAAATTTCGCGTGCGCAGATAATAGAGCGGATTGGTCGACGCATTGAACGGCACCGAATACTTCTTGAGACCAAGCATTTCGATCACAGTTGTGACCAATCGGTGTCCGGGGCTCGTGCCACTGTCGTCGCCATCCCAGTCTGCATAGCGCATGCCGCCGAGTTCGACGAAGGAATTTTTCTTGTCGTTCTTATAGTGGTGAGTGCAGACGCGCGCGCCGGCCGGACGTGTTCCCGGAAAGGCTTTTGAGAAGTCGTATTTGCCCCAATCGTACAACTCGAGAACGTCGCCTTTGGTTAATAGTTTTCCCTGATCACCTTTGTTGGCGGGTTTGCCGTCCAAGAGCCGCCATGCAGTGTAGAGTCCGGCGGCGCCAGCGCCGAAGATTGAGTATTTTTTCGTCATCTGTTGATCCTTTTAGAGATGCAATTAGTCCGTTAAGAGACGTGTAGGACTTATGGTTCGATCCCGAGCCGGTACATCTGTAGCGGCAGGTCTTTTTCGGGGACGATCACCTCGACGAGTGCCGGTTGTTTCGTCAGTTTCTTAATGTCGTTCAAGGCTGCGTTCAGCTCTTTGATAGTTGATACGCGGTAACCTTTTGCGCCGAACGCTTGCGCAAGAGCCATGTAGTCCCACTTCGGCAAGTTGTCGAACGTGTCGAACTTGTGGCTCGGCCCGGATTCAAAGGCGGTAATGTCGACGTATACCTGTTCGATCGCATACACGCCGTTGCTGATCACAAAAATCACCGCGTTGAGATTGTTTCTGGCAAGCGTCGACAGCGACTGGCAACACATCATGAAGCCGCCATCGCCGGCGACAGTCCAGGCCCGTTTTCCACTGCCGAGCTGTGCACCGGAAGCTGCCCCGGTTTCGTAGCCGATGATCTGCCACGCGGCGGAGCCGATGAAACTGTTCTGCTTCAAACCATAGGCGTTTGTTGCTACGTAGAGCGAAGAGCTGACCCCAAAGGTCATCACGATCTTGTCGAGCAGATTGTTGTCCTGCAGGAACTTCATCGAATGCTGAAAGAACCTGTTGTAAGTAAGAATGTCGGGTTTGTCGTTGTACTTAGGATCGGAATTCGCGGCCCACGGATCCGGATAACGAGGTTGGGGCGGCGCCACGGTTGAAAGCGGATAACCTTTCGTCTTTTTGAAGCGATCCAGCAGCGCTTCCATGAGGTCTTTCATGGTTACGCCTTCATAAATGAAGTATCCGACGCGTATTTGTTCCGAGGTGGCGAGCACCATGTTCGCGTATTTGCTTTCGATGAACTCCAGGTAATCGTCCGTAATGATCGTGCCGAACGTCAGAAAGCAATCGCCTTGCGGTATTAAGTTACGCACACTCTCGATCGAGGCGGCATCGGAATAAGTGCCGATAAACTTCTTGCCGCCTTCATCGAGTACCGTTTTGCCAAGTGTCGTGGTGGTGTAAAGGAAGCCGCTGGCGTCGATGATCTTCTGCAATAAATCAGCGAGGCCATAACGAAGCACTTCCACGCCGGCGAAGATCATCGGATTCTTCGCGGCGGTGATCATGGCCCACGCCTCGTTCACAGCGTTTTCAAGTGCCAGCGGTTCGCTCGTTAGCTTCCGCGGCTGCAAAGGTTTGTTGGCAGGTTTAGGACAAGGTTCAGCCCAGACCTCCTTGTAACAGGCGATATAAACAGGCCGCTTGTGCGTAATACATTCGATGAGCAGGTTGTCGATTTTTTCTGCCGCGCCGGCTGAAGTGCTCAACGTTTCAGCAGCCACAGTGACTTGCTTGTAAATTTCGACCTCGGCTGCAAGGTTACCGGTCGAGTGGTGATAGAGCACACCATACATATCCGTGACGCGCCGTGCATCAGCACCCGGCGTCGCACTGATGACCACTACCGGACTGCGTTCGACGTAAGCGCCGGCAATAGCGTTCAGCGAGATAAACGTGCTCACTCCATATTGGAGCGAGCAGGCTGCCAGTCCTCTCGTGCGTCCGTAGGCATCGGCCGCATAACCAGCGTCGAGCTCATTGATGCAGCCAATGGCCCTGACGCCATCAAAATTCTCCAGCGTCGTGGTGAAATTCCTGACGTAATCGCCCGGGATCTGAAAGACCTCCGTGACGTTGAGCTGCTTCAATCGCGTCAGTAGGTAGTCGGCAACGGTAAAGGGGGTGTCTGCCATAGTTTGTCCCTGGTAATTTGTTAACTTGTAGTTGCCGCTCGCGAAAAGTTCGTAAGGCTTTGAGGACTAATGCGGCAGCAGAAACAGGAAATATTGCGGAGAAACTATACCCTGTCTTAATCAGATCGCGCTATAACTTTCTGCCGGCAACGCCTCACTTCTTGTCTATCACTGCTGGTAAGATTGGCATCTAAGGATTCACGGTTACCGGAATTTAGATGAGTGAAATCAATCCGATGTCCAGATTGCGCCATCATGTAGTAGTTCCGCTCCTGAGCGCTTTTCTCCTTCTGCCCTTATTAATGCCAGTGGTGGGGCAACAGCAGGTCGATCCTTTCCAAGGCAATCCCACTCCAAGTCATCCGCGCAAGTTCACCGACGGTGACTGGCCCGGGGAATACACCTTTGCCCGGATCATCTACGACGCTCCGCACTCGCCATACGAACGCTGGTTCGGCGGAGCATGGCGCGTCGACTATCCGGAGGCCGACTACAACTTCATGATGGGAATCCGTGAATGGGCTGGCTCAAATCTGCACCTCGCGGGCCGGCCTGTGCAAATACGCCCGACAGACGAGCGACTATTTGATTATCCGTTTGCCTACATTGTCGAGCCCGGACAGATGGAACTTTCAGACGAGGACGCGGCTGGGCTGCGAGAATACCTCATGCGAGGGGGCTTTCTAATGCTCGACGACTTTCATGGAGAAATCGAGTGGCAACATGCACGAGGCGAAATAAAAAAGATCCTGCCCGAGTATGAGATCAAAGACTTGCCTCTAACACACCCGATCTTCCACAGCTATTTCGACCTCGACCAGGTGGTCCAAGTGCCCGGAATCGCGGCCCTGGTTCATGGCGTCACCTACGAGAAGGGCGGGGTGACGCCGCATTACATGGGCATCCAAAACAAGAACGGCCGGCTTATGGTCTTCATCACCCGCAATTGTGATCTCGGTGACGCCTGGGAATGGATCAACGACTCGCGCTATCCCGCCGTATACGGTGTGGTGGCTTACAAGGTCGGTATGAATGTCATCACATACGCGATGAGCCATTGATATCGATCGCCATCTGGAGCAAGGCCGCTGGAACTAAGTCCAGCGGCCTTTTCTCTTTGCCCTGATTGCACGCGCGGCGAACCACTATTTTAAGGGATCGCGCAGTCACACCAGCGCGGCCCGCACCGCCCGCAGTCCGTGCAGACGCAGAAGCCGCAGATAACCGTGCCGGCACAAGTCGTCGCGCAACAGTTTGTGCCGGAAGCGGCTTCAGCAGCCGGCACGTTCTTTTCAGCGTCGATAACCTGCACGCTAAACGGCAGATTGCCTCGGCTAAGTTTGGTTAAGCTCTTATCAACCAGCAGCGTGTCTAACGCTTCCATCATCTCCTTGCCTTCTCGCTGAGCCGCTCGAAATACGCGTAACTCGACCTGACCGTGGTCACGCCTGTACGGAGTAATGGCCAGCTTTTCCCCGTCCTTTTCAACCTTGATCGTGCTGCCTTCGACCGCGGTTACGTTAGCTGAGTCACCGCTCGCAAAGTTGAATCGAAGTTTCACGGCCTTTACCGAATCTCCATTGGCTTGCGTCAATGGAAGTGCCGGTCTGCCGTAAGACAACACGATCATCGTCAACCCAAACACAGCCAGCAAGGTTGTGCCCGTAACAATACGATGGACCTTATTCATTGAAGTGCTCCTTTCGGTAAGCTTGTTGTTTGGGAGGTTATGACGTCCGACATCGAGGAATGCCGGCTGGGCTGGCGTGTAAAACAATTGTCGGGGTCCGCGCGAACTATACTCTCAACAGTCCAACTGTTCAACCAAGTCCGGAGGCCACAACTTTTCGTAACGTCGTGAGGAAGCGATCCGCGTCGGTCATGGAGAAAGGCATCGGTGGTCGAATTTTTAGAACGTTGTGAGATGGTCCGTCGGTGCCGATTAGAATTCCGTTGTCGCGCATCGCGTTGACGATGCGGTGCGCTTCGCTCGTTGCGGGTTCTGAGTCTTTGATTAGCTCGACGCCGAGAAAAAATCCCGAGCCACGGACGTCGCCGAAGATCGCGTGATGTTGTTGGAGTTCTCGTAGTCCGCTAAGCAGTTGCTCGCCGACAGCCAGCGCGTGACTTTGAAGTTTTTCTTCCTGCACTACTTCCAGAACAGCGACGCCGATGGCGCACGAGACTGTGTTCCCGCCGAAGGTGCTGAAGAACTCCATCCCGTTGTCGAACGATGCGGCGATTTCCGGTGTTGTGATCACGGCGCCGATCGGATGGCCGTTGCCGATTGGTTTCCCGAGCACGACGATGTCAGGCACCACTCCATAACTCTCGAACGCCCAAAAATGCGTGCCGATGCGGCCGTATCCGGTTTGCACTTCGTCCGCGATGCAAACTCCGCCGGCGCCTCGGACAACGTCGTAAACCTTGTTGAGGTAACCCGGTGGAAGAACGATCTGACCCGCGACGCTGGGCATCGACTCGGCGATGAAGCCGCAGAGTTTGTCGCGGTTTTTGATAACGTCGATAACGTTTCGCGCATCCTCGCTGGTGCGGGGAAGTGGAACTTTGTGCACCCATGACGGTGTACCGCTTCCACCCGGGCCGTCGTGTTTGTAGGGACTGATATCGATGAGCGTCGTCGTGTTGCCGTGATAGGCGTGGTCGAGAACGATCATGTCGCGCGCGTTTGTATGCGCGCGTGCGAGACGAATGGCGAGCTCGTTTGCTTCGCTGCCGGAGTTGACGAAATAGCAGACGTTCAGAGGATTCGGCAGCGTTGCTGTGAGACGTTCGGCGTAATCGAGAATAGCGTCGTGGAGGTAGCGCGTGTTCGTATTCAACAACTGCATCTGTTCGTAAGCAGCCTGCACGACTCTCGGGTGACAGTGGCCAACGTGCGCGACGTTGTTGTAGCCGTCAAGAAACCTCCGGCCCGCTGCATCGTAGAGATACTGCATCGAGCCGCGCACAATGTTGACCGGATTCTCATACGCGATACTCAGATTGCGGCCGAGCAGCCGGCGACGCGTTTCGACTAATGAATCTATCTCGGTCATCGGATTCAATCTGTGTTATCCGTGTTCGAACAACCGCGGCAGAGTGTCGGCTATCGCCTGCTGACTAATCCTTAAATATTCATTGTCCGGTCGCAGAGTCTGTTGATGCGCGGCGAGACAAACACTCATCCCTAATCGCAGTCGCACCAGCTTCCACAAAACCTCTCGCTCTTCCTGCAGCAACGCAAATTCTTCCGTGTAGCCGTCGACAACATGCTCCGCCATCACACGCGGCTCATCTTTTCCCAGCACGACATAAGCGAGCGCCACCGCCAGGTCGCCGATGGTCCAGCTATAAACCATGTCGCCAAAATCGATGATGCCTACAACTCGCTCCCCCTCAACCAGAACGTTATAGTCGTTCGCATCACCGTGTATCACACTTCGCCGCAAATCCGTGTTCATCTCGAAGCGGCATTTATGAATCCACGCGCGTAACCGCGAATCTGAAATCAAGCCGGCATACTGATCGATAACTCGATTTCCATTCGCAAGGTCCCAATGAAAGTCACGATGCAGGACAGGACGATCGAAGTCGGCCAGCGCACGGTCCAACCGCCCCAGCTTCCGCCCGAAATCCTGCAACAGCTCCGGGGAATGCGGCGTCGCCAACGCTAGAGGCGTCCCCGGCAAATACGTCGCCAGGCGAACGTAATGCTGATGCCCCCCTTCCCTACTGATCATCTCACCGGAAACATTCGGCACAACGCGCGGACAAAACGACACTCGCTCCCGCAGATGGTCCAACACCGCATTCTGCGCCTCCAGCAATTCCCGCGACTCCAGCGCGTTCGCAATCTTCAGCACAAACCGCTCACCGCGCTCATCGGTCAACAAGAAATTCTGATCGCGCTCGCTCGGCAACAACCGCGCGGTCGCACGCAGACCAAACAACCTCTCAGCCATCTGTATCGCCGAATCGACATCAAACCCAGGCGTGTGACTCAGTAGTTGCATTGCGGTGCCGCTAAACTACCCGAAAAACAGCTATAATCCCAATTTCGTGACTCAACTAATCTCGACAATCGCCGTCGCGATGGGTGCTTCGTGGGTTTCCGGCATCAATCTGTACGCCTGTGTCGGCACGCTCGGTCTACTCGGACGGTTCGCGCATTTGCAACTCCCGGGCGAACTCGAAGTGCTCACGAGCTGGTGGGTAATCGGTGTCGCAATCGGCTTGTACGTGATCGAGTTCGTCGCCGATAAAATCCCCATCGTCGACAGCACATGGGACGTCATTCATACGTTTATTCGCGTCCCTGCCGGTGCAGTGCTCGCCGCGGGCGCATTTGGCGATTTCGAGCGCAGCATTCAAGTTATCGCGCTGCTCCTGGGAGGTGGGCTCGCGCTGACGTCGCACGGCACAAAAGCCGCGACGCGCGTCGCGCTAAACGCGAGCCCCGAGCCGGTTTCAAACTCTGTCGCCAGCGTGATCGAAGACATCATCGCGATTGTTACTACAGTGATTTCCGTGTTCATGCCGATATTAGTTTTCATCATCGTCGGCGTTGGGTTAGTGATTTCGTTTCTGGTCTTCAAACGCATCCGCCGCTTCTTTCAATACGTGACGAAGACGATTCGCGGATGGTTTGCGCCAGCCTAGCCACAAAAGGCACACAAGGCACAAAGCTTTTTAGGAAAAATAACTATGCTCCGGTCCGTTGCTCTGTCTTTGACCATCCTTCTCTTCCTGGCGCTTCCCGTCTGCTCACAGACGCCCGACCCGGCGTTCTACAACAACCTGCGCTACCGACTCGTTGGACCGTCGCGCGGCGGGCGCGTCACGACTGTCACGGGCGTTCCTTCTAAACCACGAACGTTCTACATGGGTGTCGCCAGCGGCGGACTGTTCCGCACCACTGACAGCGGCGCAACCTGGACGCCGTTGACGGACGGAAAAATTCCACTGGGATCGACCGGCGCCGTCGCCGTCGCAGACTCCGATCCAAACATCATCTATCTCGGCACCGGTTCCGACGGCGTGCGCAGCAATGTCTCGACCGGACGCGGCATGTACAAATCGACTGACGACGGACAAACGTGGAAGTTCCTCGGTCTGTACAACGCGGGACAGATCGGTGCAGTGCGCATTCATCCGACGAATCCGGACATCGTTTGGGTCGCGGCCGTAGGCGACATCTTCAAACCGAACGACGAACGGGGCATTTTCAAGACAACCGATGGCGGAAAGACATGGCGCAAAGTCTTATTTGTCTCAAACAACGTGGGGGCGATGGACGTCGAAGTGCAACCGGGCAATCCGAATGTCGTCTACGCCTGGATGTCGCGCCTCGAACGTAAACCATGGACCATCATCAGCGGCTCGAACGAGGGTGGCTTCTACAAGAGCACCGACGGCGGTGAGACGTTCACGAAGATCACTACCGGTCTGCCCAACGAACTGATCGGCAAAGCAAACCTCGCCGTCACTGCTGCAAATCCGAATCGCATTTACGCATTGATCGAAGCAAAACCCGGCGGAGGCTTGTATCGCTCGGAAGACGCAGGCCAGACCTGGGCGCTCGTGAACTCGCAGGGCGCGCTGGTTCAGCGTCCGTTTTACTACACGACACTCGGCGTCGATCCGTCTAACCCGGACGTCGTCTATGCGGGCGCCGAAGGTTTTTTCAAATCTGTCGACGGCGGTAAGACGTTCACAGCGTTTCGTACGCCACACGGCGACAATCACGACATCTGGATCAACCCGAAAGACAGCCAGATCATGATCCAGTCAAACGATGGCGGCGCGAATGTTTCGACCGACGGCGGCCGCACCTGGTCCACGCAGATGAACCAGCCGACCGCGGAGATCTACGGCGTCTGGGTCGATAACCAGTTCCCCTACAAACTCTACGGCGCGCAGCAGGACAACTCGACGATCATTATTTCGAGCGTCGCCGAACCGGCTTCGACTACCGATTGGCGTGCTGGTCCAGGTTGTGAAACGGGACCGATCATGCCGCACCCGCTCAATCCCGACATTGTTTATGGATCGTGCAAGGGCCAGTACGGCGTGATGGATCTGAAGACCGGACAGGAGAAGAACTATTGGATCGGCGCGCAATCGCTTTACGGCAATCCCGCGAGCGATCTGAGGTTTCGCATGCAACGCGTGTCGCCGATGGCTACGTCGCCGCACGATCCCGAAGTGCTGTATTACGGCTCGCAGTACGTTCATCGCACGCGCGACAGAGGCGTGACGTGGGAAACGATCTCGCCGGATCTCACGGCGCATCCCGACTGCTGTCAGGGCGTCAGTGGTGAGCCGATCACGCGCGATGTTACGGGCGAAGAGTTTTACAGCACCCTTTACGCGATCACTGAGTCGCCGCTCGAGAAGGGTGTGATCTGGACGGGCGCGAATGATGGTCCGTTTTACCTCACGCGCAACAATGGCAAGTCCTGGGCAAACGTCACGCCGAAAGATCTGCCGCCGGGCGGGCGTGTGCAGTTCATCGAAGCATCGCCGCATCGAAAGGGTTCGGCGTTTTTCGCCGTCTATCGGTGGCTGCTGGGCGATTACGAGCCTTACCTCTATCGCACCGACGATTACGGTCAGACCTGGACCAGGCTCACGAACGGAAAGAACGGCATACCGATCGACTGGCCCACGCGCGTCGTGCGCGAAGATCCGGATCGTGAAGGGTTGCTGTACGCGGGAACGGAGTTCGGAATGTTCATTTCGTTCGACAATGGTGCGCATTGGCAACCGTTTCAGTTGAACCTGCCGAACGTGCCGATCAGCGACATCAAAGTGCATCACAAGGACTTGATCGTTTCGACCCAGGGACGCGCATTTTGGATCATCGACAACATCACGTCGCTGCACCAACTGACGTCGCAAGTGAAGGCGTCTGAGTTTCACGTGTTCAAGCCGCGCGACGGGTATCGGACGCGTGTTGGTCCAAACAGTCTGGGGCCAACGATTGAGTACTTTCTGCCGTCCGTGACAACGCACGCTGTGGTGATCGAGATGCTCGACGCGAAAGGGAACGTTGTAAACACCTACAACAGCGAAACACCCGTGCTGCGAAATCGTCAGGGCGGTGGTGGACAGGGTATGCCCGGAGTTGGCGGCTCTGGACCAGAGTCGCAGCCTCCCGATCCGGACGCTGCTCCCGCCCGCCGTGCCGCGCCGCCTCCGCGAGTTACAAAAGTCGCCGGGCTGAACCGGTTCGTCTGGGACGTGCGAAACCAGGCCGGCGTTACGCTGCCGCCCGGACACTACCAGGCGAGAATCAAGCTAGGGGCTGAAGTGCAAACGCAGGCGTTCAACGTGCTGATCGATCCACGCATCGCGGCGGACGGCGTGACGCAGGCTGATCTGGAGGAGCAGTTCGAGCACAACATGCGGATGCGCGAGATGGTCACCAACGTGAACGAACTGGTGAGGCGCGTGCGTGAAGGAAAGACGAAAGTACAAAGCGATCTGCACGGCGTCGTCACCATCATTGAAGGAAAGCTCGTCACCGAACCGGTGCGCTACGGTAAACCGGGACTGCAGGCGCAGATCACCTATCTCGCAAGCATGACGGCGAACGTCGATCAGAAGATCGGCCGCGATGCCATCGAACGTTATCAAGTGCTGAAGCAACAGTTGGACGAGCTGCGAAAGCAAGTCGATCTGCTGCTACCGGTGACGAAGACAACTGACGGCGCTCAGCAACAACCACAATGAAATCCGAACCTTCTGTGCCTTTTTGTGGCTCCAGTCCACGCATCGTTTCGTTTCTGCCGTCGGCGACTGAGATTGCCTGCGCGCTTGGACTATCTGAGTCACTTCTCGGCATCACGCACGAATGCGATTACCCGCCCGAAGTTCGCAGCAAGCCGGTTGTCGTACGCAACGTGTTGCCGATCGAGCAGATGAGTCAGGGCGAGATCGATCGCGCTGTCGCGGAACGAATGCGCGCCGGTTTAAGTCTTTATCAGATCGACGAGCCCCTGCTGCGCGAACTCGCACCGGATCTGATCCTGACGCAGGATCTTTGTCAGGTTTGTGCGCCGTCGGGAAACGAAGTCTCGCAAGTGCTGAAGTCACTGCCGAAGACGCCGCAGATCCTGTGGATGACGCCACGTTCGTTGAACGAGATATTTGACAACGTTCGCGATCTCGGCGCCGCAACGGGACGGACCAGCGAAGCAGACGCGCTCGTCAACGACTGCACCTCGCGACTTGATGCGTTATCGGAGCGAATGTCGGCGGCCACGGCGCGTCCGCGCGTGTTCTGCATGGAGTGGTTGGATCCGGTTTTTGCGAGTGGTCACTGGGTGCCGGAGCTGGTGAAGATCGCGGGTGGAATTGACGAGTTAGGAAGCGAGCGTGGCGAGTCAGTGCGCGTCTCGTGGGACGACGTCGCAGCGTATGCGCCGGAGGTCCTCGTCATCATGCCGTGCGGTTTCAATCTGCAGCAGACGATGAAACAGATCTGGAGCGTCTTCGCGGCGTACGGCACAGGGTCCGGCAGATCTCATTTCCTGGAACTTCCGGCAGTCAAAAATGGCAACGTCTACGCGGTCGACGCCAATTCCTACTTCGCACGTCCGGGCCCGCGCGTCGTCGAAGGCGCCGAACTCCTCGCCCGCCTGATCCATCCCGAACTCTTCCCCGACATCGACCGCGAATTCGCCGGCTCTTATCAACGCGTCGACATTGAGCTGCTCAAAGGCGTGCTCCTCGAAGGCAAAGATTACCAACTCGAAAACGGCGCGATGGTCTTCACCGCCAGTTACCTCCAACGACGCGGCTACTGCTGCGACAGCGGGTGCCGCAACTGCCCGTATTAATTAACGCCTGTTAGAACTTACAGTTATTCCACGCCCATACACGTTGATAGTCTTCAGCACAAGTATCTAACTTCCAGGTCGAAGTCTGCTTTTTCGGTCACTTGCCGGGAGGACATACATGTTGGGGTTCCTGAGGAGCGCCATACAATTCGTCGCTCCGGTTTTCATAATCGCCACGATGCTGAATGTGGGACTGACGCAGAAGCCGTCGGACATCGCCGGGCATCTGAAAAACTGGCCCTTCGTCATCAAGATGCTGCTGGCGAACTTCGTTTTTGCGCCTCTGGTGATGATCGTCGCGCTACACTTCGCGCCTTTCGATGAACCACTCAAAGCCGGATTGCTGATCTTCAGCTTAGGCGCCGGTGCACCTTTGCTAATTAAGCTGACGCAAACCGCCGAACACGAGGTCGCACTCGGAGCAGCCGTGATGATGCTTTTGACGGTAGTGACTGTCCCCTACATGCCGATCGTGCTGCCGCTGGTCCTATCGGGTGTGAACGTGGATGCGGTCGCGGTTGGCAAGTCGCTGCTGATGCAACTGCTCGTACCGATTGCCGTCGGAATGCTGTTGGTCCAATTCATGCCGGGCCCAATGAAGAAGTTGCAGCCGTGGATCGCCAGGATCGGTAGCATCGCACTCTACGCGCTGATCGTCGTGACGCTGGTCGGCTACTATCCCAATCTGCTCGGGATCGTCGGCAAAGGCGCTTTTCTTGTCGGGCTGGGTTTCGTCGGCGCGGCGTTCGGTCTGGGCTATCTTGCCGGCTTCGGAAAGGACCACCTCGAAGACATCGGTGGTCTCGGCACCGCACAACGGAATACTGCGGCCGGCGTGATCATCGCTCTCGAGAACTTCAGCAACCCAAACGTACTCGTCATGCTCACTCTCACCAACATGCTCGGTATTGTGATGCTGTTGTTAATTGCGAAGATGCTCAGCCGTGACAACCGAGTTACGGTCGGCGGTATTTAATTGTGCCACCAGCACGATTTTAGCTCTCCGATTACGACACTACGCCTGCCGCAGGCACCGCTGTACAACCCCGTCCTTGCGCCAATATACTAACCAGCTTGCGGTAACTCTCCCGGCGGCTACTACCGTCGCGAACTCAATCTGATAGGAAGTTAATCATGCGTTTTATTTCCACTCGCAGCCTCGCGCTGCTCGCTGTCATCGCGACGATCGTTGCGCTCGTCGTGGTCAAGTCTGCTCAAAACTCCAAAGCAATGAATCCTGAACTTTCAACGAACGAAAACCCGCTGCTGATGAAGTGGGAGGGACCGTACGGCGGTGTTCCGCCGTTCGACCGCGTCCAGATTTCGCTCTTCAAACCAGCGCTCGAAGCGGCCATGGCCGAACAGCTCGCGGAGATCGACGCCATAGCGAAGAACACTGCCGCACCGGACTTCGAAAACACCATCGTCGCCCTCGAACGCACCGGCGGGACGCTCGATCGCGTCTCGACAATCTACGGCGTTTGGGGCTCGACGATGGCCAGTCCCGAATATCAGACGGTGCAACGTGAGATGGCGCCGCGGCTCGCCGCTTTCAACGATCAGATCACGCAAAACGAACCGCTCTTCAAGCGCATCGAGGCCGTCTACAACTCACCCGCGAAAGCGAAACTGACGCCCGAGCAACAGCGTCTCACCTGGCTTTACTACACCAACTTCGTACGAGCCGGAGCTCGTTTGTCACCGGAAGCGAAGAAACGCTTGTCGGAGATCAATCAGCAACTCGCCGGCTTGTACACGAAGTTCAGTCAGAACGTGCTCGCCGAAGAGACGGACCAGTTCATCGTGCTCAAGAGCGAAGCCGAACTCGCCGGACTGCCGCAGTCATTGCGCGACGCCGCCGCGGCAGCAGCCGAGTCCAAGAAACAACCCGGCACGTGGGTGATCATGAACACGCGTTCCTCGATCGATCCGTTTTTGACTTACTCCGATCGTCGCGACCTGCGTGAGAAAGCGTGGCGCATGTTCGTGAACCGCGGCGACAATGGCGACGAACACGACAACAACACGATCATCACCGATATCCTGCAACTGCGCGCCGAACGCGCCAAGCTGCTCGGCTACAAAACTCATGCTCACTGGCGGCTCGAAAACGCGATGGCCAAAACTCCCGAGCGGGCGCTGGAGTTGATGGAAGCCGTTTGGAAACCGGCGGTCGCGCGTGTCCATGAAGAAGTCGCCGACATGCAGGCTCTCGCCGACAAGGAAGGCGCGAAGATCAAGATCGAGCCGTGGGACTATCGCTACTACATGGAGAAGGTCCGCAAAGCGAAATACGATCTGGACCAGAACGAAGTCAAACCTTATCTCCAGCTCGAGAAGTTGCGCGAAGGCATTTTCTGGGTTGCCGGCGAACTCTTCAACTTTAACTTCACGCCGGTGACGAACGTACCGGTGGCCCATCCGGACATTCGCGTCTGGGAAGTTACTGACAAGACCACTAAAAAGCACATCGGTCTGTGGTACTTCGATCCCTACGCGCGCGCCGGCAAACGCTCGGGCGCGTGGATGAACGCCTATCGCTCGCAGGAACGCGTCAACGGCGAAGTCACGACGATCGTCTCGAACAACGCAAACTTCGTTAAGGGCAAGCCCGGCGAGCCGTTGCTGATCTCATGGGACGACGCAACGACGATGTTCCATGAGTTTGGACACGCGTTGCACGGACTCAGCTCGACCGTTACGTATCCGTCGCTGGCCGGAACTGCCGTTCCGCGCGACTATGTCGAGTTTCCTTCGCAACTGATGGAGCATTGGCTGTCGACGCCTGAAGTGTTGCAGAAGTTCGCACTGCACTATCAAACCGGAAAGCCAATCCCGCAGTCCCTCGTCGACAAGATCAACAAGTCGGCGACGTTCAATCAGGGATTTGCGACGGTTGAGTATCTTTCGGCGGCGCTCGTCGACATGAAACTCCATCTCGCGGGCGACAAGAAGATCGATCCGGATGCCTTCGAGCGCGAGACGCTGGCCCAACTCGGTATGCCGAAAGAGATCGTGATGCGTCACCGCACGCCGCAGTTTCTGCACGTCTTCGCGAATGACGGATACTCGGCGGGTTACTACAGCTATCTCTGGTCAGACGTACTGACTGCGGATGCGTTCGGCGCCTTCGTCGAAGGCAAAGGCCCGTACGACAAGGCCGTCGCCGAACGTCTGCGGAAGAACGTCTTCTCGGTAGGCAACACGGTCGATCCGGCTGACGCTTACCGCGCGTTTCGCGGTCGCGATCCGAAGATCGACGCGCTTATGAAGAAACGCGGATTCGCTACGAAGTCGTAGCTTGAAGAAACTGGGCCGTATCCGTGTACTGCTGAAACTTCACCACCCGACCGTCACGAAGGGTAAATACATGTGCAAACTGGGCGCGCACCTTGCGTCCAGTTTGACGGTATGTTCCCGTGTAGTGGCCGCACCCGACAATCGAATCTCCCGCGTCTAAAACCTCTTCGAGCGAAACGGCAAATCCGTCCCACTGCGTCATGAGCCGGCCGAACACGCCCGCAAGCACCGATTGTGGTCCCCGATATGGGTTCTTATCAGCGTAAATAAAGCCTTCCGCTTCCCACCACTCGATCTCCGGATCGAGCGCGCCCATGATGTGAGAAACATCACCCTTGCCAAACGCCTGGTAAAGACCTTCAATCTTTTGCTTGTTTTCCGATGACATTCTTTGCTCCTGTGGTATTTGCTGAAGATAACTCTTGATGACACGCGACACATTATTGTAGAGGTATATTGGTTAGCAAGCTTTGAGTTCACCCATGTAACGTCAGGAGGTCCAATGAGGATCACGAGAGTTTCAATCGCCCTTGCGACTCTGCTTTTCGTCGCCCACTCGGTCCCGGCCCAATTCACGCAGTCGAACAGACTTCAAGATCTCGCCGACCGGCTCTCGCGCGATGCCGACGCGTTCGCCGATGCGGCTTACAACAGTTACACCAACTCGTTTCGCAGCAGTCGAACCGATATCGAAGCCGTGATGGTGGCCCAGCAGTTCGCCGCCTCCTCACGAATCTTCTATCGCATGGTTGTCGACCGTCGCCGCAACCAGGACTTACGCGACGCGTTCAGCGTGCTGCAAGAGTCGGCTCGTTCGGTCGAACGGAATAACCAGCAACGCACCGCGTGGTCCAACGTTCAACGGACGATGACCGACCTATCGCGCGAGCTCAATCTCGATTCGTCTGACGGCGGGGGCGGCGGTGGTGGTGGCGGTGGTAATCAGGGAGACGGACGCAGCGGACGCATGACCTGGAAAGGACGTGTCGACGACGACGTTCGCATCGTAGTGCGCGGCGGACGTGCCGACGTCGAGACGATTGGCGGCACGCCTTATTACAACGGCCAGCCAAACTTCTCTGGTTCGCTTCCACCGCGACGCGTTACCGTCCGATTGAACGTCAAGCGATCGCGCGGCGAGGTTTTCATCGAGGAACAGCCGTCACGCGAGAACAACTTCGCGGTGGTGATCCGGATCAAGGATCCGCGCGGCGGCGCGTCAGATTACGAATTCGAGTTAAGCTGGTGACGTGCGAATACTGGTAGTTGAAGATGAAACGCGGATGGCCAACATTCTCGCGAAGGGACTGCGAGAACAGAGCTATGCGGTTGATGTCGCAGAAAGCGGAAATGATGGCCTCTACCAGTCTTCGATCAATGATTACGACTTGATCGTGCTCGACGTGCTACTGCCGGAACGCGATGGTTTTGCAGTATGTCGCGAATTGCGCGCGCGTGGAAACGCCACTCCCATCCTCATGCTCACCGCGCGCGCAGCGGTAGACGATCGCCTGACGGGATTTGACGCCGGGGCCGATGATTACCTCACCAAACCTTTTTCATTTCGTGAGCTGCTGGCCAGGATTCGTGCCTTGCTCCGCCGCGACGGTCGTCTTCATCCTGACATTTTCGAAATTGAAGATCTCGTCATTGACTCCGCGAGTCATCGTGTCTCACGCGCCAATCGCGAGGTCCAACTAACAGCAAAAGAGTATGCCCTCCTCGAGCATCTGGCTCGAAACGCGGGCCGGCTCATCTCGCGCTCGGAAATCGCGGCCCATGTTTGGGACGATACCTTCGATCCTTTCTCAAACACGATCGAGGTTTACATCAATCGTCTGCGCAAGAAGATCGACGGCGGCCAGGCGACGAAACTACTTCACACTCGTCGCGGCGAAGGTTACATCCTCGAAGCCCGCCATTGATTTGAAAAAGTCTATTAATCTTCTGTTAAGCCACGCCTGCGTATAGTCGGTGGGACCACCGACTGACTATGCTGAAGCAACCAATACCGAGGGCAGTCCCCCTTTTGGTACTGTTTGTATTCGTCTGTCTCGTCTGCTCCGCACACGGCCAAACACAAACTCAAACTGCCACGCCGCCACCGCTCACGATCGATGACGCTTTGCGTCTCGCAAACCTGCAAGCCTCGACGTATCAAGGTGCGATCCTGAACGAACGGATAGCCGCGGAAGATGTGAAACAAGCCCGCGCTGCTTTTCTTCCCAAGCTCAGCGCTCCACTCGCATACATTTACACCTCTCCCGCACAAGGCTTGCCGCCCGGAGAGCCTCGCGCGCCGAGTTTCATTGCCGCCGATGCGATTGGCGCCTATGAAGCTTTCGCCAGCGTCTCAGGAGACTTCGACATTGCGGGAAGACTGCGTGCGACGCTGGCCCGAAACCAGGCTTTACTGGCTGCTGCCCATGCCGGAACTGACGTCGCCAGGCGCGCGTTGGCCCAGGCCGTCGTGGAAGCGTATTACGGCCTCGCGCTGGCAAATGCACAGCATCGAGCCGCGGAGGAAAATCTGGCTGCGGCGGAAGAGTTTGAACGGATCACATCTCTACTCTTGAGCGGTGGCGAAGTCGCCGCGGTTGATCTGACCCGCGCACAATTGCAAACACTGACGCGCCGCGACGAAAGTGAACGCGCACGAGTCAACGAGTTAATAACCGCCGGCGCTTTGCGCGTGCTGGTCGGTTACGACTCTGAAAGACCAATCAGTACCACGGACCTGTCACTCGCGCTGCCGACAACCTCGGAGTTTTTATCATTCAAAGTCGAAGATGTTCCCCGCCGGCCCGAGTTCACGCAATTCGATCAGCAGTTGCGAGCGGCCCGGCAGGACATAACGATCGCCCGGGCGGATCGGCTGCCTTCACTTTCGTACGCAATCAACGGCGGCTTCAACACTGACTCGATGAGAGCACCGCGTCTGAAACAACACACGGGCGTGTCCGCGGGAATCAGTTTCAACATTCCGATCTTTGACTGGGGCGCGAGTCGAAGTCGTGAACGTCAGGCTCGGCTGCGCGCTGAAGTCGCCGAGAACGAACGGACTCTCGCGTTGCGCGGGTTCACTGAACAGTTTTATACAGCACGAGCGCAGGCGGCGAGCGCGGAGAGTCGGGTCAGGCTTGCGCGCGAGGGCGTGACGAAAGCCCAGGATAACCTCGCCTCCTCGATCGCGAGATACCGCGCTGGTGAGGCGCAGATCGTTGAAGTGACCGATGCGCAGACAACCTTGGTCGAACAGAGAACCGCGCTTCACCAGGCGATTTTTGATTACCAGATCGCGCTCTCACGCCTGAGACAGGCAACGGGACAGTGACGACTATGGAACCCGACCCGAACAAGACAAATCGCCGCAACCTGATCATCGGCGCGGCAGCCGTTGGTGTCGTCGTATTGTCGCTGCTGATCGTAGTCATTTGGATCTTGAAACGATCCAAAACTGAAGCAGAAGCCGAAGTAACGCCGGTCGTTTCCGTCAAGGTCGTTAAAGCTGAAAAAGGCGAGATCGCTGCTCAGTATTCTGCCGTCGGCACGATCTGGCCGCGCGAGAAGGCCGACGTCGCGGCCAAGATCAGCGCGCAAATCAAGCAGATGGCGCTGCTGAAGAACAAGCTGGTCCATGCCGGGGAAATCATCGCCGTACTCGAGTCGCGCGATCTTCAGGCGCAACGCGCCGAGGCAGTGGCCGCGCTGAATGAGGCGCGCGCGAACGAGCGTAGTCTCATCACCGGCACCATTCCGAAGACGAACGCTGAGGACCAAAAGGCGCTGTCTGACGCGCGCGCCAAGGTCAACAACGCACGAGCGACGTACGGGCGTCGCCAGGCACTTTTCGCACGGGGCGGTATCTCAAAAAAGGAACTCGAAGCCTCGCAGCTCGATCTCACGACAGCAGAAGACGAATTGCGTTTACAGGAACAAACCGTCGCCTTACGGACGCGCTCTCTAAATCCAAATGATCGCACTCTGGCTGCGGCGCGAACAGCGCAGGCACAACAGCGAGTCGCGACCCTCGATGCGCAGTTGAGTTACGCCACGATTCGCTCACCAATCACCGGCATCGTTACCGATCAGTTCCAATACGAAGGTGAATTCGCACCCGCCGGAGGAAAACTCGTCACCATCGCCGACTCGAGCACCGTGATCGTGAAAGCTCCCTTTTCCGACACCGCTGTTGCCGAACTAAAAACCGGCGATGCGGCATCCGTAGTTCCTACCGACACCTCAGCCGAAGAAATGCACGGCCAGATCACGCTCGTTAGCCGTTCAAGCGATCCGGCGAACCGCACCGTTGAAGTGTGGGTGACACTGGGGAACGACGGTGGAAGACTACGCGCGAATGGCGCTGCTCAGGTCACCGTGTTTGCTAATTCAAAGAACGACGCGATCGTTTTGCCTGCTTCGGCCGTCACACTTGAAGCAAGCAATGCTACAGAAGGAACCGTGATGGTTGTCGACGCGCAGAACGTGGCCCACGAAACAAAAGTAACGACGGGCATTCGCACGGCGGACAAGATCGAAATCGTCGAGGGCTTGAAAGGCGGCGAGACCGTCGTGGTTGAAGGCAACTATGCGTTGCCGGACGGAACGAAAGTTGAAATCGCCACCGAAGATGAGAACAAAGAGGAGCCCGACGAGAGCAAGGACGAGAAGAAGGACGAGAAATGACGTTCGCGAGCATCATTTCACGTCAGGCTCGAGCGATTGTCGTATTCGTGGTACTGCTTTGTGCCGCCGGTTTATACGCTGCCTGGCGACTGCCGATATCAGTTTTTCCGCAAACAGACTTTCCGCGCATAGTCATCATCGTCGACAACGGAGAAGCGCCCGCCTCACAGACGCTGGTGTCCGTCACCCGCCCAATCGAAGAAGCGATGAATGGAATTCCCGGCATCGCGAGGATCAAGTCGAAGACGGCGCGCGGCTCGGCGGAAATCAATCTTTACTTCGACTGGAGCGGCGACATTATCCAGGAGTTGCAACTGGTCCAGGCGCGCATGTCGCAACTGCTGTCGACACTGCCGCCAACTGCCGAGATTCGAAATATCGAACGACTGACCTTCGCGGTGTTTCCCGTTGTCGGATACAGCCTCACGTCAGACAAGCGCGACGAAGCCACGCTCACCGATCTCGCGAATTACGTTGTTCGACCACAGCTTGCTCGCTTACCCGGAGTTGCAATTGTTGGAGTTGCGGGCGGCAAGACGAGAGAGTTCCACGTCACCATCGATCCTGAGAAACTAACTGCTCACAATGTCTCGGCCCAACAGGTTACGGAAGCAATCCGCAACTCGAACATCATCGTCTCGCCCGGGTTGATCGAAGAAAACCATCAGCTCGAGCTCGCCTTGATCAGCGGTCAGGCAAAGAGACCGGACGAACTGAATAACATCGTCGTCGCAACCGTAAACAACGCACCCGTGTTAGTGGCTGACGTAGCGACTGTCGCCGCCGGCGTCGAACCGCAGTACACGATTGTCACTGCCGATGGTCATCCCGCGGCGCTGGTGAACATCAATCGACAGCCGGATGCAAACACTGTCGCCGTCGTCGATCAAGTAAAGGCCGCACTGGGCGCGATGCGCGGGCAGATTCCCAAAGACGTGCGAGTCGCAGCTTATTACGATCAGTCGCTGTTGGTGCGCGAGTCGATCAACTCGGTGAGGGACTCGATCCTGGTCGGGCTTTTGCTGTCGGTGTTGATTCTTTACACGTTCCTGCGGAACTGGGGTACGACGTTCGTTGCAATCCTGGTGATTCCGGTAACCGTGCTCGTCACCTTCCTCGCGATGTGGCTGGCGCGACTCAGTTTTGATCTGATGACGCTCGGCGGCGTGGCAGCAGCGATCGGTCTGGTAATCGACGACGCGATCGTGGTGGTCGAGAATATCTACACGCACATGTCGCGCGGTGAATCACGCCGCGAAGCAGTGCAAAGCGCTGTTTCCGAGATCACCATTCCCATCATCGGGTCGACGATAACGCCGGTGGTCGTCTTTCTTCCGTTGACACTGCTGACAGGAGTAACGGGGGTCTTTTTTCGTTCGCTGGCGCTGACGATGTCCGTGGCTTTACTCACGTCGCTGGTCCTGGCACTCGCGTTTACTCCGGTTCTCGCCGAACGATTCGTTAAAGCCAACGCAAACAATGCCGAAACCGGTGATGAAGTAACGCACGGCAGATTTCTCGGCGCGATTATTCGACGCTATGAATCGCTACTCGGCATTGCACTCGATAATCGCTCGCTCGTGATACTCACGATCGTCCTGGTCCTGGCCGGATCGTATCTCCTCTATCGCACGCTCGGATCTGAATTTCTTCCCGAGTTCGACGAGAGTGCTTTCGTACTCGACTACCTCGCGCCGCCGGGTTCTTCGCTCAGCGAAACCGATCGCATGCTCCAGCACGTCGAAGAAATGTTGTTGAAAACTCCGGAGGTCGAGAGTTATTCGCGACGCACCGGACTCGAAATGGGACTCTTCGTTACCGAGCCAAACACCGGTGACTTTGCAGTG
>DATANW010000416.1:0-6764 GCA_036266055.1 Pyrinomonadaceae bacterium | reverse complement strand
AGTCCCAATCGGCCCGGGTAGCGACATCTCCATGTCCACGCCTGCTGTCAGCGCCTTGTAAGCCGCGTCTGACTTGTCCTCCGCAAAGCGGTGCGTGACGAGGTCGCCGACCGCATCGGCGTCGCTCACGACGAAGCCTTTGAACGCCCATTGCTTGCGCAGCACATCGCGTAACAGGAAAGCGTTGCCGGTTGCCGGTACGTCGTTGAGGTTCATGTATGCCGACATCGCACTCCCGACGCCCGCATCGACGGCAGCTTTAAACGGCGCCAGGTAGACGTTGTAGAGTTCCGCATCCGAGAGTACGGCGGAGTCGTAGTCGCGTCCGCCGACAGCAGCGCCGTAACCGGCGAAATGTTTCATGCAGGCGAGCAGACGGCCCGGTCCTGATGGATCCTGGCCCTGAAATCCACGCACGTGGGCAGCGGCCATTCGCGCACCGAGAAACGGATCCTCACCCGCGCCTTCGACGATGCGTCCCCAACGCGGATCGCGTGCGATATCAACCATCGGCGCGAACGTCCAGTTGATGCCGACGGCCCTCGCCTCACGCGCCGCGATCTCCTGCGCGCTTTGAACAAGTGCCGGGTCCCACGACGAGGCCATCGCCAGCGGCACAGGGAACACAGTACGGAAACCGTGAATGACGTCGAACCCGAAGAGCAGTGGAATCTTCAACCTGGATTGTTCAACTGCAACCTTCTGAAAACGGTTGATGGTGGCTGGATCGGTGATGAACAGCAGCGACCCGACCTTGCCTTCGCGAATGCCCGGCTCCACCATTGCTGGTTGCATAAACTGAGTGAAGTAAAAGAGTTGATTGAGCTGGCCCACCTTTTCTTCCATCGTCATCTGAGCCAGGAGATCATCAACTCTACGGTCGACCGAGTGGGAGACGGCGCCGAATGACCGGAGGGGCAGGGCAACCAGGATGACTAGACACACTGCAATCTTTATTCTCATTTGATTAATATACACATATGACTCAAATTCCTGGTCTAATGATTCGTCATGGCACTGTTGAGGACGCCGCCCTGTTGTCCGAGCTCGGCGCGCGTACCTTCTCGGAGACATTTGCCGCCGATAACACGGCGGAAGACTTAGCTGCCTACCTCGACTCGTTCTTCAACATCGCGCAGCAGACGGCGGAATTGGAAGATCCCGGCTCGACCTTTCTGATCGCAGAAGTCGATGGCCGCGCGGCAGGTTACGCCCAACTCCATGATGGCGAACCGGAGAAGGATATCGAAGGGGCAAACCCGATCGAGTTGGTCCGTCTGTATGTGTCGCGTGAATGGCTTGGGCGCGGCCTCGGAGAGCGATTGATGCGTGCGTGTATTGACGAAGCGCGGCAGGCCGGACACGAGACTCTCTGGCTGGGCGTGTGGGAGCGGAATGCCCGAGCACAAGCCTTCTACCGCAAATGGAACTTTCGACCCGTCGGCGAGCACGTGTTTCGCTTAGGTTCAGACCTGCAAAGAGATATCCTGATGGAGCGCCCGCTGTAGTCGTTTTCTGCACAATCCGGCCGCGAAGATCACGCTGAGCTGGCCCGATCACGGACCGGCGTGAAGTCGACGAGAATCTGCACAAGATGAATTCGCTTAATCTCACCAGGATTCCGCTGCCAAATCCGCTGCCGGCATGGGCCGCCAGATACTTCGACCGCGTGCACGCAGGCGAGATTTGATTGCAAACTACCGTTGCCAGTAACTCTTGATTCGTTCCGCCAGCAGCGGGAACGGGACGTAGTCGGCGCTGCGTCCGGCACGGCGGAGTTCGCCGACCATGCGCATGGCGCCGTCCGCGTTTCGGGTGTGGACCATTATCGTCGAGGCGCGTTGTAGTTCCGGGTTTGAGCAGAGCCAGGCGGCGATGGCGTAGCCGGTGCGCTCGTCGTCGGTCGAATCGGCGTGGTAGTGTTCGGGATGGAGATCGTGATCGAGAAAGATCGCGTCGTAGGAACTCGCGCTCAGTAGTTTTTGAGCTTCGTCGACGTTGCTCGCGATGTCGATAAAGTCGCCTTTGAAGCGGGTCGTAAACCAGCGATGCCGCCGTTCATCATCGTCCAAAAGAAAGACACGAATCGGATGTCGCTCCGCGCGCACGGAGCTGAGGCCAAGTTTTCTAATTAACGACTGCCACAAACTCATACGTTTCCCATGTTTCTCTGATAAAACCGCCCGCCCATTTATTGCTTGACGCCAGTATAAGGTATCCTTACGTGAACCTTGATTGATTAAGGTTCACCTTTCGCTACATGATAAATGAAAGTGAACTCCGCCGGGCGGAGAGTACCGACGTTTGCGAAGAATGCTTTGGCACCGGCACGAAACTCGATCCGGTGAAAGGCGCGCTTCCTTGTCCTTGTCGGCAGTACGACCGCGTTCGGAAACTGGCAGTGGCTGCGCGTATTCCTCGCCGCTACGAGAAGTGTACGTTCGTCAATTTTCATCACAAGACCGGCTCATCTCAGGATCACGCGTTAATCCATTCAATGAAGTTTGTGAGCCACTATCCGGCGGTGGATCGCGGCCTGTTGTTTATGGGACCAGCCGGTGTCGGCAAGACCCATCTCGCCGTATCGATCATCAAGCACCTTAACGAGAAGGGCTTTGCCGGTCTGTTTTGCGAGTTTGGTTCGCTGCTCAAAGAGATTCAAGACTCGTACAATCCGATTTCCAAATCTTCCGAGTTCAAAGTGCTCGCGCCCGTGTTTCAGGTCGACGTGCTGGTGCTGGACGAGCTGGGTGCGACCGTGCCCACCGAATGGGTGCGCGATACGATGTATCAAATCATTAACAAACGTTACAACGATCGCAGGATAACGATCTTCACGACCAACTACCTCGATGATCGTCGCTCGGAAAAGGAACAGATTTTGGAAGATCGGATCGGCACTCGCCTGCGCAGCCGGCTGTTTGAAATGTGCACGAACGTGGTGATTGATGGAGAAGACTTCCGGCGTCGAAAGCCGGACTTTTGATAGATGCCCAAACGCACTGATATCAAGAAGATTCTGATTATCGGCTCCGGCCCGATCGTGATCGGTCAGGCGTGCGAGTTTGACTACTCCGGGACGCAAGCATGCAAAGCGCTCCGCCAGGAAGGCTACGAGATCGTGCTGGTCAACTCGAACCCAGCCACGATCATGACCGACCCGGAAACAGCCGACATCACGTACATCGAACCGCTCACCGTCGCGTCGCTCACCGAGATCATTCGGCGCGAAAAACCCGACGCGCTGCTGCCAACCGTCGGCGGACAGACCGCGTTGAACCTGGCGATCGCGCTGTCCGATGCCGGCGTGTTGCAGAAATACGGCGTCGAGATGATCGGCGCGAACCGCGATGCGATCAAAGTCGCTGAGAACCGTCTGCTGTTCAAACAGGCGATGGACGAGGCCGGACTCGAAATGCCGCGCGGCGGTTTTGCGAAGTCGTGGGCCGAAGCGGAGGAGATCGTCCAAACAACAGGTTATCCGGCAATCATTCGCCCGTCGTTCACACTGGGCGGCACCGGCGGGGGCACGGCTTACAACCCCGAAGAGTTCGAAGAGATCATTCGCGGCGGACTCGCAGCGTCGCCGATTCACGAAGTGCTGATCGAGGAATCGATCCTCGGTTGGAAAGAGTTTGAGCTCGAGGTGATGCGCGATCTCGCGGACAACGTCGTCATCATCTGCTCTATCGAGAACTTCGATCCGATGGGCGTGCACACCGGCGACTCGATAACCGTCGCGCCCGCGCAAACGCTCACGGATCGCGAGTATCAACTGATGCGCGATCTCGCGATCCGCGTCATTCGCAAAGTCGGAGTCGAAACGGGCGGATCTAACATTCAGTTTGGCGTGAATCCTGAGAACGGCGACATTCGCATCATCGAGATGAACCCGCGCGTCTCGCGTTCGTCAGCGTTGGCGTCGAAAGCAACGGGCTTTCCGATCGCCAAGATGGCCGCGAAACTCGCCGTCGGCTACACGCTCGACGAGATCCCGAACGACATCACTCGCAAAACGCCGGCCTCGTTCGAACCGACGATCGACTACGTCGTCGCCAAAATTCCGAAGTGGGACTTCGAAAAGTTTCGCGAAGCGGAAGACGTGCTCGGCACGCAGATGAAGTCCGTCGGCGAAGTAATGGCGATTGGCCGCACGTTCAAAGAAGCGCTGTTCAAAGGGCTGCGTTCGCTGGAAGCCGTGAAGCCGCTTCGTCTCGAAGACATCTCCGACGACGAGCTGCAACGCAAACTCGCGCGGCCCAACTCGAATCGCTTCTCCTACATCACCTACGCGTTGCAACACGAGTGGCCCATCTCCGAGATCTATCGCTTGTCGAAGATCGATCCGTGGTTCCTGGATCAGTTGAAACAGGTGATGGAGATTCAGCGCGACATCGAAGGTTCGAGGCTCGAAGATATTTCGCCAGCAGAGTTGCGCGCGTTCAAGGAAGTTGCGCTGTCTGATCGGCGTCTTGCTTATCTTACAGAGCGTTCGGAAGACGAGGTGCGCGAGTATCGCAAGCGCTGGGGTATCGTTCCGGTTTACAAACGAGTCGACACCTGCGGGGCGGAGTTTGAATCACACACGCCGTATCTCTACTCGACCTACGAAGAGGAAGACGAAGCGCAACCGACCGACCGCCGCAAGATCATGATTCTCGGCTCTGGTCCGAACCGTATCGGGCAGGGAATCGAGTTTGACTACTGTTGTTGCCACGCCTCATTCGCGCTGCACGAAGCGGGTTTCGAGACGATCATGGTCAACTGCAATCCGGAAACCGTCTCCACTGACTACGACACTTCCGATCGTCTCTACTTCGAGCCGCTCACTTTCGAAGACGTGATGAACATCGTCGACGTCGAGCAGCCCGAAGGCGTTATTGTTCAGTTTGGTGGTCAGACGCCGTTGAATCTCGCCATGCGACTCCATCACGCCGGTGTGAAAGTGATTGGCACGTCGCCCGATTCGATCGATCTCGCCGAAGACCGCAAGCGCTTCGGCGCGCTGCTGCAGGAACTCGGCATACCGCAGCCTGACAACGGCATGGCCGCGTCCGTCGAAGAGGCTCGAGAGGTCGCGGCACGCATCGGTTATCCGGTGCTCGTGCGGCCGAGTTACGTTCTCGGCGGGCGCGCGATGGCGATCGTTTACGACCAGGAGCAGTTGGACCAGTACGTGCACAACGCCGTCGGCTTCACGCCGGATCGTCCGGTCTTGATCGACAAGTTTCTCGAACAGGCAGCGGAGTTTGACGTCGATGCGTTGGCTGACGAGACGGCGGTCGTAATCGCGGGCATCCAGGAACATATCGAAGAAGCCGGCATTCACTCGGGCGACTCGTCGTGCGTGCTGCCTCCGGTGCGGATCGATCCCGACCATCTCGAAACGATGCGTCACTACACGCGCAAACTGGCCCAGGCGCTCTCGGTGAGCGGGTTGATGAACATTCAGTTCGCGATCAAGGACCATCGCGTTTACGTGCTGGAAGTAAACCCGCGCGCTTCACGCACAGTGCCGTTTGTTTCGAAAGCGACCGGAGTGCCGATCGCGCGTATCGCGGCGCTCGTGATGGCTGGTCAAAAGCTCGAAACGTTCAACTTGCCGGAAGAGCTGACAGTCAAACGGTTCTTTATCAAGTCGCCGGTGTTTCCGTTTGCGAAGTTTCCCGGCGTCGATCCGATTCTCAGTCCCGAGATGCATTCGACCGGCGAGGTGATGGGCATCGGCGACACGTTCGGCGAGGCGTACGGCAAGGCGATGACCAGCGCGGGCTTGAGTCTGCCGAGTAAAGGTACGGCGTTTCTGAGCGTGAAAGACAGCGACAAGGGCACGGCAGTGTTGCTGGCGCGCAAGCTGATCCGGTTGGGGTTTGATGTCATGGCCACGCTCGGCACAAGCGCGCGGTTGCGTGAAGTCGGACTGAACGTACAAGATGTTTTCAAGGTCAACGAAGGGCGTCCGAACATCGTGGACCACATCAAGAGCGGTGACATTTCGCTGATCATCAACACGCCGCTCGGTCGTGTGTCGCGATTTGACGAACAGGCGATTCGTCGCGCGGCGTTGCAGTACAGCGTGCCGTGCGTCACGACGATGACGGGTGCGCAAGCGCTGGTCGAGGCCATCGCGGCGGCCGAGTCGCACGCGACGCCGACCGTCCGCTCACTTCAGGAGTTGCACGAGAAGCGAAATACGGTCGACGCGGTGTCGTCAGTGGGGGACTAGAGCAACGTGGGAGACTCGAACAACGCGCAGATCAATTCTCACGAAACAATCCGCAGCATACTCGAACAATGCCGAACGATAGCCGTCGTTGGACTGTCGTCGGATCCGTCGCGTGCGTCGCACGGCGTTGCTGGTTACATGCGGCGGCAGGGGTACAAGGTCATCCCGGTCAATCCAAACGAGACTGAGGTGTTCGGCGAGAAAGCGTATCCGGATCTGGCCGCTGTGCCCGAGAAGGTCGATCTCGTCGACGTGTTCCGCCGTTCGGCGGAAGCAGGGAAGGCGGTTGACGAAGCGATCGCTGTCGGCGCGAAAGCTGTGTGGTTGCAGGAAGGTGTCATCGACCGCGACGCGGCGCAGCGAGCACTTGATGCCGGGTTGCTCGTGGTAATGGATCGGTGCTGGTTGAAAGAGCACATGAGACACGGGCGGCGGCGTTGAGATGAGTACGCCTATTCGCGCTGCTGTAATTACGGCCAGTGATGCTTGCGCGCGTGGCGAGCGTGAAGATGCGTCGGGTGCGGCGTTAGTGGAATTG
>DATANW010000415.1:0-11567 GCA_036266055.1 Pyrinomonadaceae bacterium | reverse complement strand
CGCCGAGATAATTGAGCTGCCCGCGACGTTTTTCGGTGGGCGCGATTCGCGGTTGCAAACTCGCGTCGGGACGAAACCCGGTGTCGCGCATTTTGAGCGGCTCGAAGATGTTCTTCTTCGCAAACTCGTCGAGCGGCATCCCGCTCACACGGCCGACGACTTCACCCAATGCGATGTAACCGATGTCGCTGTAAGTGAAGCGAGTTCCCGGTGGATTGCGCAGCGGTTCGGCAATCAGTCGCTTGATAGCTTCGTCGTGGCCGCTCCAACGTTCGCGCAGATCGAAATCGGGAGCGTAGCCGGAGACGTGCGTCAGCAATTGTTCGATCGTCACGCGCTCGCGGCCTTCGCCTTTCAATTCGGGAATGTAGCGTGAAACGGGATCTGTCAAGCGAACCTTGCCGCGCTGGACCAAAATCATGATGCTCGTCGCCGTGGCCACGACTTTCGTAAGACTCGCCACATCGAAAATCGTATCTGCCGTCATCGGTTCACGCGCCGGTTCGACTGCGCGCGAGCCGTAACTCTTTTGCCAGATCAGGCGTCCCTTGCGTCCGACGAAAACAACCGCGCCAGGCAGCCGGCCCTTGGCGATGTCGTCGTTGATAACCGAATCCATCGCCGCGAGTTGCGACGTGGAAACCGAAACCGATTCCGGTTTGGCGATTGGGAGTTGCGCGAAGATCGGCTGCGCAACCAAAGTCAGAACTAAAAAGATTCGAGTGCACCGAAGCATAAGTTTACTTAGAGGCCTTCAACTGGATTCCAGTCCCGCGTGGATACAGACCGGGCAGCGAAATCGGCAGCCGGCCAGTGACGTCGATCTCCCCCAGCAAGGCGCGCGCGACTGCCTGCTGCAAGCTCGGCATATCGCCGTACGCGACGATGTAAGCGCGCAGCGCAGGATAGTTTTGCAGCAAATATGGATTACCGAAACTGATGCCTATCACCGGCGCCTTCCCGCCGACGAGGGCGTTCAACGCGCGCGAACCCGCATTCGGCAACCCGACGCTCGCTGCCTGTCCCGACCGCACCCGGCCGTACATCGAAGCGAATACCAGGTCTGAAGATTTCGCGCGTTCGATCGCTTTCTGCACGTCCTGTTCGCTGGACCTGTCGTCGAGCACGATGGTCTCGACTTTCAAACCACCACGATTCAACCGGGCGATGAAGGGGTTCGCGATCCAATTGCGATCGTCGCCGTTGGTGATCGCGAGATTGAAGATGCGCGTATCCGGTTTCAGGCTTTTCAGCGGCAACAGCTTGTCTTCGTCACGCACCAGCGTGACTGCACGTTCGGCGATCTCGCCTGCGAGCTTGTTTACATCGCGACTGCTGACAATGCGATCGATCGCATCGATTGGCGTGATCCGCTGTTCTACCAATCCGAGATCGTATTTCCATGCAAGCAGCTTGCGCACCGACTCCTCGACGCGTTGCTCCGTGATGCGCCCGCTCTTCACTGCTTCACGAACACCGCGAAAAGTCGCGTCGACATCCGCTGGCTTGAGCAGCATGTCGGCGCCGGCTTCGAGAGCGCGCATAGCCGATTCTTCCGGTGTGAAATAGATCGTCAATCCACTCATGCTCAATGCGTCGGTGACGATCATTCCGGAAAACTTCAGATCGTTTCGCAGAATGCGGCCCATGATCGGCGACATCGTCGCCGGCATCGTGGCTTTCTCGTCGATGATCTCGCCCTGTTCGTCGGTATCGATCGGCTTGGGTTTCAGGTTGCGGGGCAGCGGCTTGATTGCAGTTGAATCGATTTGCGGCAGCGCGATATGGCCCACCATCACCGATCCGATGCCGGCATTGACCGTCGCCTGGAACGGAACAAACTCTACTGAGTTCAAACGATCGCGCGTCACGTTTATCTCCGGCAAGCCGCGATGCGAATCGACGGCAGTGTCGCCGTGACCGGGAAAATGTTTCGCAGTCGCGATCGCGCCCGCCGACTGTGCGCCTTCGGTAAACGCGGCCGCAAAACGCGCGACGTCCGCGGGGTCTTCACCATAGGAGCGAACGTTGATTACCGGATTGGCGGAGTTGTTATTCACGTCGACCACCGGCGCGAAGATTTGTTGAACGCCGAGTGCACGCGCTTCTCGCGCAGTTATCTCGCCTTGTTTTCGCGCGAAGTCAGGATTGCCGGTCGCCGCGACCGCCATGTTCCACGGGAAGTTGACGGTGTCGTCGAAGCGCATGCCCGCGCCGGCTTCGAGGTCCGCGGAGACGAGCAACGGATAGCGCGCGAGTTGCTGCATCCGATTCATGAGTATCACCGACTCGTAAACCGGTCCGCGAAAAAGAATGATGCCGCCGATCTTGTTGTCTTCAACGTGACGTTTGAGCGTGCGATAGGCATCCGAGTCCTGATTCAGAAACGTCGCGTTCACGCCGACCGAAATCAGTTGGCCCACCTTCTCTTCCAGCGACATCTTCCGCAGCTCTTCGTTGGCCCACTTCAACGCCGCCGAACTTGGGTCGCGCTTGAACGGGGCGACCTTCGGCGCTTCGTTGGCCGGCAACGCAGGAAACGCCAGCAACGTCAGCAGCAGCACTACGGAAAGACACCGATGAAATCTATTGTTCATGAAACTCTTGCCCTCAAATCGTTTCTTCTGCCTGCACCGATGCCGGGGCAGGACTGAACGCAAAACTCGCGATCCACGCGACGATGATCGTGATCACGCTCCCTAAAAAGACGTACCACGTCCACGCGATGTTCGTCGCGAGGAAAATGTAGAGCATCGCAGCGCTGCTCACGATCATGCCGATCAACGCCGGCGGCTGACTTACTCGCCGCAACAGCGTTCCAACCAAAAACACGCCGAGTATCGGACCGTTGATCAGCGAAGCGATCGACAACGCCTGGCTCAACGCCGAACCGGGCGCTTTGCGCGCAAACCACGCGACGCCGATCTGGACCACGCCCCAGACCAGCGTCAGCACATGCGAGACTTTCAAGTAGTGCCGGTCGTCGCGATCCGGTCTGAAAGGCTTGTAAAGATCCGTAACCGCCGTCGCCGCAATAGAATTCAGCGAAGACGACATCGCCGCCGCAAAGATCGCGGCGACCACCAAACCGGACAACCCGCTCGGCATGTATTTCGTGATGAAGTCGGGAAATACCCGATCGCCGCCGGTAAACGGAAACGCAGTCGATGCCGCGGTCGCATAACCCGGGTCGACATACGGTTTGTAGAACGCAAAGAGCAGCACGCCGATAAACAGAAAACCGATGAACTGGACCAACACGATCACGCCGCTCGTCAGCAGCGCCACCATCGCGCGTCGCGGCCGATCCGTGCACAAGTAACGCTGCACGAGATACTGGTCCGTTCCGTGCGTGCTCATCGTCAGGAAGCACCCGCCGATGAGCCCCGACCAGAACGTGTACGTCTTCGTATGGTCGAAAGAAAAATCGAACAATGAATACTTGCCGAACTGAGTCGCTAACGAGCTCGCCGTGCTTAAGCCGCCGTCAATCGAACTCACCAAAACCACAGCCGCGGCAATCGCCCCCGCAATGTAGATCCCGAGTTGCACGACTTCGACCCAGATGACCGCTTCCATGCCGCCAAAGTAAGTGAAGATGATCATCGCGACGCCGATCAGCACGATCGAAGCGATCGTAATCGTCTCGACATTCGCCGCCGGTTGAAACGAAACGTAAACCGCCGCCAGCACGATCGCCGTCAGCAAGAGTCGAATGCCGTCGGCGATGTTTCGCATGACGACGAAGAGCGAAGCGGCGAGCATCTTGATCTTGCCGCCGAAACGTCGATCGAGCAGTTGGTAAACCGTGAGCAGTTCGCCGCGGAAATACGAGGGGATGAACAGTATTGAAATGACGATGCGGCCGAGCAGGTAGCCGAAGACGAGTTGCAGGAACTGGAAGTTACCGCCGCGCGCGAAGGCGATTCCGGGCACTGAGATGAACGTGATCGTCGAAGTTTCCGTGGCGACGATCGAGAACGCGACCGCCCACCACGGCACCGATCTGTTGCCGAGAAAGTAAGCGCTCGTGGTCTTCTGCTTTCGTCCGAACCACGTGCCAAACAGAACAATCCCGATCAGGTAGCCGAAGATGATGAAGAGATCGATTGTTTTCATACCGTGTGACAGATCTTTTCCCGCAAAGGCGCAAAGACGCAGAGAGAATTGCCGGCTTCCAAGTTTTTCACCCTTTGCGCCTTTGCGTCTTTGCGGGAAACTCTTGACACCGCTTTACCGCTTCTCTGACAACCCAACCGGAGTGCTCAAGCGCTTGCACCGCCTGCTCGTGGTCCACACCCGTTTCGGCCATCACGATTCGTACTGCCCGGTCGCGCAGTTTGGTATTTCCCGCTTTCAGGTGCGACATACGATTGCCCTTGACGTAACCGAGCTGGACCATCGTCGCCGTCGAAAGCATGTTGAGGACCATCTTCTGCGCCGTCCCTGCTTTCAGCCGGCTCGATCCGGTTACGACTTCCGGCCCCACCACCGGAACGATGCTCAACTCCGCCGCATGCGTGATCGGCGATCCCGGAACGCAGGTCAATCCCACTGTGAACGCACCCAACGAACGCGCATAAGAAATAGCGCCAACGGTGTACGGCGTCTTGCCTGAAGCCGCGATTCCGACTAAGACATCACGCCTGGCGAAACTTCGTCCTTCTAAATCCACGATGCTTGCGTCAGCGTCGTCTTCCGAAGCTTCAACCGCGCGATGACACGCGTCGTATCCGCCGGCAATCACCCCCTGGACCAACTCCGGCGACACGCCAAACGTCGGCGGACACTCTGAGGCGTCGAGCACACCCAACCGTCCTGAAGTTCCAGTGCCGATATAAAAAAGCCGGCCGCCGTTTCGCAATCTCTCTACAATCGCCTCGACTGCCTGTGCAACATCGCCGAGCACCAGCTTTACAGCGGCTGCGACAGTCGCGTCTTCCTCGTTCATCAACGCGACGATCTCAGCGGCAGACTGCGAGCTGAGATTCGCTGAACGTGGATTCTCTTGTTCGGTGATCGGAAGCGAAGCGCCGGTTTCAGTACTCATTCTTCAGCCGCCGAGATCAAACTGCGAGAGCAATGTGATTGATGCGTTCGCGAGCCATTCTAGCGGCAGCCACGGCTGGAGCGAAATGCGGCGGTTCGAAGTAGGCGCGCGGCGCGGCCTTCTTCACTTCCGCGCGCAGCGTGTTCAGCATCAAATCGCCCGCCGCCCGGAAAACGCCGCCCACATACGCGATCTGAAAACGATCGTGCTCCATCTGAAGATGACGAATCACGGCGACTGCGGCGTGGCCCAGCTCCGTGCCGCCATCCGCCACGATCTGAAGCGCGATCGGATCGCGGTCTTTCGCAGCGTCGACTACGTCACGTCCAAAACCCGCGAGCCGCTCGTTGGTGATCGTCGGGGCGTAAATCGCGGTGTTCAGATCGTCGGCCGTGCTGACGTGAAAATAGCCGCACGCCCGCCCCGTCAAAGTCGTCTTTGGACCACGGCCGTCGAAGGCGTGGGCCACGGCGCGCAGGGCGCGACGCGACAACCACGCGCCACTGCCTTCATCACCGGCGATCGGTCCCCAACCGCCGGCACAGAAACGTTTGCCACGCGCGTTGATGCCACAGACGTTCGAACCGGTTCCCGCAATCACCACCAGTCCGGGCGCACCGTTCGTCGCTCCGTACAACGCGATGTCGGCGTCGGCGACAACTTCGATCTCGCCCAGGTCGAGACGCATCAACGTCTCGCGCATGCGCTCGCGCAACTCATGTCGTCGCGCGCCGGCGAGCCCGATCTGCGCGGCCACCAGATCTCCACGACGCAGTTTGGCCATCGCGCACGCGCTATCGATCGCTTCACGCACGGCAGTCGCCGCGCCGGCGATTCCCACTCGCAACGGATTGGATGGTCCAGACCGGCCTTCGCCGATCACACGGAAGTTGGCGTCCATGATCACCGCTTCCGTCTTGGAGCCACCGCCGTCGACACCCACCACCGAATTCTGCGTGTGCAAGCGTTTGGCTGGAGAGAGATCTGCTGTTCGTCGTTCAGTGCTCACAATCGTGGCTACCGGGGCCGGGAAGACGCGGCTCAATATAGCGTGTTGATTATTCTAGGGGTCATGGACTTATAATCCAAACTAAAAGATTTTATTATTCCGATAATGCATCTTGATATGTGGAGTCTGGGATGGAAATTCGACAATTAAGGGCCTTCGTGGCGATCGCGGAGTCAGGCACTTTCACGGCGGGAGCTCTGCGAGTGCACGTAACGCAGGCGGCGATCAGTATGCAGATCCGCCAATTAGAGAATGAAATCGGCGCGAAAGTGTTCGTGCGGGCGCCGCGACACGTGATTTTAACCGAAGCCGGCGAGCAGCTCTTACGTCGCGCGCGTCACATTCTGCGAGAGCATGACGCAGCGCTCGACGAGATCGCGGAGCTCGCAGGCGCTGAGCGGGGCCGCCTGCGAATCGGCAGTGCCTCAGCGATGGTCCTGACGGACCAGTTGCCGGCGATTCTGGCGGAGTTGCGCGCCCAGCATCCCGGAGCTGAAATCGGTGTTACGTCGGGAACAAGCGAAGTGCTGGTGGACCAGATCCTCGCTGGCGACATCGACATCGCCTTCGTCTCGCTGCCCGTCGACGTGCGCGGTATCAAGACTGAACGACTCAGCGAAGACCAACTCGTCGCGATCGCTTCGCCGCGGCACAAGCTCGCCAAACAACGCACGGTCAGTGCTTACACGCTCGCCGGTGAACGTTTGATCCTTGGCGAGCGTGGCGGCAACACGCGAAGATTAATCGATCAGTTTTTCGCGCAGGCGGGAGTGACGCTTCACGTGGCGATGGAACTGAGCAGGCAGCAGGCGATTAGGCGCATGGTCGAAGCGGACATGGGCGTCGGCATCGTGCCGTTACAGTCCGTGATAGAAGACGTCGAAGAGGGCAAACTGGTGCGCTGGTGGATCGAAGGCGCAGAGATCAACTGGGAACTCGGAATCGCGCAACTCACCGGCGGGTACGAATCACCGATCTTGCAAACGTTCGTTCGCCTCTCACGCGCGACGTTCGCGCCCGAGGCCTCCACGAAAGGCGGGAAGAAAAAGCCGCAGCCGAAAAAGAAGAGATGAGAATAGCTGTCTTTGGAACAGGTGGAGTCGGCGGTTACTTCGGTGGACGCCTCGCGCACGCGGGCGAGGACGTTACGTTTATTGCGCGCGGCGAGCACTTACGCGCGATCAAAACAAACGGACTAATCGTTGATAGTCTCGCAGGAAACTTCGTCGTCTTTCCCGCGCAGGCCACAGACGACGTTAACGACATTGGCGAAGTTGATCTGGTGATTGTTGGCGTTAAGGCGTGGCAGGTTCCGGAAGCAGCACGCGCGATAAAACCGCTGATTGGCCCAGGCACGACTGTGCTGCCGTTGCAAAATGGCGTCGATGCGGTGTCGCAGCTTGTTGATGAGCTGGGCCGTGCTGTGGTTATTGGTGGTCTATGCCGGATTGTGAGCTTCGTGGTCGAACCGGGTCATATCAAACATGCCGGATTCACACCGTCGATCGTGATCGGCGAGATTGATAATCAAAGGACCGACCGAATTAACCTGATCGAAGGCGTGTTCAAACGCGCCGGGCTGGAAATAACGGTGGCCGCAGACATTCAAGCGGCACTCTGGACCAAGTTTCTTTTCATCGCGTCGTTCAGTGGTGTTGGCGCAATGGCTAACGCGCCTGCCGGAGTTCTTCGCTCAGATCCGAAGTGGAGCGTGCAGATGCTCAAAGCGATGGAAGAGATTTATGCGTTGGCTCTTGCGCGTGGAATCAAACTGGCGCCGGATTCAATCGACAAGGTAATGGCCAGCGTCAAAGCCTTGCCTGACGATGCGACGAGCTCGATGCAACGTGATATCGCCGCGGGACGACCATCGGAACTCGAGTCGCAGAATGGAGCGGTGGTGCGGCTGGGGCGTGAATCGGGCGTCGAGGTTCCGACACATACGCTTATCTACGAAACGTTGAAGCCGCGCGAAGAAAAGGCCCGCGCTGCGGCGCTTTAATTTTCGTCTCGCAAACCGTTAAGGGCCTCAATCAAGCGATCGACGTCTTCTTCATTGTTGAAAAAGTTGGTCGAGACGCGAATCCCTTCGGGTTTTTCCGTCACCATGATCTTTTTCTCAGCCAGCGCGCCGGTGACACGCGCCGGGCTTTCGGTTGCGACTAACGTCTCTGCCGAACGAAACTGTTCGTCGCTGAGTGGCGACAGTACTCGCCAACCTGCTTCCTGCAAACGATTCGTCAACAGTCGATTCAAATCCAGAGCACGCGTCTCAATGTTTTTCATTCCGATTGACCGAAAGAGATCAACCGAAGCACCGAGCGCGAAGATTCCGGCGAAGTGGGGGCAGCCGAGTTCGGCGCGCGCCGAGACATCGCGGCGCAGATGCACCTCGTCATTCCTAAGGCCGTAAGGATCCTGCACGCTCAACCAGCCGATGGACCGTGCATGCGAGTTCGCCTGCAATTCCCTGCTCAGGTAAACGAAACCCGAGCCATAACCGGAGAGCATCCACTTGTGGCCCGTCGCGCACAACGCGTCGATCTTCATTCGCTTCACGTCGATCTCGAACGCGCCCGCAGCCTGGCTCGCGTTCACGACGAGTGCGTGCGAGCCTTTAATCTCGCCGACTGCGGCAAGGTCCGATCGAAAGCCGTTGGAGTACTGAACGTAGCTCAGCGAGATGATTCCGGTGCGCGTGTTCATCGCGCCGCGCAAATCCTCGGGGCGAACAATACCGCCTGACGATTTCACCAGATGGACCGGAATGCGCCGGTGCATCCACGGAATGGTCGTGACGGGAAACTCGAGATCGCACGAGATCACCTCGCCGTGCTTTTCCATCGCGTCGATGATGATGTTAATGCCGCTCGATGTGTTCGTCGTCAGTCCGATCTCGTCCGGTTCGGCGTTGATCAGAGCCGCCACCTTCGCGCGCACTTCTTCACGGCGCGCGAGCCACTCGTCCCAGTGCAGATCGCCATCGTTCTTCATCTGCTCGTAGTAACTGACGGCCGCTTGCGCGGTTACGCGCGCGAGTGGCCCCGCGGCTGCTGTGTTGAGATAAACGAGGTTGGCAGTTACCGGAAACTGCTCGCGGATGTCGCGCCACTGTGTCATGACACGCAGCTTATATCGATTCCTTGTACGCTTCCAAATTCTCCTGAATCTTTTGCAGCAGACGCGACTTGAGCGTGTTTGAATTGAGTTGGGCGGGTGAAACCGGGCGCCACTTTCCGGGTATCAGCACTTGTGAGTCGATGAACGCATCGATCGCTTCCTGCAAACCGTCGATCCTGATCTTGCCTTTCATCGCGATCACTTCTTCGATGATCCACGTGACGGCGTCGCCGGTGATGCGATGACGATGATTGATCACGGCCGAACGTTCCTGAAGTGTTTGCAGGACCAGATCGAGTGGGCCACCGAGGGCGGCGCACAGTCGCAGGTAAGAATTCTGAAACTCTTTGATGTGCGAGATGCGTGCCTCTGTGAGTTTGAGATCCTTCTTGCCGACGTAAGAGGCAGCCATCGTTTGCAGGAAGATTTCATTCGGCATCTGGGCGCTTTCGTCGTCCGCACGAGTCATTGCCTGGGAAAGATAGTAGCCGGGTAACGTTCGCAGCAAATTGCGGATCAAAAAGACGGGACTGTGGGTGAAGCCATCGGGAAGTTTTTCCACACCCTTCGACACTTTGCGATCTTCGAAATAGCTGAGACTCCGATCGAAGTCGCGGATCTCTTTCTGCGCCTTGTCCATGAGGTGTGCGATCTGTTCCGGTGTGAAACCGATCCGCCAGAGCATGCGTTGATCTCGCTCGCTCGCGAATGCGTCGTCGAAGACACGCAGACACGCGGCGTTCCTGAAAGTATTCAAATTCTTCTTTTCGCCGGTTTCGACGAAGTCCATTGCCTGCGCGAACACCTGGACCAGCGTCCTGGCCCAGCCGCGCTGCTCGGCGAGTGAGGCGGAGTAACGATCGACGTCTTTGAAGCGATACTTGTCGTGCTTCGCGGCAAACTGCCGGATCGAGCCGTAATCGAGAATCGCACCGCTGGCGAGCATGTTGTCGCCGTCCCAGGAGAGCCAGTTGAAGATGTACTCTTCTTCGAGTAAGGCGGCGAGTTTTGCGTAGTTGCGGGCGAAGTAGTCGAGGGCGGTAGCGTAGCGCTGCGCCGGATCGTCGGGCATGGTCCAGATGCCGTTTTCGATTTCGCGATCGATGAAGTAGTCGACTGAGGCTTTGAGTTCGGCGAGCCGGTTTTGTTTGAGATAGCGAAACATGTGAGCTGGTCTGATCAGATTGGGCGCGCTTCTGACGCCGATCGCCGATGTATCAGGAAACCCAATCACAGCGAGACAGCGTTCGGTCGGGATTCCCTGGCGGTAAAAGATCTCCGACATCACGGCGCTGCCTAACATTTCGTCTAAATAGGCGAGGCCCGAAGCGTAACCGTAGGTTTGATCGCCGGTGGCGACGACTGTCTTCGCTTCGACAGCGCCGGGACTGAGAATCGTTGCGCCGGTGCCGCGGCTCGAGATGTCGAAGCTGAGGTTGTCGCTTTTTAGATAACCGTTCCAGATGCTGCGGCCGTCGCCGGACGTCTTGCCTTGCTTGTTGCGATGTTGAGTTTGGAGATAGCGCGTGGCCATGAACGGCTTTGGCCTGACGCTTTCGGGGGGAAACTTCGTTCCGTGCTCGAGGTCGTACTCGTTGATGATGCGCAGCGAGAAGGTGTCGAGGATTACTTGTTCGAGATCTTTGTTGATGCTGTGCGGGTGTTCAGACGGGATAAGTCCCATCTCTTTGGCGAGTGGGAAGTTAAAAAAGAGAACACGCCCCTGCGGCCGGTAACGCGCCCGATAATCAACATAACCATCGGGACTAACATTCCGCCACGGATGCGTACCGTCTAGCTCCTTGAACTTCTCATACACAGCCATAGTGTACTCAACGCTGGAAGATCTATCAGAGCTGAATGTTCTCGGCCATGAGCACTAACAAGTTCAGATTCTATATCAACGATCGTATTTTCCTCGCGTCCTTCGTAATCTTTTTTATCTGTGTTAACGAGGACCTCGTAACGACCTTCATGCGGTAAACCAAGGCGATAACCTGCACGAGGGACCGCCGAGAAATTACTAACACAGATGATTTCACTGTCAGACGCCGCCGAACGGCGGACGAAGGCGACGATGTTTTCGGCGGCGTTGTCGACGTCGATCCATTCGAAGCCGGCGGCCTCACCATCTGCCTGCCACAGCGAATCGCGATCGATGTAGACTCGATTCAGATCGCGCACCAGTCGCTGCAGCCCGGCGTGCAGCGGCGAATCCAACAAGTGCCAGTCGAGACTCTCGGTTTCGGTCCACTCCCGCCACTGCCCAAATTCCCCGCCCATGAACAACAACTTCTTCCCCGGATGCGCCCACATGTACGCGTACAGCGCCCGCAACGTCGCAAACTTGTGCTCCTCATTTCCCGGCATCTTGTTCAGCAGCGAGCC
>DATANW010000414.1:0-3748 GCA_036266055.1 Pyrinomonadaceae bacterium | reverse complement strand
CTCCGGCGAAAAACCTCGTCCGGCGCCCTGGTAAGCGACGGTCGCATCCGCGTACCGATCCGAAATCACGATATGACCGTTTTCGAGCGCCGGCCGGATCACTCGTCGCACGTGCTGGGCGCGGTCGGCGGCGAAAACCAGTAGTTCCGTCAGTGGATCGACTTCTTCGGTCGCATCGAGCAGCGCGGCGCGAAGTCGCAGACCGACAGGCGTGCCGCCGGGCTCGCGGGTCACGAGCGCGTTCCAGCCGTTGGCTCGCAGAAAGTTATTGAGTAACCGCAGTTGTGTAGATTTCCCACTGCCGTCAATACCTTCGAAGGTAATGAAAGTTCCAGGCACGAAGACCCTCTGTTTTTGTTTATCGATTTACCGATTACACACGTAGTGTCCTGTTTGGAAATCCGTGTTTGTGAAAGCGGAATATCTCAAGAAACCTGAGCTTGGACACTACCGGATCAAAGCGGAAGAGTGTAAACGAATGTCACGCCTCAGGCGAGTTGACATCGCGGACGTCTCGCGGATGCGCTTCGGCCCCCGTCTGCGGATGCAGTTCGGCGGTGGCCCGCCGCGACTGAGAGATCGTTGAGATAGCGTGCTTGAAGATGAGCTGTTCCTGCGGACCCGACTCGAGCAACACGGAAAACTTGTCAAAACTCCTGATTCGCCCCGTCAGCTTGGCGCCATTCAGCAGGTAGACGACGACGGCAGTCTTCTCGCGGCGGACGGTGTTTAGAAATGCGTCCTGAATGTTCTGCGGTGCCTGTTTGCCGTCAGACATGGTTTGAAACCCGGAATGAAAGCGCGCGGTTGCAATCAGATTACAACACCGATCATTCACTGACAAGACTTCGGGCAAGATGTGACGGAAACATGATTATTTGGACCGTACCCCGCGGCCGAGCGCCGCTAGAACCAGTTCCAATATGTCGTTTTCTTCACCAAAACCGTCGAACCACTCGACTCCGGCTTCATGGCGAAACCATGTCAACTGGCGTTTCGCGTAGTGGCGGACGTCCAGCTTGGTTTGTTCCATCGCGCTGGGAAGGTCGCGTTGGCCCTGTAGATGCTCTACGACGCGGCGGTATCCATGCGCGCCGAGCGCGTTCGAACGCGGTGAGAAGCCACGATCCAAAAGTTGTTGCACTTCTGCCACAAGCCCGGCCTCGAAGTGGGCTTCGGTGCGTTCGTTGATGCGCCGGTAGAGCTCGGCTCGCGGCGGGTTGAGCGCGAGAATGCGCAGACGGCGCGAGCTTTCGGGTGGATCGGGACGTTCGTCCTTCTGGTCCATGATGGAGCGGCCTGTTTGCAGGTAGACCTCGATCGCTCGTTGAACGCGTGGCCAGTCGCCCGGGTAAAAACGGGTGGCGGCTTTGGGATCGAGACGGCGAAGGAGTCGATGAACATGTTCGGGACCGTGGCGATCGCGGATCGAGTTGAGCCGGCGGCGAAGTGTTTCGTCCGTCTGCGGGCTCACGAAGAAAGGTTGTCGCAAAGCGCGTAAGTAGAAGCCGGTGCCGCCGACGAGCAACGGCACACGCCCGCGACTCTCGATCTGTTCGATCTTCAGCGCTGCCTCCTGCGCCCATTCGACGGCGGTGTAGTTGACGGCAGGAGAGACGAAGTCGATCAAGTGATGGGGAACGCCTTTGCGTTCCTCGAGCGGCACTTTCGCGGTCGCGATCTGGATCTCCTGGTAGACCTGAACGGAGTCGCAGTTGATGATCTCGCCGTCGAGGGCAAGCGCGACTTCGATCGCGAGCGTGCTTTTGCCTGACGCTGTTGGACCAACGATCGCGATGACGGGATTCATAGGATGCGGAAAAGCGCCACCACCCAGATGAGGAAGAGTAGTAGCAGGCCGCCCAGGATCTGATTACGCGAGAGATTCAACTGCTAATACATCCGGGTTAACTGAATCCCTGAGTAGTAGGCCTTCAGGATTTGCTCAGCGGACCACCCCTGTTTCGCGAGACCGTATGCGCCGACCTGGCACATGCCGACGCCGTGTCCCCAACCACGGCCGACGAAGTTGAACTCAGCAACACGCCCTGCTTCGTCGTACTCGCGATCGATCACGAAGAGTTGCTCGCGCAGGCCCAGTGCGGAACGGATGCGCCCGCCCCGGACGTGAGCCGTGCCGTTAGCGCCGACAATCTCGAGATCAGTGACGCGATGCGACGAGCCGCGTGAGACGACGTGCAGGTCGACGATTGGTCCAATGCCCCGTGCCGCGCGCGCCAAACGCGCCTGCACCTGGCCGACGCTCAAGGTCGTGGTCCAGTTCGAAAACGGCGAGAAACGATCGGCAGCGGCGCCGTTCGGTGCCGGCTTAACTTCCAGATAATCGATCTGCCCGTTGACTGCGAGGTGATAAGTGACCGGCTCTCCGCCGACGAGCGTTACGGATGAAACCGCATATGCGCGCTCGCCGAGTTGGCGAAAGAGAAACGCGTCCGTATTGACGCGCAGCGGTTGGTCCTTGCCTTTCGCGGAGCGCAGAATCACCTGGCCATCCGACGACGGTCGTGCGTTCGCTTTCTGAAGCTGCAACAGGTTGCGTGCTTCGAGGAGCCGGGCAATTGCGTGCAGCACGCGCGCGCGACTCAGCGGTTCGCGCGGACGAACAGTCGCGTCTGGATAGACTGAAAGATGACCTTCGCGAACGAGCATCGCGAGATCGGCGCGATTCTCGGACGGAACAGCCTGCTCGTCACGGACACCGAGCAGGTAATCGGCGTCGGCGTTGTTCAAGAGCGTGCTCGTACGGCTCTCGCCGAGAACAGCCGTAGCGAGTGCGGTTGCAAACGCCGGGGGACGATTCACGTCTTCGCCGATGATCGGCGGCGTTTGTCGCGCGATGCGCGCCGCATGTATCAGCCAGACGCGAACTTCAGCGCTCGGAGCGTCGCCGGCCAGCCAGGCATCGGTGACGCGAGCGTTCAGCGAACCGAAGTTTTGCGTCAGTAATAACGCGACGTCGCGCACAATGGTGACGTTACTGTCGTCGCGCAACTCGGCCGGATCGCGTGTGGTCTTCACCACGTAACGTTCGAACGCGGCGGCGCCTTCAGCCGCACATTCGCGACCACGCAAGTACGGCACCGCCTGGTTGAAAATGTTTTCCGCATCTTCAGTGCGGCCGCCGCAGGTCGACGTGTAAAGCGCGTTGATTGGTTCGCCGTCGTAGGTCGCGATGATCCCGCGCGTTTCGTCGACAGCGCGAGTCGACAACGGATTCTCCGAAGTCAGCCCGCGATAGACCTGCGAACGCGTCGTGGGCAGGATGTCGAAACCCTGCGACATAAACTGTCCGCGGTTCTTGAGCGCGTAAGTACGCGCGGCGATCGCCTGCGCTTTCAACGCCTCGATGGCCGGGTAACCACCGGGAGAAAGTTCGTTTGCGACGACGCCGCGGACATAATCTTCAAGACCCAACTCGTTCACGACGGTCAATGATCCACGCAGGTTTGTGAAGACTTCGATCCGCCCGCGATACGCGCGATCGTTGAAACGCACGGGCGACTTCGTTTCGTCGTCAGACGCGAACGCAACCGGAGCACTGGAACTGAATGTCGATCCACTGGCTGAAGAAGCGACGACCTCGCGCGACGGTGTTCGTGGCGATGACGTGAGCCGCACGTTGCTTGCGTTGGAAGATGGTGTCGCGCCGGCGACGCGCGCGGAATCAGCAGCAGGCGGACCTTCGATCGTCGCATCGATTCCGGCTGCCTGGAGTCGTGCCGCCATC
>DATANW010000413.1:0-7241 GCA_036266055.1 Pyrinomonadaceae bacterium | reverse complement strand
CATGACCAATGTGAATGCGGCCGGAGAGTTTCGACGTTGCTTCGCCGTTGTTCACGCCGCGAAACTCCGGCAAGCCCGAGAGCGCGAGGTTAATCTTCGCAACCACACCCGGCGCGCGATAGTTGCGCATCTTCAAAAGGAAATTCGGATCGAGTTCGACCGGATCGACAAGCTTCAACAATGTCGTGCGCGGATCCGCGTTTGAAACGACCGCCCGCGCTTCAACGTCCTCGCCATCACGCAGGGTTACCTTCGCCCCTTCAATCCGTGTGATTTCGGCGGAGGTCCGTATTTCGGCGCCGGCACTCTTCGCGGCATCGGCGAGTGTTTGGACCAGCCCACCTTTGACAGACACGGATGACCCAATTGCGCTTCCATCCATCGCGGCTTGCCACAACAACCCGAGACTTGTCCCTGCAGACCATGGACCAGCAAACGCTCCGTGGATCCCACGCGCCGCGACTGTCGCTCGCAACAACTCCGTCTCGAACCATTCGCTGACGAGATCCGCAACCGCCATCGGTCCCCAACGCAACAGCCGGTACTCATCTTTCTTACCAAGTCCGCGAAACGCCAGCCCGACTTTGCCAAGCTGCCACACGTCGCCCTTCGACGGTTTATCGATCGAAGGCGGCGTCATCGTCAGCAGCGGCGCGAGCACACGACCGATGCGCGAAAAGCTCTCGACAAATTCGGAGTAGCTCTTGGCGTCTTTCGCCGAAAACTTCTCGATCTCTTTGACGGTCGCGCCAACATCGTTGTTGTAGATGCACAGCGAACGCCCATCGTCAGCCAACGCCAGCACACGCGCTTTCGGCGTGATCAACTCAAGACGCAGATTAAGATCCGTGATTATTTGTGATGAGAACGGACCAAGCGCATGATCCAACTCTGCGCCGCCCCCAACGTTTTCACGACCCTCGAGCACAAGCGTCTTCAACCCGCCCTTCGCGAGATAACACGCGGCCACCAACCCGTTGTGACCCCCACCGACGATGACAACATCGTACTTCACACGGATTTCTTCCAATCTTTTATTAGCTGTAGCGCAGCATTGCGCCCCGGCGCGCCCATGATGCCGCCGCCGGGATGCGTCGCCGAGCCGCACATGTAGAGTCCCTTGATCGGCGTCCGATACTGCGCCCAACCCGGCGCTGGTCGCAGAAAGAAAAGCTGTTCGAGTGTCAGCTCACCCTGGAAGATGTTGCCCTCCGAAAGACCAAACTCGCGTTCGAGATCCAGCGGCGTCAACACCTGCCGGTCGCGAATCAACTCCTTGATGTTCGGCGCATGCTCGGCGATCGTGTCGACCACCGTATCGCCAAACTCGTCGCGCTTCTCGTCCCAGTTTCCTTCCTTCAAGTTGTACGGCGCATATTGCACGAAGCACGACATCACGTGTTTGCCCGGCGGCGCGACCGAAGGATCGGTCAAACTCGGAATCACCATGTCGATGTAAGGCCGTCGCGAGAAGCGCCCGTACTTCGCTTCGTCGTACGCGCGCTCCATGTACTCGACGCCCGGCGAGATCGAAATCGCGCCACGCAGATGCGCGCCGGCCCCGGGCATCGACTTGAAGTCGGGTAAGCCGTCGAGGGCGAGGTTCACTTTTCCTGACGACCCGCGATACTTGTAACGTTTCAGATCCGTGCAGAAGTCGTCGGGCAGATGCTGCTCGCCGATCATCTTCATGAAGGTCAAACGCGGGTCGACGCTCGACGAGATTACATTTGCACGGATTTCTTCGCCGTTAACGAGCGCGACCCCAATGGCCCTACCGTTTTTCAAAAGAATCTCCGCAATCGGAGCTTCAGTGCGGATCTCGACGCCTGCTTCGCGGGCCGCATCGGCGATGGCATTCGAAATCGCGCCGGTGCCGCCACGCGCAAATCCCCACGAGCGAAACGCGCCGTCGATCTCGCCCATGTAGTGATGCAGCAGCACGTAAGCCGTCCCCGGCGAACGCACGCCGAGAAAAGTGCCGATGATTCCCGACGCAGACATCGTCGCCTTGAGCACGTCCGTCTCGAACCACTGATCGAGAAAGTCGACGGCGCTCATCGTCATCAGTTGCACCTGGTTGTACTTGTCGTCGTCAGAGAGTTTTTGAAAACGACGGCCCAGGAACGCGAGGTTCTTCCAGGCTTTCGGTTCCAGAGTCGTGGGGTCTGGAGGCGTCATGCTCATGATCGGCTTCACGAAGTGGGCCATCTCGATCATGGCTTTGCCGTACTCGTCGTACGCTTCGGCGTCGAGACGCGAATGGCGCGCGATCTCGCGGCGGGTGCGGGCGTGATCGTTCACGCGCCACAGGTAGTCGCCGTTTGGCATCGGCGTGAACGTGCCGTCGAGCGGAAGTATTTCCAACCCGTGACGCGGCAGATCGAGTTCGCGAATGATCTCCGGCCGGAGTAGTGAGACGACGTAAGAACAGACGGAGAACTTAAAACCGGGGAAGACTTCCTCAGTCACCGCCGCGCCGCCGAGCACGTGACGGCGTTCGAGCACGAGAACTTTTTTGCCCGCACGCGCGAGATAAGCAGCGTTCACCAGACCGTTGTGTCCGCCGCCAATCACGACGACGTCGTACTTTTGCGTCATGTTTAATTGGGTAATGCAGCTTGCTGAAGAATCGTAAGCATACTTATAATCGCTCGCCCTGACAAATCCGTGCATGGAAACAAACACGGATCAGCGCGCCCGCAATCACCATCATGCCAATCGGAACCGCATTTCACGAACGAACGTTTCAACTCTGCGAAAGTCTCAGCTATCGCGAGTGGTCCGGCTACTACGCCGTCAGCTCTTACGAACCGCACCACGAACATGAGTACAACGCGATTCGCAACGCCGCCGCGTTGATCGACATCTCGCCGTTGTTCAAGTACCGGCTCACAGGCAAGGACGCAACGCGGCTCGTCGATCGCGTGATCACGCGCGACATGCGGAAGGTGTCGGTGGGCCAGGTGGTCTACACGCCCTGGTGCGACGAGCACGGCAAGGTGATCGACGACGGCACTGTGTCGCGTCTGGAAGAGAATGTTTACCGTTGGACGGCGGCCGATCCGAGTTTGCGCTGGTTTACTCAAAACGCCGCCGGCATGGACGTGACGATAGAAGATATCTCGGACAGTGTTTCGGCGCTCGCGTTGCAAGGTCCGACTTCGGGACGGTTATTGAAGAGCATCGTCACCGATACCGACATCGCAAACCTGAAATACTTTCGCGTGACGCGCGGAAAGATCGCCGGTGTACCGGTTGAGATTTCACGCACTGGCTACACGGGCGACCTTGGTTACGAAATCTGGATCGCCTCCGAACATGCGCTTGGCGTGTGGGACGCATTGATGGAAGCGGGCAAAGCGTTTGATATTCACGCGGCAGGAATGCTGGCGCTGGACGTCGCGCGCGTCGAAGCCGGCTTGTTGCTGATCGACGTTGATTTCAACAGTAGCAAGAAAGCGCTGGTCGACGAGCAGCGCTACACGCCTTATGAAATGGGACTTGGCCGGCTCGTCAATCTCGACAAGAATCGGTTCGTGGGCCAGGCCGCGTTGATTGCCGAACACAAACGTGGTCCGGCGCGCGAGATCGTCGGCCTGGAGATCGATTGGCCGCAGGTCGAGAGTATTTACGAAGACGTCGGCTTGCCGCCGGCAATCTCGGCGATGGCGTCGCGCGTGCATGTCCCTGTTTACAAGGAAGGCATTCAAGTCGGAAAGGCAACGACGAGCACGTGGTCGCCGACGTTGAAAAAGATGATCGCGCTGGCGACGATCAATCGCGGCTACACGCGCCCGGGCACGAAACTGCAATTCGAGATCACGGTCGAAGCTGTCAGGCATCAGGTGCGCGCAACGGTCGTGAAGATGCCGTTCTTTAATCCGAAACGCAAGACGGCGACGCCGATCTCATGAAAATCGTTGACGACTACGATCCCAATCTTCCACTCGATCGTGCATCGACAATTCCTTCCTCATGGTACGTAAATAAAGACCTCTACGAACTCGAGCTCCGATCCGTGTTCTCCAACACGTGGCAACTCGCGGCGCGGCGGGATCAAGTTGCTGAGCCGGGGCAGTACGTTACGTCCGATGTCGCGGGCGAGCCCATCGTCGTCGTGCGCGGAAATGACGGAGGTTTACGAGCGTTTTTTAACGTTTGCCGTCATCACGCAGCGGCCGTGATGACTGAGCCGCACGGAAAAGCCGCGCAGCTTCGCTGTCCGTATCATGGTTGGACCTACTCGCTCGAAGGCGAGTTGAAAGGCACCCCCGACTTTTCCGGCGTGTGCGATTTCGATCGCGCGCAGAATGGTCTCGTACCGCTGGAATTCATCGAGTGGGAAAACTGGGTCTTCGTTAAGCTCAACCGCAGTCCATTTTCATTTACCACGGATCTCGTGGATCAAATCCGGGATTTGAAACTCAACGATCTTCACTGGTTCGAGCGACGGCATTACAGCTTCGACTGCAACTGGAAAGTGTTTGTCGACAACTATCTCGATGGCGGTTATCACGTTCCGTACCTGCACAAAGGCCTCGACAGCGTGCTCGACTACAGCAACTACATGATCGAAAACGGCCCGCGACATTGCTTGCAGTGGAGCCCGTTGGTCAGCGAGGGCGCTGAAGCGCAAACCGGCGCGGTGCGACAGGGCGATCGCGCGCTGTATTACTGGATCTATCCAAACTTCATGATCAACTGGTACGACGGCGTGCTCGATACGAATTTCGTCGTGCCGCGCGGCGTGGACCAGACCGAGGTCATTTTCGATTTTTACTTTCCGGATGTCGCGAGCGAAGAGGCGCGGCAACGCAACCTCGCGAGTGTTGAGGTGGGCCAACGCATTCAGGATGAAGACGTCGCGATTTGCAAGTCGGTCCAACGCGGTCTCAACTCGCGCGCGTACAACGCCGGACGTCTTTCGGTGCGACGCGAGGCCGGCGAGCATCTGTTTCACCGGCTCTTGCATGCCGATCTGAGCGCCGGTATCTAAAACTAATCCATTGCAAAGTACAACCACGGATGCGCCTTCGTTAACCAGACAACGCGGTCAGTTATGGCGTGTGCTCGGCGTCGGGTTTGGTCTCGCGGTGATCATCGGCAACACGATCGGCGCCGGTATCTTTCGCGCGCCGGGAACAATCGCCGAACAATTACCTAATCCGTGGTTCTTTCTCGGCGTGTGGGTGTTGGGCGCGCTTTACGCCTTGCTCGGCGCGATCTCCCTCGCCGAGCTCGGCACGATGATTCCGCGCTCGGGCGGACAGTACGTCTACTCGCGATACGCGTTGGGCGAATACGCCGGATTCATCGTCGGCTGGAGCGACTGGATCTCCTCGTGTGGTTCTACTGCGACCGTTTCACTTTTGATCGGACAGTTTTCAGGCGCGCTCGTGCCGTCGTTGGCGGGCAGAGGTCCGGCCGTGGCGGCAGTGGTTGCGATCGTGTTTGCCGTGCTGCAATGGCGCGGAATACTTTGGGGCAGCAACATCCAGAACCTCACCAGCCTGCTTAAAGCACTCGCGTTTGTCGCGCTCATCGTCGCCGCGTTCGCGCTCGGCAGCGGTGTCGGATATAAGCAATCGAACATCTACAACCCACCCGGCAATCTCGCGCTGCTGATCGTGCCGATCATCATTTCACTGCGTGAGGTCATCTACACCTACGACGGATGGAGCGGCGTGATCTACTTCTCCGAAGAAGTCAAAAATCCCGCGCGCGATATTCCGCGCTCGCTTTTTGGCGGCGTGTTGACGATCGCTGCGATCTACCTGCTCGTCAACGTTGGGCTGCTGTACGTTTTGCCGGTGAAGGAAATCGCCGGGAAGGAGTTTGCGGCGGGCGAGGCGGCGAACGTCATCTTTGGGAGCTACGGCGATCGAGTCTTTCGCGTTCTCACGATCGTGTCGATGCTCAGCGGGATCAATGCGCTGCACCTGATGGCGACGCGCGTGATTTTCGGTATGAGTCGCGATGGATTGTTTACGACGAAAGCGGCGGTGGTTAACAAAGGCGGGACGCCGAGTGTGGCACTCTGGTTGAGCGCGCTGGTGGCGATCCTGTTCATCATCTTCGGACAGACGGCCGGGCAGGTCATTACGATCGTTTCGTTCTTCTTCGTGGCCAACTACGTGCTGTCGTTTATTTCACTCTTCGTGTTGCGCAGGAGGGAACCGGACAAGCCGCGTCCGTATCGCGCGTGGGGTTATCCCTGGACCACCGGGCTGGCGCTGATCGGATCCGTGCTGTTTCTTGCGGGCGCGGTCGCGGGTGATACGTGGAACAGTATTTATGCGTTGTTGCTGCTGGCGGTGAGTTATCCGGTGTTCATGGTTGTGAAGCGGCTGCGTTGAGTATTTTCCCGCAAAGGCGCAAAGACGCAAAGGGAAGACGCAAAGGGAAGACGCAAAGGAAAGATGCGAAGGAAAGATGCGAAGGAAGACGCGAAGGAAAGACGCGCAAGGATTCGCTGACTACGGCAGTGCGTCTTGGCTCCCTTCCCTTTGTGTTTTGGCTCCTCTTACCTTCGCGTCTTTGCGCCTTTGCGGGAGACCTGTTTCATCGGAACCTAGACCACGCGGCAGCCGTCGTTATCGATATCCAGCACTCTGACAGTCGACTGAATGTTGTGCGAGCGAAAGCAGCTCGCGATCTTGTTGCCGATCTGCTTCTCGTTCGCATCAACGAGCGCGACGATGCTCGGACCGGCGCCGCTCAACGCCACACCCAATAAGCCCGCCATTTTCGGCAAAGCCAGTGCTTCGGCGAGACCGGGAACGAGTGACTCTCGCTTCGGTTGATGTAGCCGGTCGCGCATCGCTTCCCAAAATAAATCGTAGCGCTGTTGTGCGAGTGCCGCGATGAAGACTGCCGATCGTTGCAGGTTGTGAACGGCGTCGCCGCGACTGACGCTGCGTGGCAGCGCTGCGCGCGCGACGTGCGTCGGCAGTTGCGATCGCGGAGAGACGACAACGGCGCGAATGTGCGCGGGCCAATCGAATTTTGTCGTGACGACCGTGCCATCGTTCTGCACGCAACTCGCGACGAAACCGCCGCGCAACGTCGCGGTGACGTTGTCAGGGTGACCTTCGAATTCGGTGGCGTAGTTCTGAATTGTTTGATCGCTTAATTCGCGCGCCGTTAATAGCGCGCACAGCTTGATGCCGGCGACGATCGCTGCCGCGCTGCTGCCGAGTCCGCTCGCCAGTGGGATCTCGTTGTGAACGATCATGTCG
>DATANW010000412.1:0-1992 GCA_036266055.1 Pyrinomonadaceae bacterium | reverse complement strand
CCGTGGATCCTTTCAGTCGATATTCCTTCCGGTCTCAATGCTGATCTCACAGAACCGATCGGCCCCGCGGTTAAGGCAGATCTCACAGTTACCTTCACCGCTCCGAAACTTGCCAACGTTCTTCCACCCGCCTGTAATTTCGGCGGCGAGCTGATCGTCTCCGACATCGGATCGCCGCGAGAGTTGGTCGAAAACACGGCGCGGCCGTCGCTGTTTGTCACTGAAGCTGAAGACGTCAGACAGTGGCTCGTCAGCACGCGTTACACTCCCGGCTCTTACAAGAACACACACGGCAACGTGCTGATCGCCGCCGGCTCGCGTGGCTACTCCGGCGCTGCGGCGTTGTGCGGTAATGCGGCGATGCGCTCCGGCGCGGGCTTAGTGACGGTCGCGACTGCCGCTTCAGTTCAGCCACTGGTCGCGAGTGGGGCGATACCGGAAGTGATGACGACGTCGCTCGCTGAAACTGATCGCGGCGCTGTAAGCGACGACGCTGTCGATCATTTTCTAAAACTCGCGCAGAAGAAAGGGACCGTGGTCGCGGTCGGACCCGGATTAACCTCGGACGACGAACGCACCCGCCGGTTTGTTTTTCGTATCGTCGAGCGTCGCTCGACACCGTGCGTGATCGACGCTGACGGATTGAACTGTCTCGCGCCCTGGCCGAAGACTCTCAAGGGTTCTGCGGAGCATCCGCTGGTGCTGACACCGCATCCGGGAGAGATGTCGCGACTACTCGACGGCGCAGAGATCAACGATCGCGTTGCGGTGGCGCGTGAGTTTGCCACGACGAACCAGGTGATCGTTGTATTGAAAGGCTCGCGTTCAATCATCGCCGCTCCGGACGGCCGCGTCTTTGTAAATCCGACGGGCAATGCAGGCCTCGGCCGGGCGGGATCCGGCGACACGCTTACGGGTCTCATGGCGGGTTTCCTCACGCAAGCATTCGCAACGTTGAAAGACAAAGCCGACGCGGTCGCGGCGGTGGTTGCGGCGCTGTACATCGGCGGACTGGCGGGCGATTTCGCGGCGCGCAAACTCGGCATGCGCACGATGGTCGCGTCGGATGTTCGCGAGCACTTCAGCGACGCGATCCGTTCTCTCGATCCGAGCGGAGAACGACCGCCGTTAGGCCTGCATGAGCGTGGTGATCTGAGTGAGTAAAACCCGAGATCATATTCAGGTCGGTGAGTTTCAAAGCTCCGCGCCGGCGGAGACGTTCAACTACGGACATCAACTGGGTGCGCGACTCGAAGGCGGCGAGATCCTGCTGTTGAGCGGTCCGCTAGGCGCGGGCAAGACGCTCTTCGTCAAAGGCATCTGCTCTGCTCTCGGAATCGACGAGGAAGACGTGACGAGTCCCTCATTCACGCTCGTGAACCCGCATTTCGGACGACTGCGCTTGTATCACATCGATCTCTACCGCCTGGACGAAGGCGCGAGCGCTGCTCACGCCGTCGATCTCGATGAGTTGCTAATCGACGAACGGGCTGTGATAGTCATCGAATGGCCCGAGCGCATGGGGCAGTATCCGCTGCCGTCTGACGTCTGGCGCATCAACATCGCCGGCGACGGCGACGCCCCACGAACTATTTCGATCTTGTAACACGGACTGTAGAATGATGAACCAAGGAGAATGAACAAATGCCATACCCCGAAATAATGATCCGACCGATGCGGGAGGATTTGACGCGTTTAGGTGTAGAGGAGTTGCGGACGGCGGAAGCCGTCGACGGCGCCGTCAAGAATAGCCAGGGAACGTTGATGGTAATCGTGAACTCAATCTGCGGCTGTGCGGCCGGAAAGGCGCGGCCCGGAGTGGCGCTCGCCCTGCAACATGACGTGAAACCAGACAAAGTAGCCACTGTGTTCGCCGGCGCCGACGTCGAGGCCACGGAAAGAGCACGCAGCTACTTTACCGGCTATCGACCGTCGTCACCATCGATCGCGATTCTGAAAGACGGCGAACTCGTTTACATGCTGGAGCGATTC
>DATANW010000411.1:0-6670 GCA_036266055.1 Pyrinomonadaceae bacterium | reverse complement strand
AGCCACAGCGACGAAGCGCCAAACACCATTCCCAGCAAGGTGCCGACGATCAACGGGAGCACCGTCAGCTCGCGGACGTGCGTGTCAGCAGGGATGTAAGGCCTGAACGTGGCCAGCAGTGGATTCACATCTGACTTGGCTTCTTTTACTCCGACAACGTCCGGAAACTCATTCGCACCGACGCTTTCAGAAGACATTCGGTTGACCTCCGACAGATTTTTTAAAACGAGGAGAGAAGGGGTTTAAACGCCCGCTACTTTACACGGGCCGCCCCGCCTCGGCAAGCGCTATGAAGCCGCATCTCCGGCCTTTCGCGGATCAAGATTGATTCGCTAAACTGTTTCCGGTCTTCGAGTTCCATTCCCGTTTGGAAACTGGCAAACCCAATGCGCCGAACTTTCGCGTCCCTGTTGCTCCTGGTCTCGCTTCTGTCGTTCGTATCACTGACGACCTCGCAGGACACTCAGAAACCAGCCGCGAGTCGGGCTGCGGTTCCCGCGCCGGAGGACGTGCTCGGTTTCGTTCCGGGAGACGATCGCAAACTGGCGTCGTGGAAGCAGATCGTCGAGTATTTTCAGCGCTTGGACGACTCGAGCGATCGAGTGAAGTTTGAAACACTGGGTCAGACGTCGATGAACAAGCCGTTCGTTATGGCGACGATCAGCTCGCCTGCGAATCTCGCCAAACTCGACGAGTACAAACAGATTCAGGCGCAACTTGCCGATCCGCGAAAACTCGGTGCGCCCGCTGTTCGCGATAAGAAGGCCGCGGAACTGATCGCGCGCGGCAAGACGATCGTGCTGATCACGTGCGGCATTCATTCCACTGAAGTCGGTTCGTATCTGTCGAGCACGTTGATCGCGCATCGTCTGGCGTCGTCAAACGAACCGGAGATTCAGAGCATCCTCGACAACACGATCGTCCTGCTCGTCCCGTCGCTGAATCCCGACGGCGTCGACATCGTGAAAGACTGGTACGACAACACACTCAATACGCCTTTCGAAGGCACAGACCCACCCGAGCTTTATCACAAGTACACCGGTCATGATAACAACCGCGACTGGTACGCGTTCACGCAAGTCGAAACACAGTTGACGGTCGACAAGATTCACAACGTTTGGCACCCGCAGATCGTCCACGACATTCATCAACAGGGAGCGTTTGGTTCGCGATTGTTTTTGCCGCCGTACATGGCGCCGGTTGAACCGAATGTGCCGCGACAGATCGTGGAAGGCTACACGCAGCTCGGCGACTGGATGGCCGGCGAAATGCGCGCGAAAGGTTTCGAGGGAATCACAAACAACTCGACGTACGACGCGTGGAGCCCGTCGCGCGCTTATTCGCATTACCACGCCGGCGTTCGCATGCTTTCCGAAACTGCGTCGGCGAGGATCGCGTCGCCAATGACGTTGAAGTTTGAAGAGCTTCGTTCACGCGAAGGGTATGACCCGCAAAAAGAGAGTCCGAACTTTGGCCCAGTGTGGCGTGGCGGCGAGTGGAAATTGCGCGACATTACCAACACGATGACGACTGCCGCGTTTCTGTTGTTGAAGCATTCGGCGGAGTATCGCGTACAGTGGTTGCGACGGTTCTATGCGATCGGACGAGACGCCGTGCGAACCCGTCGCGCCGGTGAACTATTTGGCTTCACGATCGAACCTGCTGCTACGAACTGCTTCGACATGCTGACGCAAATCCTTCAACGCGGCGGCGTGGAGATCACGAATCTGCCGGACGGTAAGAAATTCATCAGGATGGACCAACCGTACGGCGCGTTCGCCAAGGCACTGCTCGAAGTGCAAAAGTATCCGAACCTGCGTGACGCCGAAGGACATCCAATCGCACCGTATGACGTGACCGCTCACACGCTCTCGTTGTTAATGAACGCCGTTGTGACGCCGGTGAAAGCGCCCTTCAAACCGGCGGCCCCCAAAGCGGACGCTACAAAACCTGCTGACACGAAATCGACTGCGCTGCTGAACCCGTGCCCCGCGCCGACTTCCAACGTTCCCGCGCTGTATCGTGCCGCGATGCCCGCCTACGACGAGGGTTGGACCAGGTGGTTGTTCGAGAACCTTTCGTTTATGTACCGTCCGCTAACGGAGAACGAGTTGCGCAGGGGAATTACGACGTTCCAACTTGGTCCCGGGGTGACCGGCAAGTACTACACGATCCTCTTTCCCGACCAACCGCCCCGCAACATATTCGAAGGTTATCGTGCCGGCATGATGCCGAATGAACTCACCGGCGGTCTCGGCGAAGAGGGCGTGAAACAACTGCGCGCATTCATCGTGCAAGGCGGCACCGTCGTCTTTCTCAATCGCGCTTCTGAGTTCGCGATCGATCAACTCAAGCTTCCGCTGCGGAACGTCGTCGGTGGTTTACCGCGCACAGATTTCTACGTTCCCGGATCGATACTGCGTCTCGAGCTCGACACCACGAACCCGCTCGCCGCGGGTATGCCGAAGGAAACGATTGCGTGGGCCGAGAACTCGCCCGTGTTTGAAGTTGTAGAAAACCCCGGCGGCGACGTTCCCGCCGCAAACGTGCGTGTCGTCGGCCGCTATCCCGAAGACAAAGATCCCCTGCTTTCGGGTTGGCTACTCGGCGGCGACCGAATCAAGGGCAAAGCCGCGCTGGTGGAAGTCACGATGGGCAAGGGACGCGTGATTCTGTTCGGTTTTCGCCCGCAATACCGGGCCCAATCGCTCGCAACTTACCCGCTGTTGTTCAACGCTTTGCGTGCCAACCCGTAACGCCGGTCGTTGAAAGCAGTTCCCGGTTCTTGAACTTTTAATTCGCGTAGGCGTATAAGAGATTACGACCGCGATGGTCACCTTTCTCATTACTTCGGTTCTTTTAGTCGGCTTGATCGCTATCGCCATTTATTACTGGCAGAAACCCGCGAAGACATCGGAAACTATCGAGCTACCGCCGGCTCGACCAACAGTTCAGGGCTTGTTTTCTGACATTCAACTGAATGAACCGAGAACGGCAACAACGTCGAACCAGCTTCCGGAACTAACGCACAAGATTGACAGAGAAGATTTCGAAGAGGCAATCGCTGCGATCCGAGGTTTCCAGCAATCTCCCGACCGGATGACGGCTGCAAAACTCCTGCATGTCGCCGCCCAAACGGATGACGCAAAAACGTTCGGACGAGCGATCGAACTGGTGCTAATGTCGTGGCGAGATCATAGCCTGGCGGATGTTTCCGCAAAGGATCTGCAAGCGCTATTCAACAGTGAATACTGGGTGCTTTCATCGCGTAGTCGCACCTCCGGGGCAGGATTTGTTTTGAAACAAACCTTGTCTGACGCCAATCGTGAACTGGAAGGTACTAACCACAACTGACCAACCGTCAACTAGCACTCTGGTTGACCTGAAAGAGATACACCATGCAAAACCTTGATTTAGCAACGATCATCCCGATAGTGTTCGGAGTCTTTGTCCTCCTGATCGCTTTCCTCATTATCGTGAACCGCATCTTCGTGAACGTCGGCGCACGTGAAATCGCGATCAAGGAGCGGCGTTACCTCGGCGCCAAAATGCCTCCCGGACGAGTAGTCGCTACTGAAGGCGAAGTCGGCATTCAGGCGGACGTGCTCAAGCCCGGACTGCACTTGATCAAGTTTCCCTTTGAAAAAGTAGTCCGCAAAGTGCCGCTGATCGAAATCGGCGCCGACGAAATGGGCATCATCGAAGCGGTTGACGGCGAGCCGATGCCCCCGGGCCGCATCTTCGCACCGGATCGCGCCCAGAACGCGCACAATAACTTCCAGGACCCGATCGCGTTCATCAAACAGGGAGGCGTGAAAGGAATTCAGTTGCGCACGTTGCCACCCGGGCTATGGCCCATTCATCCGTACCTGTTCCGCGTTTCCGTGGCGAAGGCAACGATGATCCCGCAAGGTAAGGTCGGCGTGATCACCGCGGCCGACGGCGATCCACTCGATCCCGGCCGCCTGCTCGGTAAAGCGATCTTAGACCATCGCAACTTCCAGGACGCCGAACAGTTCATCGCTTCGCGCGGACAAAAAGGTCCGCAGGTCGACATTCTGACTCCGGGTGTTTACCGCATCCTCGTGCAGTCGACGTCGTTCGAGAGCAACACGGAAGTCAAACCCGGGTTGTTCAATGTGCGGCTGTACGATGCGACCGTCATCAACGAGAACACTATCGGTCTTGTCGAGGCGCTCGACGGCGCGCCGCTGAACCCGCGCGATTACGTCGCCGAGCCAGTCACCGGACACGACAACTTCCAGGACGGACACGAGTTCATCGGCAAGGGCGGTCAGCGTGGTCCACAGAAGGACATCCTGCTGCCGGGCACGTACTACATCAACCCGCTGCTGTTCAAAGTGATTCCGGAAACAGCCAAGGAGATCAAACCCGGCGAGGTTGCCGTCGTCGTGTCAAACGTCGGCAAAGACCCGTCAGAAGAAGTGCGCCGCTCGATGGCGGCGAAGGTCCGCTCGCGAATGGAGCGCGAAGAGAAGGAGCAAATTGAAGAGTCGTCTGCGCGGCTCGACGTCATGGACGACAAGCGCACTGTCGACGAGATCAAGCTCGACTTGATGATGGGCGATCCGGCGGATCGTCGTCTCGACGAAGGCGCACACGAAGCGTACGTCGTGCCTGAAGGTTATCGTGGTATTCAGGAAGCGGTCGTTGGCCCGGGACGCTATTACGTCAACACACTCGCGATCTCGCCGATCGTGATTCCGACGACGAACCAAACGGTTGAATGGACCGCGGGTGAAGTCGCGAACACGTTCAATCCGTTCGAGGTCATCTCGAAAGACGGGTTCACGATGCAGTTGGAAGTGCGTGTCGTGTTTCGCGTGAAGCCCGAAGACGCGCCGTTTATGGTGGCGAAGATTGGCGGCATCGAGCGTTTGATTCAAAACGTGATGCATCCGCTGATCGACTCGATCTTCCGTAACCAGGCGTCGGAATCATCGGCGATGGCTTACTTGCAGAACCGGCACGAAGAGCAGGAACGGGCGGAAGCTCGCGTGCGGGCGCACTTGCTGAAGTATCACGTGGACGTCGTCAACGTGCTGATCTGCCACATCCATCTGCCGGAAGAGTTGATGAAGACGCAGACCGAGAAGATTCTCGCCGAGCAGCGTCAGAACATGTACAACGCGCAGCGGGAAGCTGAGGAGAAGCGCATTCAACTCGAGAAGACGCGGGCGCACGCCGACAACCAGAAAGATCTCATGGCCGCGACAGTGGGCGTAGAGATCGCCGGAAAACGTGCCGAGCAGCGCAAGGCGGAAGGCGAGGGCGAGGCCCATTACATCCTGCAAACTGGTAAGGCCGAGGCCGAGAAGGTCCGTCTGATGGGCGAGGCCCAGGGCGTCGCTTACCACGAACAGGTGAACGCGCTTGGCGCACAAGGCGTCGCGCTGGTCGAGACGCTGAAAGTCATCGGCGAGAAGGGTGTTCGCATCACGCCCGACGTGATGGCGACCGGCGGTGGAGCTGAAGGCGGCGGCGGTATCGGTACGCTGTTGCTCCTGAACCTCTTCCGCGATCGGTTGAACATGCCGGCCGCGTCGAATGGTGAAAAAGTGACACGTTAGTTAGTCGAATTCCTCAAATCCGTGTTCCCTTCGGTCCAACCGAAGGGAACACGGATTATAATTCGCGCCCCATGAGAGAGCGAATCGCGCTCATCACCTTAATCTTATTCATCGTCGCCATCAGCCTGTTCTTATCTCTGAAGGTGGCCCACCTGTAACTACTGCCGCTCCAGATACATCTTCGCGGCCATCTTCGTGAGCTTCCAAACGCGGGACCATGCGATGCGGCTGTCGCCGTTCTCTCGTCCGGTCAGCTTGTCGAAGATCAACTGGCGGAAGATCCGTCCCTCGCGTCGCAGCATGAACTCCTTCGCAAACGGTTTCGCAGTCTCGAAGAAACTGAAATCGGGATCGGTCACGACGCCGATGCCCTCGAGCGTCATCAACGCGCGCATGACGTAGGTGAAGTTTGAAGGCAGCCGGAAGGGATACTCGTACATCACTTCGGCGAGATCGTAAGTCAACTCCTTGAAGTTCACCTCGCCGAGCTTCAGATTCAGATAGTGGGTGAAAAGACTTTCGACTACTGGCCGCACTGTCTCCGGATCGACACCCGGTTTCAGGAAGTTGAGATTGATGATGTCCTGGGCCAAACCGTGGACGTCGCGACCGACGACGTGGAAGAACGCGTCGATCATCTGCGTCTGCAGTTTCGGGTTGATGCGTCCGACCATGCCGAAGTCGAAGAACGCGAGATGACCGCTGTCCATCACGAGCAGGTTTCCCGGATGCGGATCAGCGTGAAAGAAACCGTCTTCTAGCAGCTGTTTCAGATACGTGCGAATCAGCAGCCGGTTGACCTTCACGGGCGAGATGCGATTCGCCTTCAGTCCCTGAAGGTCGACAACCTTCGTGCCGCGTATGAATTCGAGCGTCAACACGCGCGTGCTGGAGTGTGTCCAGAAGATCTTCGGCACACGAACCGCGCGCCACGTGCGGAAGTTGTAGCGGAACCTGTCGGCGTTGCGACCTTCCTTCACGTAGTCCATCTCTTCGTGGATGGTGGTGTGAAACTCGTGCAGCATTCCTTCCCAATCAGCGTTCTCGTTTGCTTTCGGGAAGAAACGGTTGGTCAGCTT
>DATANW010000410.1:0-10741 GCA_036266055.1 Pyrinomonadaceae bacterium | reverse complement strand
CCGGTAAGACTCGAAGGCGGCAACTCTGCTGTCGACAGCACTTTGGACCCTTCCATCTGGTAAAGACCGACCTCGCCGTTGCGCATTTCAACCACGATATGGTTGTCGTAAATGTCGAGCGCGGACTTCTCGTTGAGCTTGATAAGCGTCTTCTTGTTCAGGTCCAGCACTCCGGCCGCGTAATTCCTGACAGGCCTAATAATCAGGTAATCACCGTGCGCGGCCGGCACCATATTCTTGCGCCACAGCTCGTACTCAGCCAGGACCTTGCCTTCGGGAAAAGTCATCAGTGGAGACTTCTGCGTGTTCTCGCGATTGATGCCCATGAGCCGGTCGTCGCTCACGAACGCGAAGCCGTTTGCAATCGCGCTTTTAACCTGATTCGGCAAACTAACCTTGGTCAACGAAGGAAGCTGAAGCACGAGCGCGGTCTCGCCGCCGCCGCTTCTCCGTTCGTAGTAGCCCGCGGCGAAGTAACGACCATTTGGTGAGAAGCTCATGTTGAGTAGCGCTAGTCCGAGATCGAGGCCATCCATTCTCAGCAACACGAGGTTGTCGAACAACGCGACGAATTCCGAGTAGTTCGGAACGAAGAATTCCTTCTTCTCAAACACCACCTTACCGGAACTGACTTCGATCAACCGCACATCGAACGACGCCGTCACGCACGCGAGGTATTGTCCGTCAGGCGAAAGACGAGTCTGGAAACATCCCTTGTTGACGACAATCTCCCGCACCTCCGTCAGTTTCTTTTCCGGAACGCTCCATTTCTCGACACGCATGTTCGCGGTGTGAAACAGAACGCTTTGCGAATCGGGTGTGAACTGCGCGTTGAACGCGTCCGGCGCGTCGAGGTGGAAGACGGTCACGAACGGATCGTGCGTCAACACGTTGATGCTCGACTCGTCCTGGACCAGCACGTATTTCCCGTCCGGACTGAACTTGATATGGGTGATGTCGTTTCTGAGCGGCGGGGTCAACTTGAGTTTTGCCGTCACATGCCGGAGCGATTCGTTGCGGCCCGGACCAGTGTAAGCGACGACATCCATCTGCCATTGCTTGAACTCCGGAGTGGCAGTCGCGGCACGCTGCTGAACGCATCCCGCCGGCAACGATGAAAGCGCGTTGAGCATTTCGCGCAGTCGTTTTTGCTCCGGACGCGTCCTGCCGAAGAGATCGGAAACCCAGCTCCCCGTCTTTCCTTTTACTTCGTTGACGCGATCCCAGAAATTCGCCGCTGCTCTCGGATCGTAACCAGCGCTGACGAGCGCATTGAATCCGATCTGGTCCGCAACCAACTGCCCTTTCTCGCGATCGCGGTCTTTGAAAACGTTGCGGTTCCGCATCACGTTGTCGATCAGTTGGTTATAGCGCTCGAAAATGTCGCGCCTGTCGGTGACCGCCGTCACGCCCAGTGCCAGCTTGAACTGCCGCGTCACCTCGATTGCGGTTTCGCGCGCGGCAAGGTGGCCCAACTCGTGCGAGATCACGCTGGCCAGCTCGTCTTCGTTCTGAGCGAGCGCGACCAGTTTTCGCGAAACGTAGATCCGCCCGCCAGGGAGGACAAACGCGTTCGCGTCCGACAGATCGACCAGAAAGAACTGCAGTTTCGTTTGCTTCAGCGGCAGGTGACGAAGCAGTCGCTCGCCCATCCCGTTCAGATAACCGACGAGCGCCTTGTCCTCGATGATGGCGTAGTCCTTCTGAATCCGCTCGGCAATTGCGTCGCCGAGGTACAACTCCTGCTCCTCGCTGAAGATGTTTGACTCGCTGGAATTCGGCGCGACCGGCGCCGGCAGACAATTCTTTTGCTGGGCTTGAATCGAGGCGAAACTAGCGCAACAAACGAGGATGAGAATTGGGAGAATGAATTTCCGAATCAAGGCCAAATAATGATAATCGAAAACAGACTTAGCCGCGCAAGATTTCACGTGCGTTGTCTGCGCGAACGCACTCGGGCAGCTGGCGATGCGTGCTCATGAGGAACGCATTCGAACTCGATTGCAGCGCGTTTCCGTGTGTGGCCGCGAGACGAACGAAGCGGCCGAAAGGCGACCAGCCGTAGTAATAACCGTCTTTCAAGCTGATGAGAATGTCGGCCGTGTGCTCCACGCGTGGGGTGAATAGTGACTTGTAAAGATTCGCCAGCACGTCCGGGTAGCGATGCTGGTTGGTCTTTTCGAATAGCACAGAGTCGTCGACGAAGCCGTCTTGCTCGATCACGGATTCGAGTTCCAGCGGATCGCCTTTCTTGTTTACGTAGCGGTATGAATCGTCGCGCCGGTCAATTCGCGCGCGACCGCGTCGGCCTTCAACGGCGACCGCTGCACCGTCGCGATAAACGACGAAGTCAACGCCTTCTATCTCGACGATCTCGCGCGCCGCCGCCGGTACAAACGCTTCATCACAATAAACTGCGGCGTAGCTGCAGAGACCAAACGCCGGGATCGAAAGTGCGCGACTGTTGTTCGCCAGCCGCGAGCCGACTTGATAACCGCGGCGTTGTAGTTCTGCAGTGAGCGGAACGCGCCGGTTCGCCTCGAGGTTCATGCCGTGGTCCGAGAACAGAACGATCTCCGTTTCGTCGCCACAGTGTTTCCGGATCTCAGTCAGGATCTTGTCGAGTGACTCGAGCGCAACGTTCAAGCGCGAAGGTCCCTGCGCGTGCAGCAATCCATCAGTCGCTTTGAGAAAGGCGAAGTAGTCGCGGTCCGGCGGCGCGGCGCGGAAGCGTTCGCGAAAGCGCTGCATGTCTGCTCGCCAAACGTGTTCGGGAGCGACGTAGATCAGAAATTCGAATGGCAGTGGTTCCTGGTAGTCGAGGTCGTCCATGTACGACGACGGGATCTTGTCGGGCGTGCGGCGTCCGAGATATTTCCTGATGCCGCCGCGAAGTTCTCCGGCGCGGCGATCGAAGTACAGACTTTCGTAACCGGCGGGCGGGGTGGCGCTGAACATCGCGGAGAGCGCGACGTTGGTCATCGTCGGGAATGGCGACAGCAGGCGCGTCGGTGGACCAAAGGAGTCGAACAGTCCTCGCGACTTTGCGGCGACGATCAGTTTGTGAGGGACGCCGTCGAGGCACAGCAATAACCTGCGCGGACGTGATTGAACCGCGGATCTCACGGATTGCTCAGCGACACTGGCGGATTCATTTGCGTGAGTCAAAGCGCCTCCGATCTGTAGGCTTTTTGCAACCCACGCTTCGCTTCGTCGTGCGCGTCGTAAACATTCGGACGCGTGAGCACTGTCTTGTACTGCGCCAACGCGTCGTCACGCTTGCCGGCGGAGTCGTACGCGCGCGCCGCGTACAGATGGGCCATCGTCACCAATCCCGCCTCTGCGTGATCGACTTTCGTCGTCGCCAGAAACTCTTTCGCCGCGCGCTCGTTGTACCCTGACAGCAAAAGAACTTCACCGTACTTGAAGTGAATCAGATCGAACGCACCCGCGGCCGCGTCCCGCACATTGCGATCGCGAAGCAGTTCGTCAAACGTCGCGAACGCCTCTTTCTCCAACTGCACCGCGCCCGCCAGGTCTTTCTCTTTTCGTTTGACTCCAGCCAGAGCGACGAGTGCGTCGGCAGTTTCGAGCCGCAACAAGTAGTTGCGCGGATACTTCGCACTCAACTCGCGCGTCAGCGTGACTACTTCGGCGAACCGCTTCTCGCGCGTGTAGAGCAGGATCAGCACCGACTTCGCGTCGTCCTGGGCCCAGCGTCCTTCTTTCGCAACCTGCTCGAGCATCATCAGACCGCGCTTCTTCGAACCGCGATAGCCAGTCGCGCCGGCGACGATCTTGATCGCCAAGGGCAACGACCCGACGACGTACTCATAAAGTCCGATCGTGATCTGTGCGTCGATGTACTTGGGATCGAGTTTCAGCACCTCGCGATGATGCTCGACGGCGTCGTTGCCGTCGCGCAACGCCGCAAAGTGCCGGCGCTCGACCGCTTCTTCAAACGACGCTTTCAGTCCTTCCGTGTTCGCGAGGAAGTCGAGCGCTTCGACGTTCTTTGGTTCCTGCTTCAGTTTTGCTTCGGCGAGCTGGCGCGCCTGGCGAGTGAGGTTGCGAAACTCGGTTACGATCTTCGGATCGACTTTGTCGTCGCCGCTTGAGTAGAACGATTCCGAGCTGTAGAGCGACGATTGCAGACGCCGGGATTCGTAAAGCGTCTTGATCCAGACGCGCGCGGCGAGGAGTTGATAACCGCCAGGGTGATTGGGAAATAGTTTGACGATCTCTTTGAAGTCGCGTTCCGCTTTGTCGTAGTCGATGTTGTAAAGAGCATCGAGGCCGCTGCGCCGCAACGCTTCGAAACGCTCGCGTTCCGTGTCAGTCAACCATGGCTGTTGAGCGGTTGCGGTGAACGCGACCGCCAGTAACAAAACAAGAACGCCAAAAACTTTCATGCAAACGACTCCATGTATTTCACGCCAGACCCGGTATTGAACAGCACGACCCGTTCGCCCTGTTTTACCGCGCCTGCGTCGATCAGCTTTTTCAACGCCGGGAGACAAGCAGCGCCTTCAGGCGCACAAAAAATTCCTTCAGCCGCACCGATCTCTTTCGTCGCCTCGATCAACTCTTCATCGGTTACGGCGACCGCCGTTCCGCCTGACTCGCGCAACGCATCGAGGATCAAAAAGTCGCCAATCGCTTTCGGCACGCGCAAACCGGAAGCCGTCGTCGCGGCATTTGGAAACTCGGCGGCAAACCGTTCACCACTTTCGAACGCACGCACGATCGGAGCACAACCTGCTGCTTGCACCGTCACCATTCGCGGACGCCGGCTGTCGATCCAGCCCATCTGCTCCATCTCGTCGAACGCTTTCCACATGCCGATTAATCCGGTGCCGCCGCCAGTCGGATAGATGATCACGTCCGGCAACTCCCACTGCATTTGTTCGGCGAGTTCGTAACCGAGCGTCTTCTTGCCTTCGACGCGATACGGTTCTTTCAAAGTGGAAACGTCAAACCAGCCTTCCGCCTCTTTTCGTCGTCCGACTTCAGCGCCGCAGTCAGTGATAAGACCATCCATCAACGTCACGTGCGCGCCGGTCTGCTCGCATTCGACGACGTTCGCTCGCGGCGTGTCGCGCGGCATGAAGATAAACGACTGTAGTCCGGCGCGTGCGGCGTAGGCAGCGAGTGCGCCCGCGGCGTTTCCGGCTGATGGAACCGCGAGTTTAGTCGCTCCGAGTTCTTTCGCCATCGAAACCGCGGCGGCCATTCCGCGTGCTTTGAAACTCTGCGTCGGGTTCTGTCCTTCATCCTTGATGTAGAGCTCGTCGATTCCGAGTTTCCTGCCGAGTGTTCGTGCCGGCAGCAGCGGCGTCCAGCCTTCGCCGAACGAGACGAGGTTGTCGTCAGAGTCGACGGGCAGCACTTCGCGGTAGCGCCACATGTCGGCGCGCCGCGTGGGCAAAGATTCTTTTGTCAAAGTGACTTTGGCGCGCTCTAAGTCGTAACGGACCAACAAAGGCTTGCCGCAGCCGCTGCAAAGGTTGAGCAACCGACGTGCCTCGTGTTTCAGGCCACACAGGGCACATTCCAGATGAGTGACGTTCATGAGCAGGATGTCCTCGGATTACGCGTAAATTAGGGCGAACGCGTGCAGTATGCGACAGAAATGGGGTTCTGAGGTAATGGGAAGGCAGACCAATGGATTACCGCACGTGAGGTATGTTTCCGGCAAGAGGTTTACTGCGGGTGCAGCAAACCCCTTGCGCTCGGAGTAAGTTTTTATAGTTCGATCCGTGTGCTCAACACGGATTTCAGTGGTGCGGTCCGCTGTTGCCGTCGATCTGACTGCGGATTTCGCCGCCGGGCCAACGGGTGCTGTGAACGTTGACGTAAGTAGCGCCGGCGCGAACCGCCGCGAGCAATTCGTCAAACTCGCCGGCGGAAATCCCGCGCTCGTTGGCGAGGTTTGTTACGTCCGCTGCCGTGATGGTTCCGGAGATCGTGGCCGGTGGTGCGGGACACGGCTGAGTGCCGGCGGGACCATTTCCAAGGTTGGTGCAAAGGAACACGCTGATGGGACCGGTCACGCTCTTTTGCCCAAAGTGGATGTGCGCCTGCTGAACCGCGCCTTCCAGATCAGCGTAACTAAGCTCCCAATCGATGTGCGAGTTATCGTTGCTGATACGCGCGTTAAAGGTGCCGTTTCCGGTAGTTGAAACTGCGCCACCACCACCTGCCGCGGTCTCCTCGTAGCCGGTGAGATCCTCGCTGATACGCTTGAATCCCCCCTGGGCCCAGACAATAGTTGCCGCTGCCACCAATGCCACGACGGCAATGGACAATGCTGCTTTTCGCATTCCTCTTACCTCCAGTGAATTGTTCTGCTGATAGGGGCGCGAATAATATCACGGGCCTCACACCGGCGGAAGTGCGAATCTGCTGCGACTTTTCTAAACACCCGCTTTTGCCTTCTGCCCGGCATTCCATTACCTTGTTCGTCTTTATGGCGATAAGTCTTTTGGCTCTGGATCTCGACGGCACTCTACTCAATCGTCATGGCCAGATCTCAGATCGGAATCGAACTGCAATTGATACTGCGCGGTCTAACGGCGTGCATGTCGCGCTGGTTACCGGTCGACGTTTTCGTGACTCGCGGCCAATCGCTTTGGAGTTGGGACTCGACGTTCCGCTCATCTCGCATAACGGCGCATTGACGAAGCACGCCGAGTCGTTGGAAACGGTTTCCGTCCTGCCGTTGCCGCTGGAAGCCGCACGCCATGCGTTGCAAGTGGGCCGCGCGTCCGGCGCCGACGCGTTGTTGAGCAACGATCATGAAGGTTTGGGAGTGCTCGTTTACGATCGTCTGAGCGGCGAGAACGCAGCAGTTCACAAGTACATCGCCTGGGCGCGGCGCCTCCACGGCGACGAGGAAGGACAGCGCGCGGTGCGGCAGGTCGACTCGCTCGAAGAGTACCTGGACCACGATCCGATCCATCTCGCATTCTCCGGTGGTTGCGCCAGCATGGACGCGCTCGAAGAGATCCTGCATCACGAACTCGGAGCGAGGGTCAAGGTGTTGAGCACCAAGTATCCGGAACAGGACTTCACCTTAGTGGACATCATAAATCCGGCAGCGTCGAAAGGCGCGGGTATCGCGGCGACCGCGGCGGAGCTCGGCGTTAGCCCGGATGAAGTCATGGCCATCGGCGACAACTACAACGATCTCGAGATGCTGTTGTTCGCCGGCACCGGTGTGGTGATGGCCAACGCCCCCCTTTCCCTGCGCGAGATCGCCGGCCTGCATCCGACGGCGGCAAACACGGAAGACGGGGTAGCACTGGCTATCGAACAATTCATCATTGGTAACACATGAATGTTTCCCGCAAAGGCGCAAAGACGCCAAGGAAAGCAAGAAGATGAAACTGTCTTGCTTTGCGTCTTTGCGCCTTTGCGGGAAAACTCAACATTGAGGAGACAACATGGCAAATCGAACAGCAGTGATTGAAACAAACAAAGGCACGATTCGGGTCGAGATGTTGGAAGAGGACGCACCGAAGACGACGGAAAACTTCATCACGTTGGCCCAGCGCGGCTACTACGACGGCATCATTTTTCACCGCGTGATCAAAGGTTTCATGATCCAGGGCGGCGATCCGACGGGCACCGGACGCGGCGGGGAATCAGCGTGGGGCGGACGCTTCAACGACGAGATCAATGTTGGCTCGCCGCTGTACCACACGGGTTACAAAGCGGGAACGATGGCGATGGCGAACGCTGGTCCAAACACAAACGGATCGCAGTTCTTCATCATGCACGTCGATTACCCGTTGCCGCCGAGTTATACGATCTTCGGACGCGTCACTGAAGGTCAGGACGTGGTGAACGCGATTGCAACCTCGCCGACTGGTCCAGGCGATCGTCCGGTGCAGGAAGTGAAGATTGAAAAGGTAACGATCGAGTAACCGTTTTTAAAGCGGCCTGGCGCCGTGGCCGATGCGCGGCGCCAACCGTAACAATCGAATCTGTTGGGTGATGTAAGTCTTAGCTGAACGCACCGCGCCCTCGAGGGTCATCCCCTTTCCAAGACCAGCGGCGATCGCCGCCGACAAGGTACAGCCTGATCCGTGGATCTCACCCAGGTCGATGTACTCTTCACGAAATTCAACGAAATTCCCGTCGTCGTCGAGTAACAAATCGATCGCTTGTTGTTGAATAGCGCGATGACCGCCTTTGACTAACACTGCGCGCACGCCCAGCGCGCGAATCGCTTCCGCCGCACGGCGCATGTCAGATTCTGTTTCGATTGAAAGGCCTGCTAGTCGTTCAGCTTCGGGAATGTTGGGCGTGACGATGCGGGCAAGCGGCAACAATCGAGATTTAAGGATCTGAAACGCTTCTTCGCCGATCAGATCGTGTCCGGAAGTTGAAACCATCACCGGATCCACTACCGGCGGCTGCAATTTTTCTTCGCTGAACAAACGCGCAACTTCGGCAACGATCTCGGCAGTAGGCAGCATGCCGGTCTTCGCCGCCACGACATTCAGATCGCGGATGACAGGCTCGACTTGCCCGCGCAGAGTTTCCGCGCTCTGATGTTCGGCGCCAAAAACGCCAGTTGTATTTTGATACGTGATCGACGTCAGCGCTGCGGCTGGAAAACAACCTAGCGCAGAAATTGTTTTTATGTCGGCAACGATCCCGGCGCCGCCGGACGGATCGAGCCCAGCGATTGTTAGTACGACTGGTCTATTCATTGAACAACCTTATTGCCGCGATGCCGCTCGCGCCTGCCCGAAAACATTCATCGGCGTTTTTGCGATTGATACCACCGATGGCGATTACCGAAAAACCCTCCAGCGCCTTTGTGACTTCGCGAAGTCTTTCCAATCCCTGCGGCTCGCCGTAAATCTGTTTTGATGGTGTCTCAAACACCGGACCGAAGACGATAAAATCCGCGCCTTCCGATCGTGCGTTGAGTGCTGTTTCGAGTGAATGGGTCGAAACGCCGATTAAGAAATCATCACCACAGATCGCACGCACTACCTTCACCGGCAACGAACGTGCCGTCAAATGCACGCCGTCAGCACCAGCCGCACGAGCGACGTCGAAACGATCGTTCACGAGCAACCGCGTTGCAGTCCCGCGCGTGATCGCCGCGGCACGCGTCGCGAGCTCGTAAAGCACTCGCGCGCTCAGCGACTTCTCCCGAATCTGCACAAGCGAGAGCTCGGCCGCTACCGCGCCTTCAACCAGCTTTAAAATGTCTGAAAACTCGGGAGATTCAGGAGTTGTCCTGATCGTCGTCTGGCCGCTCGTGATCGCGTAGACGCTCGGGGATGTAACTTGGCGAGACACGTTCTACAGGCTTGCTCGGGCGCGGGGCAGTCTGTTGCTGAAGCGCTGCCACCGTCCGTTTGAAATTAAATAACTCCCAAAATGCGATGCCGATGTTCAACAGGCCTACACCGCTGACGGCGCCACGCACCCAACCCGAGGCGACGACCGTTTGCAGCGAGTGATAACCCGTCTTCTGCGCAGCATATAACAGGAAATAGTTGTTGCCCCAGTCACTCAGCCCCCACATACCCTGCGGCCACCACGGCAACACGGTGAGCACGATGCCGATCTCGAGGCACAGAATGATGTAGAAAACGACGCTGAGCTTAGCTGACATCGAACAAAGGTCTTCGGGCTTTGGTCTTAGGTCTTTGAGGTTACGAGTCTCGGGTCTTAAGATCAAGTCCACACCAAGACCAAAAACCAAACACCAAAGACCTACTTATTTTTCAACTGGCTGAGCTTGTCGGCAACTTCGCGGTAGGAAACATCGACGCCGTAAACCTCGGTGTAAAACTCACGCGCGTGCTTCAAATCCCCGAGCTGCTCGTACGCGGACGCCAGCTCGTAGCGTAGCGCCTGATACTCGTCTTCCGTGTGCCCCGGCGCGGAGAGTCCTTTCTTGAACCAGATAACCGCCGCCTCGGGCATACCTTTCTGCATGAAACAATGACCCAGCAAGTTGCAGCACTGTAAGAAACGCGATGTGCCGTCGCCGGGTTTCACGAGGTTCACCGCGGTTTGAAACCCCTGCACCGCCTCGTCCATCAAATCCATTTCCTTGTAAGCGGTGGCCATGTTGTAGTGAGTTTCGAAATCTTCCTGGACGGTGTCGCCTTCTTCGGCGGCGCGAAACTCTTCAAACAGTTCGGCGAGACCGGCGTCGATTGCCGAACCTGCAGGCGTCGCTTTCGCAGCGGGCGCCTGATGTCCGTCGCCATCGTCGGCGAGCGTTGCGAAGGAGGTTTCAGCTTCGAACGGGATAGCTTCGACAACCGGAGTCGCTTCTGCAAGTTCTTCAACTCCGCCAAACTCGAAAACGGCCGCTTCAGTCGCCGGCGGTGCATTGCCGGCTGCAAGTTTCTCGCGTCGCGCCTGGATCTCCGCGTGTGGTCCAAACTGCCGTTCGAGCATCTCGAGTGTGTCGACCGCGATGTCCGAATAACCCTGCACGATGTAGAAGTCGACGCTCTCGAGTTCCTGCCGCATCATTGTTTCGAGACGCGCAGCTTCGGCAGCGTCGTCGGTAGCAGCCGGAGCTGCGTTCGTTTCAAACACGGATTCAGAAAAATCTTCATTCAGATCGGCAAAGGAAGAGGTGGGATCCGAGATGGCGGCTGGTGCTTCAAACGTCTCAAATTCCTCAAATGCCACCGCAGGCTCCGGGGACTCCTCCTCGTCCTCAACCACTGCGAACGTCTCAAACTCCGGCACCTGA
>DATANW010000409.1:0-5219 GCA_036266055.1 Pyrinomonadaceae bacterium | reverse complement strand
TCGGTTGCGGGAGCTGAACACGCGCGTGTTGATTCTCGGATTGCTGCCGGTTGACGACGCGCGATTCCCAGGTTCGCCTGCATATTTCGCCTGCGTTAATAACAGGCTCAGTGAGCTCGCGAACGCCGAAGGAGCTGAATTTTTCGATTGGGGATCCTTGTTGAAGGCAAGAGCGACACGCGAGCAACTCTTCTATCGCGACGGCTTTCATCCGAACCTGCATGGCTCGGTCGCGCTTGCCGAAATACTTCGGTCGCATCTATGCAGAAAGTAGGCATCTCAGCGATCGTCACTGCTTACGAACGAGTCGATCAGACACTGAAGACGCTCCGCATTCTCGAATCCTGCGATCCGAAACCGGATGAAATTCTCGTGCACGTCGACGGCAATGGGATTGAGTGTGTTGACGCTATTGCGAGGACATATCCACAGGTCAGAGTGCTGGTAAGCAACGATCGAGTTGGGCCTGGTGGGGGACGCAATAAGCTCCTGGCGGCGGCGAGTCACGAGTTCGTTGCCAGCTTTGACGACGATTCGTATCCGATCGATTCCGACTACTTCGCCCGCGTCCTGCAACTCTTCGATCGATTTCAGGATACGTCGATCATTAGCGCGTCGCTCTATCACGCCGGTGAAGCAATCAGTCTCGACGAACGCGAGGCACGATGGACGGCGGACTTTTCCGGCGGCGCCTGCGTCTTCCGGCGTGCCGCTTTCATCGCCGCGGGTGGTTACGTTCCGCTGCCGGTCGCGTACGGCATGGAAGAATCAGATCTCGCCCTTCGCCTTCATGCTCAGGGCGGCAAGATCCTGTCGAGTTCGTGGCTGCGAGTTTTTCACGACACCGATTTGAAGAGACACGCCGAGCCGCAAGTGACGGCGGGGAGTATTGCGAACCTCGCGCTGCTCGCGTATCTGCGTTACCCGGTGTCGCTGTGGTCCATCGGCATATTGCAATGCGCCAACCGAGTGCTCTGGCTGCTGCGACACGGGCGTCATCGCGGCATCTGGCGCGGGCTCACGATGATTCCCGGACACCTGCGCGCGCACAGGCACTTCCGTCTGACTGTCAGCAACCGCGCGGTTCGATCGTATCTCGCGCTGCGTCGTGCACCGGCGCACGCGAGTCTTTAGTTAACAATGGTCGCCGCTTCACATCCAGGCTGGCTGTGCTGCCAACTCGGCGCGCGCGAACACTACGTCGTTCCCCGAGCACTGCAACAAAGCGGTCTGCTGAGCGAACTGATCACCGATCTATGGATTCGACCAGGTTCGGTGTTGCGCTCCTTGCGCAGCGGACTCGCGGGACGCTTTCACCCGGCCCTTTCATCGGCGCGCGTCTCCGCGTCGAACGCGAGCGCCTTGACGTTTGCCTTGCGGTCGCACATCACGGGCGCCACAGATTGGAAACTCATCAGCCAGCGAAACGATTGGTTTCAACGTTTCGTGGTCGACCAACTCGCGCGCGATCGCGAACCCGCGAACTCGACCGTCTTTGCCTATAGTTACGCCGCCGAGCGGATCTTCACACTTGCTCGCGAGCGCGGCTGGCGCACCGTTCTGGGCCAGATCGATGCCGGTCCCGTTGAGGAAGACATCATCGCTCAACAAACGCCCGCCGGCGACAGTTCGTGGCAGCGTGCGCCGCGCGAATACTGGAAACGATGGCATCGTGAGTGTCAGTTGGCCCAGACCATCGTCGTGAACTCGACGTGGTCGCGCCGCTCGCTCGTGACCGCAGGCGTTAGCGAAAAGAAGATTCGCGTTATCCCGCTGGCTTTTGATCCGCCTGCGGACGCACACGGATTCACACGCAAGTATCCAGACGCGTTTACGAACGAACGCCCGATGCGCGTTCTGTTTCTAGGCCAGATCAACTTGCGGAAGGGCGCAATGCAATTATTTGACGCGGTGAAGCGAATGGCCGGCGAACCGGTTGAGTTCTGGTTTGTTGGACCAATGCAAGTCGACGTTCCGCACGAACTCAACGACAAGATCAAATGGTTCGGCGTTGTCCGACGCAACGATGTCGCCCGCTACTACCGCGACGCCGACGTGTTCATTCTGCCGACCCTCTCCGACGGGTTTGGTCTGACACAACTCGAGGCGCAGTCGTGGAAGTTGCCGGTGATCGCGACGCCTTACTGCGGCGATGTCGTGACCCACGGTCTCAACGGAATGATCCTCGACACAGTTTCGGCCGGAACGATTGCCGAAACGTTGCATCACTTGCTGCGTTCTCCCGAGACACTTCAGACGCTGTCGGAAAACTCGCGAGTGGACGATCGATTTAGTTTGCAGGCACTCGCCGCTTCGTTATCGAGCTTGTAAGCGATGCAATCGACAGTTACCTGGAACCGATTTCCGCTCAGCCTTGCAGGCGCGCCGCCTTTGACTTGGCGATCGACTCTGCTCGGAGTCTTCAGCACCGGCATGGCGACGAGCGTTGCCGTGCTGCTGGTGCCGGAAGATCCGACACCACCGGGCGCGTTGTTCTATCCGGCGCTCGTACTGTCCGCCGGACTCGCGCTCGCGCCATTCGCGGCCGCGCTGCGACAACCGAAAGCGATCCTGCGCGGCGAATCGCTGCTGGCGCTCGCGCCGATCTACTGGCTCCTGCTGGACCTCCTTCAGGGCGTGTACTCGTTGGATAACATCACCGCCGACAACGTGAGGGTGGCATTCGCCGGCATCGGTCTGTTTGTCATCGCGGTTTGGCTGGGTGCGATTCGGCGTCCGTGGAGCATACCCGCGCCGTTCATTCGCTCCGTCTCACAGGAATTTTCGCTGAATACGTATTTCGCGCTCGCGATCGCGTGTTTCGTAATCGGCATGTTGAACTTCGCGGTCGCCTGCGACTTCAACGTCTCGGAGATGGTCCATTACCTGGGCCAGGAACGCTGGGCGGCGCCGTGGGGCCGCGGGCAGTTGGGCGGCTGGGACGCGTTTCTCGATCACTTGCAGTATTTCGGTTATCTGTTGCCGATTCTCACCGTCGTGATCGCGCGTCGCGCAGGTTTGCGCAGTCTGCGAACGCTGATCTGCATCGGCATGTCGGTCGTGGTGACGTTGTTTCTGGCGCAGAGCGGAAGTCGTCGCGTGATCGGAGTCGTGGCGGGCATGGCGCTGGTGTTGTGGGTGCTGGACCAGCGGCAGCTGCGAATCAAACATTTGTTGACGACGGCGTTTACCATCGTCGCGTTGCTCGTGACGTTGCAGATCATGCTCGAGTACCGGAACGTCGGACTCGGCGCGCTTTTCGGCAACACCGACGTCTCGATCAGCAGCAGGAGGGAAAAGACTCAGCTCCTGGAAGTAGAGCACCTCCGCGTCGACGACAATTTTTATCGACTCTGCCAGATCATTCAGCTCATTCCGCAGTCGCACGGTTACGTCTATCACAAGTATCTGGTTTACGTGCTGGTGCGGCCGGTGCCGCGCGTGTTTTGGCCGGAGAAGCCGATCGACCCGGGGTTTGATTTGCCGACGGCTCTCGGTATTGAAGGCGTGTCGTTCTCGTATTCGGTGATCGGCGAGTTGTACATGTCACTCGGATTGCTGGGAATTGCGCTCGGCGGTTGGTTCTATGGCCGTGTTGCCGCGATGGCGAGCGGCTTGCTCAAACGCGTGACGACGCAGGGCGCGCTCGTGATCTACAGCATCGTGGTAATGGCGTTGTTCTCCGGCATGCGTTCGATTCTGGAGTTGATCCTCGTGAGTTATGTCGTGCTGGCCTGGGTCGGACTGTCGCAACTCTTCATCAAGTTGAGACACGCTCGCTCGGTGTGAAATCAGATGAGAGTTTTCGTGCTGACCGATTCACCATCGCCTTATCAGGTCGAGCTCTTCAACGAGATCGAGGCCGGAGGGAACTGCGAATTGAAGGTCGGATACCTGCGCAGTCGCGATCCGCAGCGACAGTGGGCCCGGCCTGATATTCGACATGACTCGATTGAGATCGATCGTCGCCTTCAGGACGCGCGCGCGGCGGTGCACGAGTCGGATCTCGTCGTCTTCAATTATTACTTCCACTCACAGGCAACGGAATTGATTGAGGAGCGTGCGTCGCGTGGTGGTCCATGGTGTTTCTGGGGGGAGCGACCAGGGTTTCGGCAGGCGGCCTGGGCTGCGTTTGGTGGACGTCTGTTGCGCAGATGGAAGCTGGCGCGTCTTCATGGTTCGTCGATGCCGATCTGGGGAATCGGAAAGTTTGCGGTTGATGAGTACCGCCGGGAGTTTGGACTGCGGCGCTCGTATTTCAACTTGCCATACTTTTCGAATCTCGAGAGGTTTGGAAACGCGCGTTCGCAGGCTCGATCGGAACGTGTGTTTCTGTTTAGCGGGTCGCTGATCGAGCGCAAAGGTGTTGACCTGGTGGCGCGGGCATTTGTGCGGTTGGTCGCAGACGTTCCCGACGTGCGGCTCAGGATCGCCGGCGATGGCGAGTTGCGTGAGTCGCTCGTCCAGGTGCTTCGGTCGGTGAGTGAGCGGGTTGAGTTTCTGGGGTTTAAAGACTGGAGTGAGTTGCCCGAGCTGTACGCGTCGGCTGATGTGTTGTGCGTGCCGTCGCGATATGACGGTTGGGGGCTTGTCGTTCCCGAGGGTTTGGCTTCGGGGTTGCCGGTGATCGCGACGGAGCGGATGGGCGCCGCGTTGGAGTTTGTGCAAACGGGTGTCAACGGATGGCTGATTCCGGCAGGTGACGAGATGGCGATTCTTTCTGCCATGCGTGCGGCTGCGTCGCTCACGAACGCGGAGTTTGCCGAACGCTCGCAACGGGCAAGAGAGAGTGTGAAGGAACATACGCTACGAAACGGATCGCAGCGATTTGTGCGGTTCGCTCGGGAAACAATCGGTGTGTAGCATTTCAGGAATTTTCAGTACCGCGGATCCTGCTTCGCACACGGAAGCAGTCTCGCGGATGAACGCTGCTTTGACGCATCGTGGTCCGGACGATGAGGGGATCGTTATGTGCGGCGCTGCGGTTCTGGGAAACACGCGGTTGGCAGTGATCGACACGTCGGACGCCGGTCATCAACCGATGCACGATCCGCAAACGGGCAATTGGATCACGTACAACGGCGAGACGTACAACTTCAAACAACTTCGTAACGAGCTCGAGTCCGAGCGGCAAGCGTGGCGATCGAGTTCAGACACAGAAGTCGTGCTGCGTGCGTATGGTGAGTGGGGCGTGGACGCGTTTCGACGTTTGCGTGGAA
>DATANW010000408.1:0-9384 GCA_036266055.1 Pyrinomonadaceae bacterium | reverse complement strand
CGTTAGCCGCTGCGTACATCGATGCGCGCCGTTTCTCTGAAGCCGCGGCCTTGCTTGCGAAAACAACGTTCACCTCCGGCGAGGGCGAGGACGCCGCGCTCGGACTCTATCGCAAAGCGCATCTCGGTCTGGCTCGCAAATATCGCGAGGCGGGCGATCACTTACAAGCGGCCGCTGAGTTTGCGGCAGTTACAGAGTTTCCGCGCAACTTCGGCGTGGGCCGGCCCGCGATGCAGTCGCAGGCGCAGTATTACGTTGCAGCCGCGCGCGAGTACGATGCGGGCGGAAAAACCGCTGAAGCCGAGCGTTGGTGGCAACGCGCTGCTGCTGAAAAACTGAATCCACCTTCGCAACCCGAAGAGCCGTGGTCTGAAAACTACTACTACAAGGCTGTCGCCCTGGATCACGTGGGGCGCAAGGTTGAAGCTCGAAAACTATACGAACGTCTCGCTCTATTAAACGACGATCAGAAAATGCTGGAAGCGGAGCCGTGGCCTGCGTCTGGCGCTATTCGCTTTGTACTCGCGGGCGCGGCGTTGAAAGCTCTTGGTCGAACTGAGGAGGCACGTGTCGCACTCGAGCGCGCGCTCAAGCTCGATCCGCAGAACGAGCTCGCCATCTCGCAACTCGCGGAACTAAAACGCGGCGTTAATTCAACTGTTGGCGCGGCACGGAACTAATGGCGAACGTTCTACAACTCCTGCGCGACATGATCGCGATTCCCAGTGTAAACCCGATGCGGGTGAATAGCGGTCAGTTTGTCGAAGAGGCAATGGCGAACTTCGTTGAAACCATACTCTCGCGGTCCGGAATCGATTGCCAACGTCAGAGGGTGGCCGAAGGTCGCGATAACCTAATTGGGATCGTCCATGCAACCGGAAGCGGCCGGAATGGTCTCATGCTGAACTCGCACATGGATACGGTTCCCGTCGACAACATGTCGATCAAGCCATTCGATCCCGTCATGAAGAATGGTTGCGTGTTTGGACGCGGCTCATGCGACGCGAAGGCGTCGCTTGCTGCGATGCTTGCGGCAGTAGTCGATTATGCGAATCAGCCAGACCGTCCCGCGCCTGTAGTCTTTGCCGCGATGGCAGATGAGGAGTTTGCGTTCTCCGGGTCATGGAAATTGATTGAGGAGTCGTGGCCGGTCTCTGCCTGTGTTGTCGGTGAGCCGACACAACTGCAACGCGTCATCGCGCACAAGGGAATTGTCCGCTGGCGGATCAATATTCATGGTGTGAGTGCTCACGGAGCGACGCCCGAGTCAGGACGAAATGCTGTCTACGATGCAGCGCGGGTGGCGCTCGGCCTCCAGGACTATGCACGACAACTGGCGACATCGTCGCCGCATCCGCTGTTGGGCCACTCTACCCTGAACGTGGGGAAAGTCGCTGGCGGTCAGGCAGTGAATATCGTGCCTGACAAATGCGTGCTCGAGGTGGAGTGCCGGCTGTTACCTGCTGCAGACGGTCAGCAAACGCTGCGCGACTGCGAACATTTTCTGCGTGAACGGCTTGATGGATCAGTGCAGTTCGATTTTGAAGGCCCATACCTGCTGGATCCGCCTCTGGAGACTGCGGCTGAGACCGCGATCGCGGCGGCGTTAGCGCGTTCGCAGCAACAGGTGCTCGGGTTCGAAAAGGAAGTGGCAGGAGCGAATTACGGCACAGACGGAAGCAAGCTATCGCGCGCCGGGATTCAAACCGTTGTGTGCGGGCCAGGCAATATCGCACAGGCTCACACCGCGAACGAATTCGTCGAAATCGAACAAGTGGAACTTGCGACGCGAATATACGGTCACTTGCTGTCGACGTGGCATGAGCAACAGGGATGAAGCGTAGAATCAAAACAGGGCTTTCAGTGCTTGCCGTGCTCGTGGCATTCGCCTCGATCCACTCCCCCCACGCGCAGAACGCAAAACACCGCGAAAACTCGGAAGCGCGGCTCGCGCAACTTGTGGAAGCAAACATCATTGCCGTTCATGCGTTTCAGGTGCTGTTGGCGAAGGCCTCCGGAAAGGGCCAGGCATGCTTTTCAACAGGCGAGTTGTCTGATGCGGCGTTGAATGCTCTGTCACAGCATCAGGCAAAATTGCTTGAATCGGATGTCAAACAAGTAAAGCTGTGGGTCCACGGCCATGAGAGCACATTTGATCCGGGAGTAGACCTCGAACCAATCCTGAGTTCCGGACTGAAGATCCCCGACCGCGCTCCAGTAAACGTCTTCACTCGTTACTTACGGCAAAACACCAACGCCAGTGATGTAAAGATCCGTGCAGTTGCGAGCCTCTATCAAACAGTTCTCGAAGTCGAGCGCGACGGCGATCGCTTGCAGGAAGAGTTTGCCTTTTACATCGGACTCGGATTGCCGGTTTACATCGGCCAATTCAACCTACCGGGGGCCGACGCAGACCTGCTGACAGCCGGTCGCAAGCTCGCAGGGCAGTCGTGCGAAGCACCGGTGGGTACGAGTGCGGCTGAGTGGCAGATAGCGGGCCGGAAGATTTGGAACTGGGGCGAAAAAAATCTTCACATTCGCGATGAGCGCGTGCTTGCGGCGGAGTTGCTGAAGGAACCGGAAGTAAAACAACTCCAGCCGCGGCTGCGCGCGTTGCCGCCTCAGCGAATCGCTGTGGTCGGTCACTCATTCACGATGGGATTGCACTGGTCTTCACCGTCGAGTTTCGTGCCTATTGTCATCGATGTGTTTCGTCGTGAGAATCCGAAAGTGGAGTTCAGGCAATTTGCAGCGGGAGGTCTGACGGCTTCGCGAGCACAGAAGCGTTTTTATAAAGACGTGCTCGCCTGGAAGCCTGACAAAGTTTTGCTCGTTGTAATGACGCGTACTGATGAAGATTACGAGGCGTTGAAACAGATGGGCCAGGGTCTTAACGTTGCTGGCATCCAGCCCTACATGTTTGACGAGGTGCACGATCCCGCAGCGGTAACACCCGGCACAGTTGAACGCGCCCGCAAGACTGCCGCAGATGCCCGTATCGAAGTCATTGAAGTAGGCAGTGTGCTTGCAAAGTCGCCCGAACGATCGAAGTTTATCTGTCTCGACGGTATTCACATGACCGAGCCGTATCACCGGTTGATGGCGAAGGAGTGGCTGAAGTATCTCGCGGGCCGCGGTAACAAAGCGGAAGGAACACAATAAGCGTAATTAAATGCTGATTCTGACGAGGATAATCATAGTAGCTTGCTGTCTATGGGTCTGCCTGCCGCTCACTTGTGCACAGACCAGTTCGCTTACGCGTCCGCGCATGTTGATCGGAGAGAACGATCCACTTACGGGTTTAAAAATTCTGCGCGCGAGGTATGAAGCTGGTGCTCGCCCGCCGGATGACATCGACGGTTGGGCCCTGAGCTATCTACTCACCGGTGACGAGACGTTTGCGAAACGCGCCTTGCAGAAGATCCGCGAAGGTCACACGCCTGAACAGGTCGGCTCCCGTACTTATCCCGAATACGTCAAATGGTCACTCGCGTTTGATTGGCTTTACAACTATCCCGGGTTTGATAACGAGCTGAAGGATCGCGTCGCGGCTGAGCTTTTACGTGCGGCGGAAAAGATGTTGCAGGACCAGTCGCTTAAAGAAGTGCAGCTCGCGATGTATCACAACTACACCGTTCGTTACTTGACGCTCGCCCTATTTGCCCTCACTGCTATCGAAGGCCATCCTTCAGTTGAATCTCGTGCTGCGCCACTGCGAAAACATGCACGCGCAGTGCTCGATCACATTCTCGACCTCACGAACTTCATCACTCCTGACGGTGGTTATCATGAGTCGATGGACTATCAGCGCATCACGTTTGCGCCGCTGGCAATGATGGCCGAGCTGTTGCGCACTACGGCTAACAGTGATCCGGCGCTGCGTTATACGCTCTTTCAGCATTACACCGACACTTATCTCTACAAAGTTTTGCCTGACGGCACTACTGCTCGCGACGACGATAACGAGTTTCCCTACTTGCAGTGGGAAGACAACATCTGTTTCGGCTATGCGATCAACCGTTTCAAGGATCCTTACGCCGCGTGGTTGCTACGCAAGAGTGGTTGGCCTGCACGACCTCAGTGGCGTGTTGCCATTACTCAGTTTCTTTGGGATGACCCAAACGTAACTCCCCGAAATCCCGCTGACAGCACGAGCGCCGAAATTCCTCGCGCCTATTTCTTTCGCGGCATCGGTCATTTGATCATGCGCGACGGCTTTGGTCCCGATTCGACGTGGATCCAATTCAACTCTGGTCCGTATCTCGGTAAACACGATCACCTGGACCAGAACCATTTCGTCATCTACCACAAAGGCTACCTGGCAACTGAGAGCGGCGCAGACTACACGGACACTGAGAGCCCTCATTACCTGAACTATTACCGGCGCACGATTGCGCACAACTCCATGCTCGTTTACCAGCCCGGCGAGAAGTTTTTCTGGGCCGAGAATCTCTGGCCCGCGGCGAACGACGGCGGCCAGCGAATGGATTCGTCGCGCTACTGGAACACGGTTCGAAGCAGGGAAGACTTTGAGCGCACGCGTGACTTGTGGGCCACGGGTGAGATGGAAGCGACGGATCTCCACGAGGGTTCGTACGTCTACGCGCGCGGCAACGCAACGAACGCGTATCAACCGTCAAAGATGGAGCGCTTCACTCGCGAGGTTGCGTACGCGCCCGCGAACAATGTTTTCGTTGTTTTCGATCGCGTGCGAACCACCGATCCGAATTTCAAGAAGGTGTGGTTGTTGCACGGTGTCGGCAAGCCGTCGATTGAGGGCGGGCCGAAAGCAAACGACGCCGGTCACGGTGGAACCGGATATGCAAACGCGTCGACTTTCACGTACGAAGATGGCGGCGGCCGTTTGCGAGTTCACTCGTTGCTTCCGCGCGAACGCGACGTGATCGCGCGCGGTGGTCCGGGTTGGGAGTTTTGGACGCCGGGTGATGAGTTTGGCGGCGCATGGGGTTCGGGGAAAAACTGGCCGCTCGATCCCGCGGCTGGTGGTCCACTGCCGGCTGATCCATACCTGCGAAAAATGTGGAAGACGTTCTGGGGCGAAGATTTTGAAAAGCTGCTGCCCTCGAATACTCGTGCGGTCGTGCCGGCGGCATGGCGTGTCGAGGTTTCACCAGCGAAGCCGGCGAAGGAAGATTTTTTTCTGCACGTGTTCGAGATCGGCGACAAAGGTGATTCGCGGGTGCCGAAAGTCGAGCTGGTTGACGGCTCTAACCTGATCGGCGCGCTCGTTGAAGGTGGTACGGTGACGTTGTTTGCAACCGGCGAAAGTTTTGTCACCGACGCTGAAGTGACGATTCCCGACGTCGAGACAGCGAACCTGCTCATCAGCGGCCTGAAGCCGCACGCAAAGTATGAGCTGCAAATGACCGGTGGCCGCGCAAACTGGCGTGGCGGTTTATTCAACGGCGTTCCCGCGGGAACGTTCATCGGCACGGCGAACGAATCGGGCGTCTTGTATGTACCGTTCAAGGGACAAAAAGACGGGCGGCTGCGTCTGCGCGTGCTTGCGACTCGTTAATTCGTACAACATGAAATTTTATCTCTCGCTTTTACTCATCGCTACTCTTTGTGTTTTGGGACAAGCACAACGCCGCGACGCGCTGAAGTCGTCGCTGCGCGAGGTCAACAAGGTCGCGCAGCCTGCGGCAGCATCTGTGATCGCGATCGTGGGCGCAACTCTGATCGACGGCCGTGGTGGACCAGTCGTCCCGGATTCTGTCGTCGTCATTCGCGGCGAACAGATTGCGGCGGTTGGCAAGCAAGGCGAGGTGAAGATTCCGTCGGGAGCGGAGGTGATCGACGCAAAGGGCCTCACACTTTTACCGGGCCTGATCGATTCGCACTTCCACATCGACGGTGACGATCCGTTGCCGGCGCTCTTCCTGTCGCATGGCGTGACGTCGCTGCGCGATCCGGGTCAGTGGATCGAAGCGTATGACGCAGCACGAAAAGCCTCGGCTCCAACTCCGCGTCTTTTTCTGTGTGGGCCTCACCTCGATTCACCGCCGCCGGCTTATCCCGCAGATTCCTTCATCGTGCGCGACGCCGACGAGACGCGGCTCGCAGTGAATCGTTTCGTTGACGACGGCGCTTCTGGGATCAAGGTCTACTTCCGTCTGCCGCTCGCGTTAGTGAAAGTCGCGATTGAAACCGCGCACGCGCGAGGTGTTCCGGTGATGGGTCATCTCGAGATCGTTGATGCGCGCGACGCGATCCGCGCCGGCATTGACGGCATCGAGCATGCGACGTCCTTCGGCACCGCATTGCTGCCCCTCCGTGAAGCGGAAAAATATCGACAGGCAATGTTGGCTGACAACAACGCCAGGCGCGAAGGACGCTACCAGGTTTGGAACGCGATAAATCTGAATACACCGCAGGCCCAATCGCTCTTGAAGCTGATCGTGGACCATGGCGTCGTGGTTTCGCCCACTCTGGCGGTCTTTGAGAAGCAACGTGGAGACAAGGACAGTGGCGAGATACACGTTCACGGGTTCAAGCAGATGGAGGCGTTTGTCGGCCTCGCGAGTAAGGCAGGCGCGAAGATCGTCGTCGGCTCGCATTCCGATGTGCCGCACGCAAAGCGCGGCTGGGCTTATCAACGCGAGCTCGAGTTGCTGGTCGAATCGGGCTTGACGCCGATGCAGGCGCTCGTCGCGGGAACGATGGAAAACGCTCGTTACTTTCACATCGCCGATCGACTGGGAAGCGTGGAAGCGGGCAAGCTCGCGGACCTGATTTTGGTCGAAGGCGATCCGTTGAAGAACATCAGCAACATGCGTCATATTAAGCGAGTCATGCTCAATGGAGTGTGGCAACGAGCCGAAGGCGATTAACAGATGAGGAGCAAACTTTGTTGCGCCTTCATCCTGTTAGTAGTCATGGCCGCGGCCGGCGCGCAGGCTTCGGCGAAGACTGTTTACGTGGATCTACTCAGCACAGACGCGCGTCCTGCGGATGGAAGTTACGATCGTCCTTACAAATCGTGGCGAGTTGCGCTTCAGCAGGTTACGAGTGGCGATACGATTGTCGCGAAGAACGGCGACTATCGCAAAGCTGGCGCTACCGCGCGGTGGGGCGGGCTAACCTTCACGCTCACGCTCGCCGATGAGCTGCAAAAAGACGATCCGCACCCGCCGGTTACCGTGCGCCCGGACACGACCGGTATCTATCGCTACGATCCCCGCCGGCCTCTCACGATCCGCGCCGAATCGAAGCACGGCGTGATCATCGATCACATTCGTTTTCATCTCGCCCAGGGCATCGTGATCGACGGCTTCGACATCTTTCCGAATCCATACTATCGCGACGCTTCAGGGAAAAAGCTCAACTCGCGTCGCAACGGAATTCACGGCGATAGTGTTTATGAACCGGAAGAGTCCTTCAATCGCGTTAAGACAAACGATCCTCCGGGTGGTTACACAGCCGCCTGGTACGACCGAAGTCTTTGGACCAGCCACATCACAATTCGCAACTGCAAAGTGCATTACGAATGTCCGCCGGGCGGGTGCACGTCGTCTTATGACCCGCTGCAGGACGACGACCGTCTGTACCTGATCAAGTTTAACCAGTCGCATCACATCACGATTGAAGACAACGAGCTGTTTGACGGCAAGAACTATCAACGCAAGCCGGCGATTGATCTGCCGTGTGTGGACGACACGATCGTGCGGCGAAACCTCATTCGCAATTCTCATCGCGGGGTTGTGTCTAAGGGTGGCGGAAGTCGTGTGCTGATCGAAGCAAACGTGTTCGTCGACAACTCGGGAGCGGCATTCTCAGGCGGTTCAACGGATCCGAATTTATTTATTGACGGACGCTACGGCGATCCCTGCTCGTTTGCAAAGTTCGAATCGTATGACCTGACTGCGCGCAACAACCTCGTGGTTTCAACACGTTCGGGTGAACGGCCCGTCGAACCGGTTTCGATCTGGGCGGTAAAGAACGCACGGATCGAAAACAACACCTTCGTAGGCATCGGCGAGCGAGGCGTGCTGCTGATTCGACCGGGAAACGAAGTTGATAGTCCCGGTAAAGGTTGCGAGCGCTCGGTGCGATTGACGCAAACGGAAAATCTCGCGCTGAAAAACAACATCTTCATACTCTCAGGCGTGGTCGACGAGACGATGCTTTACCAGGTAACGGGCGAAGGCGTGAAAGTCAGTAACTTCGATCATCGCGACAACACGTTCTTCAACAACGGGCATGAGATTCCGGTCGGCGGTCTCGCGGATCCGAATCAGGAACCAGGCTTCAGCAAGGCTGATCCAAAACTCAACGGGGGCGCCGGCACGAGCTATGAGACTTGGATGGCCACTGCACGTTCAAAAATAAAAAGAAGAGGAGTTTCGCTCGACCTGTCGAAACCAAATGAGCGCTGATCATTTAAGCCACGGAAACGGTCCGGAAGCGCCGCATCTGCTGCGGCGCTTTGGATTGCTCGAAGCCACGGCGCTGAACATGACGAACATGATCGGCATCGGGCCGTTCATTACGATCCCGTTGCTTCTCACCACGTTGGGTGGGCCACAGGCGATGCTGGGTTGGCTGATTGCGCTAGTCATAACGATCTCGGACGGCATGATCTGGAGCGAGCTTGGCGCCTCGATGCCGGGATCGGGTGGCTCGTACATTTACCTGCGCGAGGGTTTTGGACGCGAAACGTTTGGGCGGCTCATGGGCTTTTTGTTTATCTGGCAATTCATTCTCAGTGGTCCATTGGAGATTGCCTCGGGCTACATCGGCTTCACTCAGTATCTCGGCTACATCTGGAAAGACATGGGCCGGCCTCAATCGATCGCAGTGATCGTCGCGCTCGGACTTTTGAACATCACGCTTCTGTATCGACGCATCACGTTCATCGGCAAGTTAACAGTCAGTTTGTGGGTTGGGACGATTCTGACGACGCTCGCGGTGATCGTCACGGGTGTTTTCAATTTCAATTCAAGTATTGCTTTTGACTTTCCACCTGGCGCGTTCAACTTCTCGCTCGGCTTCTTTTTGGGTTTGGGCGCGGCGACGCGCATCGGCATTTTTGATTATCTCGGCTACTACGACATCTGCTACATCGGCGAAGAAGTCAAAGAACCGGGACGCACGATTCCTCGCTCGGTGATCATCAGCGTGATCGCCGTGGCGTTGATCTACATCGCCATAAATTTCTCGGTTATCGGCGTGGTGCCGTGGCGTGAGTTTGTCCCCGCCGATCAGCACCCGCAGTCAAACTTCATCGTTTCGATTTTCATGGAGCGGATTTACGGTGGTTCAGTCGCAACTCTTTTCACCGCGATGGTGCTCTGGACCGCCTTCGGATCGGTGTTTGCTCTGTTGCTCGGCTACTCGCGGGTGCCATACGCCGCCGCCATC